>JAAFIR010000006.1 GCA_013297885.1 Leptospirales bacterium | reverse complement strand
TCGCTAACAAGATCATTAAAATCATCATCGCGATTATTAAAAGCAACAAACCTTATCTACCTAATTTTGTTTCTATTAACCCAATTTTTAAAAAATGATTTGACTTTTTGAACCATAGAGTTCGCATTGTATTGAAAAATATTTTAGTTATCTAAAATTTATAATCTTTGTAAAAAGGGCTGACTTCAAAAGCATAAGTAAGAGAATTTGCAGGAGAAAAATGAAATTCTGAAGTATATGGTTCTTGAAATAAATCTTTGCATAAATCTTTTCTAACCAAAAAAGCATTAGGTCCCAAAATTCCACAACCAACTAAATTATAACCTTTTTCTTTACCAAGTAACTCAACTGACTTTAAACTAATTCCATAATTTCCATGAGTTCCATCCCAAAAAAAATCAGGATTATATGGCATAAAATATTCTTCAGTTGGACCTTTTGATTGGTTATATTCCATAATCACAACTCGAGGATTATAATCAGTTATAGCTTTCCAAACCCAATAATCATTTCCATCAATATCTATTGAAAGTAAATCTATTTCTTTAGGAACATTTGCTTGAGCAAAAAGACTTTGAATATTTTCAGCTGTAACAGCAGCATTAATTATTTTAAGTTTATTATCTTGGATTTTAGAGTTAAATTTTTGATTTAAAATTTGAAACAAATCTTTATCAATTTCAATCCATAATCCTAGCCAATTTAAATTAAGTAAATTCGAAGTATTATTTTCAGTTCCGCTTGAAGCCCCAAATTCAATAAAGTAATTATTTGTTACGCCAATTCTTCTAAAAATCTCTTGTATAATTCCATCTTCTCCACTTTGTGAATGTATTTGGTATTCAAAATGGTTTAATGAAAGTAAGGAATGATATTTGGGATTAATTTTCAACTGATTAGAAACAAACATATTCTTTTCAAAATGGGTTTTTAAATAAATAAGTCTTTGTGTATGAAATTTTAAAGATTTTATTTCTTCTTTCAACTCAAGATGGTTTATTTGTAGTTGAAAAAAAAGTTTTTTCAAAATAGGTTTTAAGAGTTTTTGTTTGAAAGTATTAAGTAAGTTTTTAATAAAGCTCATTATTTTTGTCCAGTAGTTTTGTTTTATAAATTAGGATTTGAAAATTAAATTACTGATTTTTTTTAACATTATAAATTTTAGATTATTGTAATCGTATTTTGTATTCACAATTACCAACTGTATTTTTATCAGTAAAATAAACTGAAATACAATTTTTTTCATTTAACGGCAAAGGTTTTTTAAAAACATAACCACCTTTTTCACTCCACTCCATTAAGCCAGTTTTAAGAATTTTTTGATTTTCATTTTCTATTTTTATTTTATCATAATCATGAAGTCTCAAGGAAAAATTATTTTTAACACGATAATAGTCAAAAAATTGTTTTGTTGAGACAACTGGTTCATAATCATAAATTGATAAAGATTCGAAAGAAACATTGAGACTAGGATTTTCATTTGCAATATTTACTATTTGCTCTAAACCATTTGTAAAATGATTTGTTCTTACTTTATTTATCAAACTTAATGCCATAAGATTATTAAAAGGGGTTGAACTTAAAAATAACAAAACCATAGTGATTACTATTTCTAAAATCCTCAAATTTTTTCTAAAAAATTGATTTCTAAGTTTAAGTCTTAAAATATAAAAAATAAAAATATAATCTACAATCCAAAAAAGAGTTAATGAGGTTTTTCCAGGGAAATCATATCTATTTTCTAACGGTATCGCTCCATTATAAAAAATATATTGAAAAATGAAATTGGAAATTAAAAAAGATTGAATTAAAAAAAATAGAACAAATACTTTATTTATAACTTTTATTTTTTTATTAAGGACTATTGTTATCAGAGAAAAAAAACATATTCCAGATAAAAAAAACAAATGAACTTGAATTAAGTTGAGACCTGAAATTAAATAATTTAATCTTGAACTAACATTATTTGTATTTCCATAAACATCTATTCCTGCTTTAGAAGAAAACTTTAAAACAACATATGTAATATAAAAAGTAAACAATACAACAAGGAATAAACAAAATATTTGAAAAAATTTTATTCTTTTTTGATATAACTCAACTAAAAAAACAATAACTATTGGTCCTATCAAAACAATAAAATTTTCTTTTGTTCCAATACCTATTATTGAAAAAATGGTTAATACAAACCATGCTAAATCATTTTTGAAATTATTTTTCTTGTTTTTAAGGATATAGAATGACATTAGAAGTATAATACAAAAAGAAACTAAGGCATAGTTTTCACTTGGAATATGAGAAACAAAAAAATTACTAAAGTACTTTTCCGAAAATAAATAAATTGTAATTAAAAAAGACACAAGGGGGTTCAAAAATTTTGTAAACATATAAAAACTAATCAAGATAGAAAAAATAATCGTACAAAATCTTTCGGTATACCAAAGTAATGGGTTTACACCAAAAAAATATTGTTTTAAAAAAATAATCAATTGTGCTGTTGGATGATATCTTGGTCCTATAGTATTACACATAGCATCAAAACCACCATATGTTGCATCACAAATTAGTTCTTTTAAGGAAATTTGAGGATGCTCCCTTAGATATAACTGAAACTCTACTACTTTATGATCATCAACAATATTCCACTTAGATGAAAAGTTTGGAAGATAAGCATTAAAAACTAAAAAGAAAAGTATCAATCCTAAACTTATTTTATAGATTGAAAACTTCATAAAATGGTTTTCGTATATTGCCAGAAAAAATACAATTATAAAGAATAATGCTTTTTTAAGTGGAATAAAATCAAACAATAAGAAAATTGTTGAAAAAAATAAAAGATTAGTAAATAATTTTTTGTTTTTGAATAAATCTAACATACTTTTAGAACATCACTCTTTTAGGTTTATTTTGAAATAATTTAAAAATTAATATTTTGTTTTTTAATTTATGATTTTTGTTCATTAAGTTATATATTAACCTTTTTTTTTATTATGTTGAAACTACTTTTGACTTAACATATTGATTATCAATATATAATTTTTTTCTAATTTAGTCTGAAAAAAATTAGCACTTATTCCTTTAGTAACTTGTTATGATTTTCTAGCCAAAAGAAATAGATAATTACTTTTGGCAGCTGGCATATAAAAAAAAGCAATTTTATATAATTAATAACTTCTAAACAATTTTTTTAAAATAAAAGACAAGGTTATATTTATGAAATCCAAGAAAAATTATTTCGAAAAAAATTCAATAGTAGTTAATTTTTAAAATACCTTCACAATTATTTTTAACAACTTCAGAACTAAAAAATACAGAATAACATTTATCATAATCTTTTGGTAAAGCTTTAATTGCTCCACCAATACAACTAGCTTGGTTAGTACATGAAATCAAACTGCTAGCAAGCATTTTTCGAAATCCTGTTTCATTATTTAGATTAAAATTATTCGTTCTATAACTTATAGGATTTTTTACACCATAAAGTCTTAAAAAATAATTTGTAGAATATAATGGCTCGAAGTCAAGTGGATCATAAGACTCAAATGAAATAACCCATTCTGGGTTTTGTTTAACTTTTTTTATAATCTCCCCAAGTCTATTTGTAAAATCATTAGTTTTTAATTTTTGGTTATATGCAGCAATTTTAAGATCATTAAAAGGATTTAGGATAGCTAATAGTAAATAACCAACAGTAATTCCTTTTTTAAAGTTTAAACTAAAATAATTAATAAAATAATATTCTTTAACTAAACAACTTAAATAGTAAAAATTTATAATCCAAAAAAATGGGAAAACAGTTGTACCAGGAAAATCATACCTATTCTCTGCGGGAATTTCAGCATTATAAAAAACAAATTGAAAATAGTAGTTAGTAAGATTATAAATTTGAATAGAAGAAAATATTATTAAATTTCTGTAAGAGAAGTTCTTTAGAATATTTAAAAATTTACCTGAAATTGCTATTGCAAAAATGATGACCAAACTTAGAATATAAAATTTTGTTGTTTTAATAGCTAAAAATAACATTGGGATTCTAGATGCTGGGCTTGTATCTCGTGAATAAATATCCTGTCCTGATTTAGATAGATTGACTAAGACTGAATAAATTATTAAAACTACAAGTAGAATTGAAGAAATACTAAAAAATAAATTTAAAAAATTTATTTTTCTTTCATAAATGTCAAAAGCCATTACTAACCAAATTGGAAAAATAAGAACAATTAAATTTTCTTTCATTCCAATCCCAATCAAAGTAAATATTCCCAGTAGAATCCAATAGAAGTAATATTTCTTAACAGAGAGTTTATTTGATAACAATTTGTAAGCACATAAAGTGCAGATTGCATAGCTCAACAATCCATAATTTTCACTTGGCATATGCATTACAAAAAAACTACTAAAGTATTTTTGTGAAAAAACAACAATTGTAAAAAAAAATGAAAAACTTATTCCAAAAAATCTAGAAACGAGATAAAATACTAATAAAATCGAAGAACTAACAACTAAAAATTTTTCGATAAACCAATACAAATGATTTTCTGCAAAAAATATTTGTTTTAGGAAATGTACAATCTGAGCTGCAGGGTGATACCTAATAGTATCTGAAGGAGAACAAAAGGCATCTATTCCTCCGTAAGTTCCTTTACAAAAGATTTCAGTAAAGCTTTTTTTTCTATCCTTAATAAATAGCTGAAATTCAGCCATTATATGGTCATCAACTATATACCAAGTAGCAGAAAAGCAATCTTTGTATGAATAATATATTAAAGCAAACAAAAGAGTAAAAATAAACAAATAATATGTTTTACTTCGGGTTAATCTATTTTCAAAAAAAATCAAACAGACTCCAATTGAAAAAAGGATAACTTCACTAAACTTAAAGTTGGCTTCCAAAAGAATTTTATTTTTGATAATAAAAATAATACCAAAAACTATAAAGATTATAGCGAATAGAGTTTTATTCTTTTTTAAAAAATGCAAAACAGACTCCAGACTTTTTTTGACTTGATAGAATTAAAACCAATTTTCTGTTTAATATGAAATTTACTTCTCATTCTTTTCTGGTCTAGCATTCTAAATAAATATACTGTATATGGTTTTAAATTATTTTTAATAATTCTTCTCTTGAAAGATTTATTTATTTCAACTGAATTAGAGATTGTATCTTCATCCATAAAATTGAATTCTAGATTTTTATTTCTTATTTGCTTTTCAAATTCATTAAATTTATTTTTAAAAAATTTCAAATTCTCATTATCTTTTAAAATAGGAATTATGAATTTTAGGATTTTTTTTTGTTCATTAAGTTACTTTGAAGCTTTTTTTGTATTCAGAGCTTCTTTTAAATACATATGATCAGGGAAGGTTTTTGAATTATACAACTTTATAATTTCTGAGTAGTTTTCGTTCATATTTTGAAAAAGAAATTTTAAATCGTTCAGATCAATTTCTTTATATTTTGTGGAAAGTATATGAAAATCATCATTAATTGAATAGATTTTACAATCAAAAATTTTTTCTATTGTTTTAAATGTTTCTGAATTATAAAAACAAATATGTTGTCCACCTTCAAAAACATAATACCACCAATCTTTTCCAGGGACATCATTGCCATAATTGAGTGTACTAAAAATTAAAAAGTCAAATTTACTAAGTTCAAGAATTTCTGTTATATTTTTAAATGGCTCATCAAAGTGTTCAAATAATTCAAAAGCAACAGCAATATTATAGTTTTCAGACTTATTAAATTCAAAACCTTTAGCAAAAATATTTTGAGCATATTTATCAAACCAAAATGCATCAATTCCAGTATCTCTTAATAATCTTACTAAAATTCCATATCCACCACCATAATCTAAAATTTTACCAGTAAAGGATTCTGGTTTTTCTTTTTTAAAAAAGTTCAAAATTTTATTTTTTTTTGGGGAAGTTAAAATATTCAAATTTGAAATTAAAGTGAGAATTTTTTTTAAATTTTCATTATTACGTAAAAAAATTCCTGTATCTAAAATTGAAATTGCATCATTATAAGCTTCATCTAACCAATAAGGTTTTTCAGATTGTAATAGTTTACAATTTTTACATTGAAAAAAGTTTATATCATATTTTAATAAAATTTTTGATATAAAAACTTTTTCAGTTTTAGAATTGCACAATCTACAGTTAGTTTCTTCAACGATATTCATTTCTTATCCATAAAAAAATTATTTAGTTAACTCAACATAAGTATTTAAACCTATTTGGGTATCACGAGTATCAAGATTTTGTAACTCTTTATAATTTGATTTTCCGTATTCAACAAATTCAATTTTAGTAAAACCAATTGAAGTAGCAACTAAGACAAGTTCTTCTTTTGAATAAAAATGAATATGATCCCAATATTTATAAGCTTCCAGTTTTAAATTAAAATGCCTGACATTTTCTTTCCTGAAATGTTTTTTTAAAACACCTTCAAGTCCCGGAAAAGAAAGTCTTAATACTCCACCAACTTTTAAAACATTATAAGCTTCAGTTAAAAATAAAATTGAATCATCTTGATTTATATGCTCTAAAAAATCTTCAGAGAAAGCAAAAGAAAAACTGTTTTCTTCAAATGGTTGTTTATCACATAAATTTAACTTTAAATAATTTTCAAAATCCAGTTCAATAAAATCTGTATTCAACCAATCCTTAAGAATATTTTCTCCACTTCCATAATGAATTTTATTGTACTTATTCTTAAGTTTGTTTAAATCTTTTTTTTGATTATAATCAAAATTTAATCTTAGGTCACTAACTTTATTTTGTATATAAAATACTGTTGCTTGATTTAAACATGTATTATTTTTAATAACATAAAAAGATTCGGTATCATCTAACTTATATAATTCTACAAATTTTATTTTGTCTTCAAAATAATTTATTTTATCTAAAATTATTGACATCTGAGAAATTCTTAATTTATCTAATGTAATAATTCCTTCTAATTGCTGACCTTTTTTTAAAAGTGTATAGCCAAGCTTATCTACAAAATTTAATATTATTTTTTTTAACATTTCATTATTCCTCAGTATTATTTATTATTTGAAAAGATTAATTAACTTTTGTAAAAAATTAGTTTTTTTTAGTAATTCTTCAACTTTTATTTTTGGAAGAAAAGAATTTCTTGAGCTTTCGCTACTTTTTTCATCTAGAAGAATAAATTTAGGATGTTGAATGGGAAAAAAAATTTCTTCTGCAATTTGATTTGCATATTGATTTTTTGTAAAGGTATGAGTTGCATTTTGATTAAAACCAATATTTGTTATTAAATTAACATTAGGAATTATATTAAGTCTAGAATTTTTAAAATTATGAAAAACTAATTGATAATCCCAAGTATTAAAATTTTGAGAAGCTACAGAATTAAAAATCTGTTTCCAGAAATTATATTCAACAGGATTTTGAAAAATATCTCCTAACTTATCTTCTTCATTAAATAATTTATAATCTTCCATATTCACTTGGTAACCTTCCCAAGCTCTTCTCCAGCTAGCCCAACCCCAAATATGTGAATATCGTGAAAAATAATATGAATCAGAATTTCTTTTATAACCAAAACCAAAATTAATTCCAGAAATCATACCTACTCTACTATCATCTCTATACTTCAAAAGTAATTCTTCACAAAATTTAAAAAAACTTATAGAAGGCAAAACATCATCTTCAATAATTATACCTTCTTCAACTTCTTTAAAAAACCAATCTATAGCTGAACTTACAGCATTGCGACAACCCAAATTTTCATCTCTAAATAGAGTTTTGACTTTACATTCCCAATTTATATTTTCTAAGATTAAATTTTTTACTTGGTTACATTTATCAATTTCACCATCTTTATTTTTTCTGGGACCATCTGCTGCTATATATAAAAATTCCGGTTTAACTAGTTTAATTCTATCAAAAACAATTTTTGTTTCTTCTGGGCGATTAAAAACTAAAAATAAAATTGGAGTTTTCATTTTTTTAAAATATCACTTATTCTTTTCTTTATAATGTAAAAATATTTCTTTAATCCAAGTGAGTTTCTATATTTAGTTTTTAGGATAATCTCTTCAGGTTTAAATGCTTCAAACATAGAATCACCTTGACTACTTTTAGAATCTGGGTGATAAACTTGAACAGATAAAAAATCATCTATTCTATAAAAGTTAAACCGTAAATGTAACATTCTCCACCAATAATCATAATCCATTCCATAATGAAGCGTTTCATTTAAAAAACCAACTTTTTCAAAGACTTCTCTTCTCCAAAAAATTGATGGTTGAGGAATGCCTTCTTGATTAAATAAAGAACTATAAAAACTAAATTCTTTGGGGTTATGTCTCCACATTTCTTTTCCATCTTTATCTTTAGCAATTGCTCCACCATAAACGATATTATTATTTTTCAAATTTTGATCAACTACTGACAATACTTTATTATGAGTATAATAGTCATCAGAGTTCAACCAAGCAATATAATTTCCTATTGCCATCTTAAACCCTTTATTGATTGCATCACTTTGACCTTTATCTTTTTCAGATAACCACCTAAATGAAATCCCTTTACAAAAAACTGTATTTTCTTTTTTATAAAATTCAATATTATTAATTTTAATAGGAGAACCTATTTTAATTAACTTACTAGATTCTTCTTTAATAATTTCAACTGTTTCATCTTTTGATAAGCCATCTAAAATTATATAATCTATAAAGAAATTTCCTTCTTGAGAAATAATACTTTCAATAGTTTTTTTTATAAATTTCCCCTGATTAAAAGTTGGAGTAATAATTGAAAAAATAGTTTCTGTATTCATAAATTATTTTATTGCTTCCTCATAAACTTTTAGGGTTTCATTGGCAGTTTTTTCCCAAGAAAAATTTTCAAGTCTTGCTTGACCGAGTTCTATTTTATTTTTAATTTCGCTCTGAGAGCTCAATGCTTTTTTCACTTCTTCAAAAATTGATTTTTCATTTGTAGGATCAAAATAAAATGCAGCATTACCTGCTACTTCAGGCAATGAGCTTGTATCACTACAAGCTACAGGGCAATTAGAAGCAAAAGCTTCTAAAATGGGAATTCCAAATCCTTCATATAAAGATGGGAAAACAAAAAGAGATGCATTTTTATACAATTGAAGAAGTTCATCATCATTATGAATAGGAAAGTACACAACTCTAGATTCGATACCTAATTCAATTAAGTTTTGTTTTTCTTGTGCATCAAACTCATTTCCACCTGCAGCAATAAGATATAAGTCATTTTTTAAAAGAGGTGCAATAGCTGTTATAAATTTTTTAAAATTTTTATACAAAAAACGATTCCCAACAAATAGAATATAATTTTTCATAAAATTCAAAAAAGGAATACTTGTTATAGTATTTTTATTTTCCACTAAAGAATTTGCTAAGTGAGTAACTTTTATTTTATCAGGATTTATTTTATATATATCAATTATATCTTTTTTTGTGTTCTCAGAAATAGCAATTATGAGTTTTGCTTTTTCAAGAATATTTTTTTTATTAACTAAACCAATATCTTTATAACTAAAATAGCCAGCAAATTTTTCATGAATTAAATCGTAAATAGTTATGATGAAAGGTTTTTTAATTTTTTCAAAAAAATAGTCATCGTAATAAGTTGGATGAAAAATATCAAAATCATTCTCTTCTAGTAAATTAAGACAATTTTTTTTTTCGGCACCTTGTCCTAAAAATTTTTTATCTTCTAGGATTTTAAACATTGTTCCTTTACCTGGAAAATGAATTGGAACCAGCCAGTTTTGATGTCTAATTTTTCTTTTTATTAAAAAATCATTTGAAGTTGAAATATAATGATTATCTGATCTAAGTAAACCTAATTTAGTTTGAATAGAAGTATTTTTATAAGAATTTAAAAGCTCAAAAAATAACCTTGAGATCCCTCCAAAATCTTGGATATAAAAAGTTTGATAATCATATAGAATTTTCATATAATACTATTGCCTTTATTTATTAATTTTTATGTAAATGAATATTATTATTTGTTTTTAATAATTTTTAAAACAGTTTTCTAAACAAATTTAAAGGGAAGTTAAAAATGTTTTTAAAAGTAGATTTAAAAGTTTTTTGCGGGATAATTGATTCAGGTTTTGGTTGTTGTAGATCATAAATAATTTTTTTAGACTCGTGAAAACCATCTACATAATTTTTAATAAAAAGGAAATTTTCATAAGGATCAACAAATGTTATTTTCCCTTCAACTAAAAATCCTTTTATTTTTCCAAATTCATTAACATTATATAACAAACTCACACAATGGGCAGTATAGAATTGTATCTCACCCTCTTCACTTATCAAACCTTGAGTTTGGAATCTATTTAATGGAAAATCGATATATTCTCCGGTTTGAGAAATAAGTTGAATTTTATCCAGTTTAACTTTACACAACTTTTGTGATGCTGCTATCCAAGAAATAGAATCTACTGTTAAATCTTCTCGCAAATCAAATTCATATAAAAAACTGAAACTTGTATCACTACATTTTTGTTTTTTTATAATCGGATTATTATAATCAAATTTACCTTCAAAAGAAAGATAACAAATTGATTCAAATTTAGTTTGACCAATATTTTTTCTGTAACTAATTTGGGCAAGTATATCCCAATCATATTCAATTAATCCTGAAGGTTTTATTTTATCTTCTAAACTCATTTTATTAATTAAATTTATATCTGATTTTAATATTTGGTTGATCCCAATTTTATCACATAAAACTTCATTAAATGCTACTTTATTAAAACCCCAGTCATCATTATTAAAAATAATTTTTTTATCATTTTGACAGTTTTCATCAATATATTCATGAAGAATTTCGATATCTGGAATAGATACACCCATTGAATAAAGTCTTGAATACAATTTCTGCTCACCTTCAGGTGTCCATCCTGAACCAATGGAATGTTCAATATGATAACAACAAAGTGGTGCTTGAAAAGATACTTCATTAATTTCATTTCTTACACATGAATAAATGCACATACTATCAATATGTAAAGAATAACTTTCCATTTCAGAATAACCTTTAATTTTATTCCAATCATCTTTGTGAAGCATAGTAAAATCACCACATGCAAAAGTGTTTAGATAATAAAAAGGCGATCCATTTTTTAATACTTCAAGCTTTACGCCATCAACTTCATCTTCTTGGTAGTATTTACTTTTAATAAAAACTTCTTTTTCAGTATATCTTTTATTCCATCTAACAATATTTGATTCTGTTTTGCAATAAAACATTTTTTCTTCTTGAGTAAATGCAGCACTTATTGAAGGATCAATATCAACTCTATCACATCTATAAACATTTCCTTTTTTCAAATTCTTTTTTGAAATAAACTCCATTAATTCCGAAGAGAATAATATATCAATATTGGTTGCTAATATAAACTCACCTTTTGCTCTTCGAATTCCAACATTTTTAGCAATCATTTGGTAAAATGGAAATCTATCGCTATATCGAATTGTTCGATGTATTTCATTGGGTACAGTTATTACTTTACAATCAACATATTCATTTGACTTTTGCCATGAAATAACATTTGAAAGAGGAACTTTTTCTTTTGGTGGATTCCAATCAATAAGAATTAACTCAGCTTTGATTTTAAATTTCTCACATTGCTCCAAAAAAGAATCAATAAATATCTGGGTACGAACTAATGGATTTCCACCATGATCGTCATTTCTTGAAGCTGCAACAATACTGAGGTAAGGAGTTTCATTTGACATAAAGTATAACCTACTTTTTAAAATAAATTTGCTAGTGCTATTAGTGCAGCTGAACCGACCAATACAACTTCGCCATTTCTTAAATTTTCTTTTAACTCTGAGAGAGTTTTTAATTCTATATGAAGTTTCTCAATTTGATCAACTTGATTTTCAAGACCAACTTTGATCGCATTATTTGCTTTAAAGAAATGTGCTTTTCCACATTGACGATTACCATCAATTACATAACTTCCCAGATGAATATAGTTCTCTGCTTGATAACCTGTTTCTTCTTCAAATTCTCTTTTGGCTGCTGAAAGTGGAGATTCATTGGGTTCTAGTAATCCACCAGGTAAACCAACAGAAACTTTTTTTGGTCCATGTTTATATCCACTTACAGTAACAATTTTACCTTCTATAGTGGTTGCATAAACCAAAGAAAATTCTGGTAATATAACTCTGTAAAAATCTTCAATAATTACAGAGTCATTTACTTTAACTTTTTCTTTTCTTAATTCTATCCAGGGTGAATTTGATAAAACTAACTCATCCTCTAGAACTTCCCAATCCATTTTAAGGCAAACCAATTCCTATGTATTCAATATCAGCATTTAATTTGGATTTATCTAAAATTCTCCAGCAATCAATAATCGTCATTGGTTTGTTTTTGATTGTTGTTGAATTAATCGTTTTGAATTCTGCATATTGAGACATCACAATACAAACATTTGAGTTTTCTAAACACTCGTCAACCGAAGACATGTAAGCAATTGAATCACCACACACTGCCCTGATATTATCCATTGCAAGTGGATCATAAACTAATATTTCAACATCAGTATGTTTTTGTAATGCATGAATTAATTTTAAAGCTGGAGATTCTTCAATCACTGGAGTATCAACTTTATATGTTAAACCAAGAATAGAAACTCTGAATTTGTTTTGTTTATTAACTGCATTTAAAACTAATTCTTCTAAATGAGAAATTTGATATTCATTTACATCGTCAGTGACCCTAGCAAGTTTTGCATCAATACCTAATTTTTTTGTGTAAGCAACAACTGCTCTATTATCTCTTGGAAAACAAGGACCACCATAACTGATTCCACCTTTGATATAAAAAGGAGAAATTCTCTTATCCGCACCAAGTGCTTTAGTAATGTCATCAATGTTTGAACCGGGAATTTTTTCACAAATATTCGCAAGAGTATTTGCATAACTAATTTTCATTGTGACATATGAATTAAGACTGATTTTAGTAATTTCAGCACTCACTAAAGACATTCTTCCAAAATAAGCTGGAACATTATTGTTAAGTTTTTTATAAACTTCTTCTAACATATCTCCAGCTTTTTTATCACTCTCCCCAATTAAAACCAAATCAGGATTTAAAAAATCTTTTATAACTGACCCAAGTGCAATAAATTCAGGATTATAACAGAATCCAAAATCTTTATTTAATTTTTTTCCTGAATAAGATTCAAATGCAGGGATCAAAACTTCTTCACAAGTTTTAGGACTAACTGTAGAAACGATATCAAAAACATGATATTTATCTACTTTTTTAAATGCTGTTCCTAAATGTTGTAGTGCATCTAATAAATATTTATCTGAAAAATTTCCATCTTCTTTACTAGGAGTTGGGACTATGATCATTGTTAATTCTGTCTTGCTAATAATTTCATCATAGCTTTGAGTAGCTGAAAGTCTCCCTTCTGTTTGATCAATTATTTCTTGAAGCTGAGGTTCTAATACTGGAGCTTTACCTTTGTTAATTGAATCAACAAAAGATTTATTCAAATCTAATCCTATTACTTCTAATCCCTTGTAAGCTAAACAAGCTGCTGAACATGACCCTAATTTTCCTAAACCTATTACTGATATTTTCATTATTTAATTCCTTTTAATTTTGAATTTTGAACTTGTTCATTTATCCATTTATAAGTTCTAGTCATTCCTTCAGTTAATGGAAGACTAGGTTCCCAATTAAGTTTTTCACGAATCAACTTATTATCTGAATTTCTTCCTCTTACACCTTGAGGCCCGTCAATATTATTTATACTTAAATTTTTACCTGAAATTTTCATAACCATTTGTGCAAGTTGATTTATCGAAACCATTTCTTCAGAACCTATATTCACTGGACCTGTAAATTCTTTAGAATCCATAAATCTTCTTACACCTTCTAGGCATTCATCAATATATAGAAAAGATCTTGTTTGTTTTCCATCTCCCCAAACTTCGATTGAAGAATTATCGGGAGCTTCTGCTACTTTTCTACACATTGCTGCTGGAGCTTTTTCTCTTCCACCTGTCCAAGTTCCCTCAGGTCCAAAAATATTATGAAATCTAGCAACTCTAACTGGAAGTTTGTATTGTCGATTAAATGCTAAAAAAATTCTTTCACTGAATAATTTTTCCCAACCATATTCGCTATCAGGTGCTGCAGGGTATGCTGAATCTTCTGAACATTTTGGATTATTTGGATCAAGCTGGTTGTGCTCAGGATACATACATGCAGAAGAAGAATAAAATATCTTTCCTATTTTATCACTTTTAGCATATTCTAGAATATTCAAGTTTATAATACCGCTATTATGCATGATATCAGCATCATAATTCCCAGTGAATATATAACCTGCTCCACCCATATCAGCAGCTAATTGATAAACTTCTTCATAAGCATATTTAAAAGTTTCTTTTACAAAATTCTGATTTCTGAGATCACCTTTTAAAAATTCATCTGCTTGGGTTTTAACATATTCATGATCTTTAATATCCACACCCATTACCCAATATCCTTCAGATTTTAGTCTTTTAACTAAATGCCCACCGATAAAACCACCTGCTCCGCAAACTAAAGCTCTTTTCATTTTTTATCCTTTGATTTGTTTTTAAGTTTTTTATTAAAATTAGACATTAAATTTTTATTTTTAAAAAATAGTTTACAACAACCTCTCGTTCACTATTACATGTTTTTTTGGAATATTATCATGTCAAATTAGTTAGTTAATTGTTCATCAGTATAGTTTTAGAGGAATATCCAATCCCCCAACTTTTTTGTTGTATAAATTCAGCTCTAATATTCGTTAATACTTTTAAAAAAAATATTAATATGTTTAAAATTGTATTCATTAAATAAAATTTATATAACAAATAGGACGTGACTTTTATTATTAAAAAATATCCCAAAAATTACTCACTTATTTCTTCCATAGATTTCTAACTCTATAAACTTTTTTATTTTGAGAAAAATAATAAACTCTTGAAAGTACTTCTGACAAAATACCAGTTAATAATATTTGAAAAGAGGTTAAATATAAAAATATAGAGCCTAAAAACCATCGACTACTTTCTATTTTTATAACTTTAAAATCAAATACATAAGTAAGAGTTAACATAGTTAAAAGAATCGCAGTCGCTAAACCGAATAGTATAAAAAATATTTTTCCAAAAAATCTCAACGGGTGAGATAAATATCTTACTAAAAATAACAAATAAATTAAATCTAAAAAAATATTAAATGCTTTTGATATCCCATAGTTTGAAACTCCAAATGGTCTCTCAATATTTTCAATTTTGATTTCGGTTATTTTTGCACCTGAAATATAAGCTAACACGGGTATAAATCTATGCTGCTGTCCAAACAAGTTAATATCTTTAATTATTTCTGATTTATAAATTCTAAATGTGGTTCCATAATCATGAATATTAAATCCTGCAATAGATCGAATAATACTATTTGAAATTCTAGAAGAAAATCTTCTGATTAATCCTTCTTTCCGATCATATCTCCAGCCACATACAACATCATAACCTTCCTCTAATTTATTAATAAAATTTGGAATCTCTTCTGGAAAATGCTGAAGGTCAGCATCCATTGTTAATATATAATCACCTTTAGAATAATCGATTCCGGCTTGTAAGGCTGGTGTTTGACCATAGTTTCTTCTAAACTCAACAGCATATATTCTATTATCTTTTTTTGAATATTTTTTAAGTATTTCTAAACTTTTATCTTTACTTCCATCATCTACAAGCACGAGTTCAAAATTAAATTTTTTCTTTAAAGAGTTCATGATTTTTAAACAACGAAGAATAAGCTCTTCAATAATTTTTTCTTCGTTATAAACTGGAGCAACTATACTTATTAATTTTTTCATTACAATCTTGCATCGATATTCTCTTTTTTAAGGAAACTTTTTACATCATATACAACACATGAATCTTTCTTGTAATGATTTAAATCTAAAGATAAAAATTCGTCATGTGACACTGTTAAAATTATTGCATCATATTTTTTTAACGTTTTATCATCTTGTAATCTAAAACCATATTCATGAAAAACTTCTTCTGGAATTGCATGTGGATCATAGACATCTATGTTGCAGTTAAAATCTTTTAGTTCAGAATAAACATCAATTACTTTCGAATTTCTGATATCTTTACAATTCTCTTTGAATGTAATTCCTAATAGCAATATATTTGATTCTTCAATCTGAATTTTCTTCTTAATCATCAATTTTATTACTTTTTGTGCAATAAATTTACCCATATTATCATTAATTCTTCGGCCTGATAAAATAACTTCTGGTTGGTAACCAACAATTTGAGCTTTATAAGTTAAATAATATGGATCAACTCCAATACAATGTCCACCCACTAAACCGGGTTTAAATGATAAAAAATTCCATTTAGTTCCAGCTGCTTCCAATACTTCACTTGTATCTATTTTTAGTGAATCAAATATTATTGCTAGTTCATTCATAAACGCAATGTTTATATCTCGCTGGGCATTTTCAATGACCTTTGCAGCTTCAGCAACTTTAATAGAAGTTGCTCTGAACAATCCTGCTTCAATAATCGAAGAATAAAGTTCATCAACAATATTTAGTGTTTCTAAAGTTGAACCAGAAACAACTTTTTTTATATTTGTTAAAGTATGTTTTTTATCTCCCGGATTGATTCTTTCTGGACTGTATCCACAATAAAAATCTTGATTAAATTTAAGTTTTGAGATAGATTCCATAATCGGTACACAAAATTCTTCAGTACACCCTGGATAAACAGTTGATTCATAAATAATTATATCACCTTTTTTGATAAATCTACCAACTAATTCTGTTGCTTTTTTAAGAGGAGTTAAATCAGGAATGTTGGCTGAATCTACAGGTGTTGGAACTGTGATTATATAAATTCTTGAGTCACTAATATCAGAGTCTAAATCAGTTAATTTTAAAAACTTAGATTCAGATAATTCACTTTTACTAGTCTCTCCAGTTTTATCAAAGCAATTATTCAGCTCTGAGATTCTTTGGGAATTGATATCAAATCCAACTGTGTTGAATTTTTTACCAAATTCGACTGCTAATGGTAAACCAACATAACCTAATCCAATAATTGTAATTTTTCTGTCCATGCTTTTTACACTACTCCTAGTAATTTTCTATAAACAATATTTGAGTTCTTATTTAATAATTTTTTTGTCAGGTGATAACTTATAAAACCATCAATTGCAGTTTTAAAAAAAGTTTTCACTTTTTGCTAACCATTACTAAGTTAATATAAATAGTAAAATTTTCACTTTTTATAATTTGATTTTTTATAGGTTCAATAATTCTGTTGTGTTCTTTTTCTAAAGCTAGAATTCCTTCAAGCACTTTATTTATATTTGTACTCATAATAGCTAATTCAAACTTATCAGGATATTGGTTCAACTCTTCTGTAGATATTTTTGGATAACGATTAGGTGAGCCACAATTTAAAACAATCCCACACCAGCCATCAAGTGAAGATAAACTTGCATATAGATTACCAGTATTAAATTCATAATCATTTTTTAGCTTAGTTATTTCTATTGCATCATACCATGTTCTAGTATAAGTTTTAGGATTATGTTCTTGAAGAAAATCATCCAATTTATTTAAGTTTTCAAAGAGTTCTTTTCCATATTTATATTTTGTAGAAATTGAATAGTTAATAATATTTTTATTCATAAAAGATGAAAAAAGAAAAGAGGTAAAAAAAAGATTAATTGAAATAAACTTTAAGGAGATATTCCTTATAAAATAAATTGCGATAATAAAAACTAGAATGCTTAGACTAAAAATTATAATTTTAGAAAAGTTAAAGCTTATAAACCAATTGTAAATATATAGATTAATAATTGAGAACCCAAACAAAAGAATGAATATAATAAAAATTATATGTTTATAATCTAATATTTGTTTTAAATTTTTAGAAGTTTTTGCTAATCCAATAAATGCAAATGGTGAAAGTAGAATTGCTTGGTAATCAGTTTCTAAAACTGTCTGCCCTTTAATCTGCATGAATAAATAAAATGAAAAAATAAATAAATAAAATATTTCATAAGGATAAAATTTTATTTTTTTCTGTGCTAAAGAATAAAGATTTTTAAGTATTAAAAATATATAAACACTCAAAGCAAATAAAAGATGTTTACTATCAATGAGCCAGCTTTGATTTCCAGAGGTAGTTTTACCTAGCGATATAATATATCTTATTTGATGTATAAAAAATAAAGGATCGTAACCATTTATTTTATTATAAAGCATCAAAAAAATTGTAATACTTACAGTTCCGATAGCAAATAAAATTCCATAATAAAAATAGAATTTAATTTGAAATTTTTTATATTTAAAAATTAAAAATAAATTTAAAGACAATGTCACTAAAAAAGGAGGATGGTTATGTAAAGCGAGTGCAAAAAAAACACCCGAAAAAACTGCTAAAGATTTTTTCTTTTTATTTTTTAAAAATAAAATTAAAAAACACATTGAAGTTATGTTATAGGCTAAACTAATAATCATATGATATTCCCAACCACCGTTACCGTGTAGTTCAGAATAAAATAAAAATAGTATCGTAATGATTACTGCATTGTTGATTGAAGTAATTAATCTAGTTAAAAAATAAAAAATAAAATAAATATAATATAGTATAAAAAAATTTAATAGAATATGTGCTATTCCACTTGAAAATAAATTATAAAAAATTGAACCAGGAATTATCCATGGCAATCTAGAAGATTTATAATATAAATCAAGGTGTGCAATAGGATCATGCTGAAAATAATACTTAAAATAACTAAGATACATAAATGGATCTAGCCAACCTGGTGGGGTATAAAACCATTCTGTATTAGAGAAAAAAAGAATGATTGGAACTAAAATAATTCCAATCACCATTGTTAAATCGATCTTTTTTTCAAAGGACATTTTTAATCTACAATCCTAGGTTCTGGTAAAGGGACAATAAACTTTCCTTTATAACCTTTTTCTTTTAATTTTGGAATTAACTCATCAGCAATATGCCATGAAAGTAAAAGGGCATAATCTGGTTGATTAGAAAATAAAATAGATTCTTCTTCGATTGGAATAAGAGTTCCTGGCATATAATTCCCGATTTTATAAGAGCCTTTAACTTCTAATACATAATCTAAAATTCCAGCATCAATTCCACAATAGTTAATTAAAGTAGAAGCTCTTGAAGGAGCACTTATGCCATAAATTTTTTTATTTTCTTGTTTGAGTTTTAATAACAAAGCCATTAACTGAAGTTTTGATAGAACTACATCATCTCTAAATTTTAAAAGTTGTTCTTTACTAGTTACTTTTGATTTTTCAGCTGCTAAAATTTCTGCTACAGAAGATTGTACTTTGAATTTACCTTTTCTTGCAGCATAAACTCGAATTGATCCACCATGTGTTGGAATTCGTTTTGCATGAAAAATTTCTAGACCATGATTTTTTTCTAATAAATTAGATAAGCTATGAAGTGAATAATATCTCAGATGCTCATGATAAATAGTATCATATTGTAAAGTTTCAATTAAAGGAAGTAGATAATGTGATTCAGAAATAAAAACTCCATCTTCATCTAAAAGTCTTAGAATATTTTCTACTACTTCATTTACTCTTTCAATATGAGCAAATACATTTGTTGCAGTAATAATTTTTGCCTTCCCTTCTTCTTTTAAAATTTTATCTACAACTTTTGCAGTAAAATAATCTTGAATAGTTGGAATTCCTCTAGCAATTGCAATTTTACAAATATCCTCAGGTGTTACTCCAAGAACTTTGTGGTTAGTTTGAAAATTGCTTAATAAGTTTCCATCATTTGAACCTATATCAACAATTAAGTCTTCTTTTTTTAATGGAATTAAAGAACTAGCTTCAGTATATAGTTCAGCAAAATTTTCTCTTAAAATTTTTGTTGTGCTACTTGTATATGGATATTCAGCAGGAAATAAAATATTTGCGTCCACAATTAAACTTAGTTGTACTAAATGTGAGTCTGGGCAATATTGCAATAATGCAGGATAGGCTGTTTCTTCAGTTGGAGAATCTCCAACTTTTCTAACTTTATTTACAGGAGGTAAGTTCCCCAAAAATAAAATATTTTCTAGATTTTTTGATCCAGAAATTTGGCATTCTTTTGTGACAATACTTGTTCCAGTTTTTAAAACTGATTTTTCTTCATGATTCATTTTTGTTATCCTTAAATTGTTTTATAAAATTCGATTGTTTTTTCTAAACCCGACTTCATAGTTGTAGATGGATTAAAACCAAGATTTCTCATCTTTTTAATACTCGGACATCTTCTAACTGTTCCACCTTTTTGAAGTTCACCGGGGATAACATTTAATTTTTTATTATACACTTCCCCTACTCTCTCACAAAGTTGTTTAATGCTTATCTCTTCTTCAGTTCCAATATGATAAATATTCTGATTTTCACCTTTATCTAAAAGTAAAATTAACGCGTCTGTAAAATCTTCAATATAAACAAATGATCTAGTCTCATTTCCTGTGCCTTGAATATTAAAATCTACAACTTCAGAATTATTAGTTTTTATAATATCATTCATTCTCATACAAAATTGTGGAATCACATGTTCAGTTCCCATATCAGGACCATAAACATTATGTGGTCTAAAAATAATTGTTCTTCCAAAATGTTTTCTTCCATAATTAACAGCCATCAATTCACAGATTATTTTTCCACCACCATAAGAATACCGCGGATTCAAAACATCAGGAACAGTTAAAGCTACAGTCTCATCAGTTGGAACAACTGGAGGTGTTTGGTATGCTTCTGAGGTAGATGCTAAAATGAAGTCTTTAATTTTATGTTCAATTGCAGCATCAATTATATTAGTCATACCTTTAACACCAATATCAAGTACTAAATCAGGCTTAGTGTAGAAGAACTCTGTTCCATTTAAATAAGCTAGATGAAAAATTGTGTGAATTCCCTCACAAGCCTCTAAAACTTTATTCTTATCTCGAATATCACATTCAAATAATTCTACTTTATTTTGAATTGATTCTAAACGCTCAGTTTTACCTCTAAGATTATTATCCATAACTCTAACAGCATAACCTAAGCTAACTAATCTTTTTACTAAACTAGTTCCAATAAAACCAGTACCACCTGTGACTAATATTTTTTTTTGCATTTTACCTTCCTATGTATTAATTTGATATTTATTACTTCTTATCAAGTTTTAATATTTGATCTATAATTACTTTAGCTACTAACTTATGACCTTTAACATTCCAGTGTGAATCTGATTTTCTATATGTATTGGTATCATTGTTTAAAAAATCTCTTAAATCAACATAGGGAATTTTTTTTTCTTTTAAATAATTGATAAATTTAATATGTCTTGCTTCACAAATTAAATTCCAAGAATAGTATTTCGGGAAAGGTTTCCAATAATTTGAAAATTCCTTATCTACTGATGCTGGAGGTATCAAAAAAAGTACAAAAGGTATCCCTTTATTTTTTGAAAGTTCAAAAGTTTTTTCTACCCAACTTAAAGTAGATTTAAGTCCTTCTTCATCGTTTTCCTTTAATGCTTCATCAAGTGATTTTATATAACTAGAATTCATTTCCCATTGAATCATGTTATTCAGCATCCAGCCTTGTAGGAATTCATTACTTCCTTCTTTTAATTTATAAATATCATAAAAATCTTTATTACCTTGGAGAAGAATTTTATTTAAATTCTCGATTGAATATTTTTGGAAATAATTATTTTTTAAATGCTCTGCTAAAAAAGGAATAAAATCAGGATAATTTTTTTGTAAACTCTTTCCAATTAGAACAAGTTCATTTGGAATTATCTTATTGGAGTTAGAAAATTCTAAATTTTTTAGGGCAGAATTTAGAAGATAGTTTAACCTAGGAGTAAATGTTCTTAAAATTGAAGGTTTAGCACTTTCTGATGAAATTTTTCCAAATGAGGATAGCATTTGTTCAGAGAATTTTTCATTTTGACTTAAAAAATCATTCCCTGAAAAAAAGAATAAAAAAACATAATCTGGGTTTAATTTTAATCCTACTTCTTTTAATCTAAAATAATAATCAATTGGACTTGTTCCAGAAACACCTAAATTAATAAATTCTTTGTTAGACGAAATATTTAACGAAAACTTTTTATTTACTTCGTATGATAAAAAAGTATCTTCAAACCCTCCTTCTAAAAAAGAATCCCCAATAAAAAGATATCTGGTTTTATTTAAATCTTTTTCGATTTTTCTTTGATAATCTCTCATCCCCCATGAATTAAAATTAAAAATGGGTGAGACGTTAGAAGGAATTTCATCTTCAATTTCAGCAGCCGGACTGTTATTTCTTAAATCTCTTTTAGGCCAGGCTGGAACAAAAAAACTAGCTATATATTCTATTAACATTATAGTAGCAATTATTGATATAGTTAAAACTAAAAAGTTTTTTATTTTTTTCATAGAAAATTTCCTAAAATTAGATTGATATTATAAAACAATTTTTTTGTTATTTGCAGGATTAAATTTTTTTGTTCCATTTTAGTTTCCTATTTTTGAACTAAAACACTCTCTTGTTAATTTGATTTTTCTTATTGGTTGATCTAAATATGGATGTGATGTTAAATTCATTTTAGATTTTTTTGGTAGTTGACCGGTTTGAATTTTTTTTTCTAACCAAGGTAGTATTTCCTGAAACATAATCCATGCTTGAAGCTTAGTTCCTTCATCAAGCATATGAACAGGATCAGAAAAAAAATCGGGATCATAAATAAATTTTTCTGCAAGTGGGATGTATTGAGCTCCATAACTCTGAGCAGCTTTTTTGAAAAATTGATTTTGTAAGTTTGATAAATAGTCCATATCTTTATAAGTAAATGGCCAAAAGTCAAAATTTAAATTTTCAAAAATATATTTATGTCTAACCCGATCTAATTTCATTTTATCTTTTACCATTAATAAAAATGAGGTAACAAATAATTCTGAATCAATTTCATCAGTAATTTTTTTGATACCTTTAACATTGTTAATTTGTTTTTTTAAATTAAGTGGCAGAGTTTCATCATTTAGCTGATTAGAGCCAACAGACCAATTCCATTTTGATTTATCATAATCAGGTTTTTCTGGTTCATAACCATAAGCAGGATTTGATTTAAAAATCAATTGATATACTCTTTTAATTAAAGCAGAAATACTCTCCAAAGGTAAATAAGATTCTTTCATAAATTGTTTTGGTTTAGTATAATTTTCAGTATTATTCTTTTTTACTAATAAATTATGAATAGCCCAAAAATTATTTGCACCTTCATAATAAAAAACCAAATCTGGTTCAAAAAATTTAACTTCATATTCTAATACTTTTTCCATAGTATCACTTGAAGTACCACCTCGACCTGCATTTATCATTTCAAAATCTATATTCAAATTTTTCTTTTTTGCCCAAAGATTTAAAAAATGAGTTAGGTATGCTGGATAAGAATTTTCAGTTGTAGATGCCCCTAAAAAAGCTAATCGAATTGTATTTTTAGGTTTTAAAAGTTTTATATCTTTTCCTAAAAATCCATAATTTGAATAAACTATTTGACCACCTTGTCCATAATAATTTGGCCTGATTCTATAAATAGGAATTACTCCTTCGTCAGGAGATTGAAATGCAATTAAATATCCTGCTCCTGCTTTTTTAAAATCACAATAATAGTAAATTGCATTTTGACAATTTGAATCTTCTCCACATGAGTTGGTATTAATTTTTTCAATCAAGTTACTATTAAAATATTTATTAAATTCATTTTTATAATAATCATTATTAATTTGTTTAATCATTTCTTCATATTCTAGATTTTTTTCTTTTTGAGGAATTGGTTCTAAAGGAATTTCCAAAAAATTTAGGAATGGAGTATCTGGATAAAGCTTTGCAAAATTTTTATTCAAAGCCTGTGTTTTTTTCAAAGAAGTATCTGCTAAATTAACTTCAATTAGGTTTTTTTTCTCCAAATTAAAATTGAAAATTTTATATCCATCAGTCACTCTAAAAAACATTTCAAGGAAAAAGAAACCAATAATGAATGTAATAAGAAGAATTAATGAATTAATTAAATATTTTTTTAACATTTTTTTTGTCCCATAAAATTGTTTCATCTACTGGTTAATTTTTAAAAACTTTTTTATTAAATTAATTTTATACAAAACGAATAAATTTCCAGATTTTGGATAATAATTTAGCAAGTTTAAAAGTTCTTGATGCTGAAATAGAATTTATTTCATTCATTAAGTTTTGATTATGATCATTCAGTTTTATATTTGTAACTTCTAATTCTTTATTTTTAATTTCTAATTGGGTGTAATTATTTAATAATTCATTATTTTTAAGTTCAAAAAGAGCAATATCATCTTTTGCATCATTCAGTCTATCTTGAAGAAAATTAATTTTATTTTCTGAATTTTCCTTTATTCCTGGTAAAAAACTACTTGGGTTTACTTGGAAGTTTTCAATATAAGTTTTATAATCAATATTTTTGTCTCTAGTTATTTTTTTTGTTAATAAGTTCAATGGCTCAATGATTTTAAAGTCTGTGTCAAATTTATTTTTGTGCAACAAAAGTATTTCAGCTGCTAAATCAGGAACTTTGAAAATTTCATATAAACATGCAAGTTTAAGAACTTCTTGTTTTGTTAACTCTTTTCCAAAAAAATCATTATAATATTCAGAAGCTCCATCTTTTAAATAAACTAAATCACATTGAACAGGTTGTCCAAATTCTGTTTGAGCAAAAATATTATATTTAAATTTTGATGGTAAAGCAACTTTTGAATATTTGCTAATTGAAAGATTATACAAATGAAATCCTTTTTTTTTCATTATTTCATCAATATTAAAAAAAGAGTTTTGATTTTTGTCAGCTGTACCCACAAAATTTGATTCTATCATTATACCTAATACACCGAGGTTTTCTATTTGTTCTGAGATAGAATGAAGTATTTCAATATCATTGCCATCTGTATCTATTTTTATAAAGTCAACTTTTTTTATTGAGTTTTCTTTTATAAAATCTGGGAGTGTAATCCAATTTTCTGTAACATTTTCAAAAATGGGGTTTGACTGCGCTTTTGCATTTTCAGAATTTTTGATAACAACCGAGGAGCTAGTGCGAAAAACAGGGTTCATATAGCTTTTTTTATGAAACTTAGTTTTTTTTATTCCATACTCTGATTCTTCACTACCTATAAAGTAAGTATGGTATTTTATTCCTTTATGATTTAAGTCTTTCTTTAATCTTTCAATTTCGGTTTTTTGTGGATCAATTCCATAAGCAAATAAATTTTCACCAAATGTCAACCAAACAGGGTCAATTCCTCCACTACATCCTACATCAATCATAACAAAATCTTCTTGAATCAAACCGAGATCTGTGAAGTAATTCGCTAAAATATTATTAAATGAAATTAAACTCATATTAAATTTTTTACCTGACCCATTCGTTTTTTCTAATAACAGTAATAAGAGGATATAAATCTCTAAAAATAAAATTTGAGTCTTCTATTGAATTTATACTTAAATAAACTTTATCAAATTTTTCCATATTGATACAGAAAATAGACATATAATTTAAATGATTTTTTGGTTTTGTAGTGACTTGGGAACAAGAATCAATTATATTATTTTTTGAATCTTTAACAATGACAGTATTTTTTCCAATAATAGTTTTTAAATAAAAACTAATTTCAAATTTTGGAGATTTATCTGTAAAAATAAAATCAGTCTTTAAATCAGGATTTTGTTTAAGTTTAAAATTTATTCCTTCAAGACTATTTTCTTTAAAGCTATCAAATTTTAGTGATGGATTTTCTTGAAAACCCTTTCGATCATTAGAAGATTTGTGAAGAAAATTTTTTACTGATTCTTCATATACTAAAGCAATAAAATCTCTTTCAGATTCTGTTGCAGCAGTTTGTAATAAATTCCAACTCATATATGATACATATGGGTTATTTGGAAATTGATATATTGCTTTTTCAAAAATTTTTTTCCATTCAGGATGATTAAAATAATTTGCACAGCTTGGATAAAATGGATTTTCTGGTGCAACTTTTATTGCTTCATCAAAAAATTTTAAAGAAAGTTCTTCAGCTCTTTTTCTCAAACCTTCTCTTATTGTATTTTCTTCTTCATTTGATGTGGATTTAATTGGGATTATTTTATATATTCCTGAGTGATGAACAAATCCATGTAATATCCAAGCAAAAAACATTTCAGTTTGACCTGCTTCATAAACTCCTTCTTCTTTAAATTTATTAAAAAGTAGAACAACTTGATCAGGAGTTTTAAGCTTATACTTTAAATTTTCTTTGAACATATTCCTATGCATATCTGACCAAAGTTCAATTGATAATAATTCTTTTTTTATTAATTTATTTATGGAAAAAGATGAAGCGAGTAAAGTTAAAATTATAATTCCAAACACTATTCTACTTTTTTTAGAGTAATATATTTTTTTTAATCTTCGCTTTAAGACCTTAAAATATCTTATAAAAAAGAAAATAAAAATAAAAGATGAAAAGAATAATAAAATTTTACCTGATACATAATAATAATTATGATTATGTTGGTAATAAAACAAAGTATTAATTCCATAATAATGCCAGCCGATAAAAACAATAAATGGAATAGTTAATTTAAAAAATTTTAAGCTCATTAATGAAAAAAACAAAATTGTAAGAAATAAAAAAATTGATATATAAAAAAGAAAAATTTCGGTCTTAGTATTAAAATTGGGATCAATGTATTCAAAATTAATCTTATGAGGTAAAAAAGTTTGAAAAATCATCCTTGTTAGTGTAGTTTTAACAAAAATAAATTTATCTAATTTCTGTGCTTCTTTTAAAAAGCTAAAACCAATAAACTTACTTGATTGGTTAACAATAAAATAACTATTCTTGTATTTTAAAAAAATATCATAGTCAAAAATTTTAGGAAACACATAGTCATCCGGTGGAAGCCCAAGTGGGTTTTGTCTTTCAAATAGTCCAACAATTGGACTAATACTTGCAAATCCTTCACTACTTGCTTGATTATAATTAGTTGTTAAATTAAAAAATTGTTTAGAATAATTTAGATATGGTAGTTTGAACATTAGAAAAAGTATTAGTAAAAAGATGAAACGAAAAATTAATTTTCTTTTAGAGCTTAAAATGGAAATTAAAAAAAAAGCCATTAATAGAATTGTAGAATTCATTGTATGAGGAATTGGATATATAGTCAAATCATGATATAGTTGTATAAAGTATAAGAAAAAAATTCCTGCTAAGCCAAAATAGGATACTTTTGAATCAAGCCTAAGTAAATAATGAAAAATATAAATACTCAAAAACATCAAACTTGACTGTAATAAATAAAATAGTAAATGCTGTTGAAAATTTATAAAATTTCCTAAAGTAATTAAAAATAGTATAAAAGATAGAGTATTAGATTTAATAATAAGTTTTGCTAATTGAAAAATTGATAATAAACCAATCCAAATCATTAGGTGATTAAATATTATATAGTGAACTGAACTTAAACCAAATTTATCATATAACAAAACAAATGGAACGTCTCTACCAAAATAACTTTGGAAATAACCCCAGTATGCCGACTCTTTCCAGCAGTTTTGATCAGATTTTCCTAAAAATAATTCCTTTAATTCTTCATCATATCTTTTTATCAAATAGAAAAAACTGCTTTGTTCTGAGTTTTGGCTTTTGAAATTATTATAATCTAATTCAACTTTTTCAAAAGTTAAATTATGTTGTTCCTTAAAAGTAGAACAAGTTTCAGTTTGTCTTCCATGTAAAATAGCATAAACTTGGCTCATTTGAAAGGGAGAACTTAGAAAATGTAAATTTCTTATCTCTTGAATCAATTTATTAGAAGAAAGAGGGAAATGTTCAATAATAGTAAAAATAGTTAAAAATAAAAAAAAATATTTCATTTTAAATTTATTTTCAAGGAATAATAATTTTTTAAAGAAAATATTTTTCATACTATTTTTTTATTGAACAATCTCTTGTTAATTTCAAAAACAATTAATTATTGTACCCATTCTGTTTTTCTAAGAATTGAAAAGAGAGGATATAAATCTTTAAAAACAAAATTGGAATCTCCAACAGGGTTCAAACTAAGATAAACATTATCATATTTCTCCATGTTAGTACAAGAAATAATTCTATATTTTAAATAATCAGTTTGTTGAGAAAAAACTTGATTACATGATTCAATTGTTTTATTATTTTCATCTTTGACTAAAACATTGATTTGACCTGAATTAGTTTTTAAATAAAAAGATATTTTGAATTTTGGAGATTTATTTGTAAAAATAGAATCAGTTACTAAATCAGTATTCTGTTTCAATTTAAAACTTATTCCTTCAGGACTATTTTCTTGAAATTTATCAAATTTAAGTGCCGGATTTTCTTGAAAACCTTTTCTATCTTTAGAAGATTTGTGAAGAAATTTTTTTACTGATTCCTCATATACCAAGGCTATAAAATTTCTTTCTGGCTCTGTTGCTGCAATCTGTAACAAATTCCAACTCATATATGGCACATAAGCATTATTTGGCGATTTAAAAATTGCCTGTTCAAAAATTTTCTTCCATTCGGGATGATTAAAATATTTTGCATAACTTGGATAAAATGGATTTTTAGGTGAAGCAATGAGAGCTTGATTAAAAAAATCTAAATATAGTTCTTCGGCTCTTTTTTTCAAACCTTCTCTTATTGTATTTTCTTCTTCATTAGATGAGGATTTAATTGGGATTATTTTATATATTCCTGAGTGATGAACAAATCCATGTAATATCCAAGCAAAAAACATTTCTGTTTGACCTGCTTCATAAACTCCTTCTTCTTTAAATTTATTAAAAAATAAAGCAACTTGATCTGGAGTTTTGAGCTTATACTTTAGATTTTCATTGAACATATTCCTGTGCATATCTGACCAAAGTTCAATTGATAATAATTCTTTTTTTATTAATTTATTTATGGAATAAAATGAAGTGAATAAAGTTAAAATTATAATTCCAAATACTATTCTACTTTTTTTAGAATAATAAATTTTTTTTAATCTTCGCTTTAATATTTTAAAATATCGTATAAAAAAGAAAATAAAAATAAAAGATGAAATGAATAATAAAATTTTACCAGCTATATAATAATAATTATGATTATGTTGGTAATAAAATAAAGTATTAATTCCATAATAATGCCAGCCGACAAAAATAATAAATGGAATAGTTAATTTAAAAAATTTTAAGCTAATTAATGAAATAAACAAAATTGTAAGAAATAAAAAAATTGATACATAAAAAAGAAAAATTTCAGTCTTATCATTAAAATTGGGATTATTGTATTCAATATTAATCTTATGAGGTAAAAAAGTTTGAAAAATCATTCTGGTTAATATAGTTTTAACAAAAATAAAATTGTCTAACTTTTGAGCTTCTTTTAAATAACTAAAACCTATAAATTTACTTGAATGATTTACAATAAAGAAATTATCTATATTATTTAAATATGCGTCATATTCTAAAATTCTAGGAAATACAAAATCATCTGGTGGCAAACCCAATGGATTTGGCCTTTCAAATAGTCCAACAATTGGACTGATACTTGTGAAACCTTCACTAGCAGCTTGATTGTAATTAGTTGCTAAATTAAAAAATTGTTTAGAATAATTTAGATATGGTAGTTTGAACATTAGAAAAAGTATTAGTAAAAAGATGAAACGAAAAATTAATTTTCTTTTAAAGCTTAAAATGGAAATTAAGAAAAAAGCCATCAATAGAATTGTAGAATTCATTGTATGAATAAATGGATAAATTGTTAGATCATGGTATAGTTGAATAAAGTATAAGAAAAAAATTCCGGTTAAACCGAAATAAGATACTTTTGAATCTAGCTTAAGTAAATAATGAAGGATATAAATACTCAAGAACATCAATGAAAATTGCAGATTGAGGGATTGATCAAGTTTAAAAAAAAGTATAATTTTTAGACTAAGAATTAAAATTATAAAAGATATTATATTTGATTTTGTAAAAGATCTAGTTAATAAAAAAATACATAATAATCCAATCCAGGACATTATATGATTAAATAAAATATAATAGATTGTACTTAAACCAAATTTATCATACAATAAAACAAAAGGAACATCTCTTCCAAAATGCCCTTGAAAATAACCCCAATAATTCCAGTCAATCCAACAATTAGGATCTGAATTACCTAAAAATAATTTTTTAAGTTCTGTATCATACAGATTAATTAAATAAAAAAAACTACTTAAAGATGAATTATTAATTTCAAAATTATTAAAATTTGTTTCAACTGATTTAAAAATTGATTTATGAGTTTCATTAAATGTTTTACAGGTTTCAGTTTGTCTACCGTGAAGAATTGCATAAACCTGATTCATCTGATAACCAAAATTTCCAAAATGAAGATGTGTCACTTCTTGAATTATTGTTTTGGAATTCAGTGGGTAAAATAAAACTACACTGATAAAAGCTAAAAGTAAAAAATAATTTTTTAGCTTAAATTTATTTTCAAAATCAATAACTTTTTTATACAATCAAGTCCTCATTTTTATTAATTTTGCAGGAACTCCAGCAACAACTGAATAGGCTTCAACATCTTTTGTAACAACTGAACCTGCTCCAATTTGTGCTCCTTTTCCAATTTTCACCCCGGGAAGAATTACTGAGTTTATTCCAATATCAGAATCATCTTCGATGATTACTTCTTTAAAAATCAATTTAGAATGTAGAATTGGTTTTGCGATTCCTTCTTCTGAATGAAATGAAGTTAAAATTTTTACCGAGGGTCCAATTCCTACATTTTGACCAATGGAAATTCCTCCACCACTATGAAAAAAGCATGCTTGACCAATCCATGTTCCTGATCCAATTTTCATAGTAGAGTTATAATATCCTTTTAAAATAGAATTATGACCAATATAAATTTTAGATCCAAGTTCAATTGTTTCAGGATGAAAAATTAATACACCTTCTTCAATACATACTTCTTCTCCGATTATTTTAAAATCGTTTGGTAAGAATTTGCCTGAGCCGTGAGATTTCATTTTATTTGTTTTAGAACTTTTTGTGAAATAAAATCTTGCTCTTCATTTTTTAAAAAATCGTGAAGTGGTAAGGCAATTATTCTTGAAGACAGATCATGAGTAACTGGATAATCTTTTGGATTATAACCGTATTTCTTTTTGAAAAATTTTGTTGAAGGCATATTATATGTTCCAAAATTTACTTCAATATTTTCTTTTTTTAGTTCTTGCATAACTTTATCTCTATTTATTTTTTTTGGAAGAACTATTGTATACGTCTGAAATGCATGTTGAAGATTTGGATTTGGATTTGGTGTAATAATATTTGTGGAAGAAAATAATTTATTATAATAATTTGCTTTCTCATTTCTTAGTTTCAAAATAGTATTAAATTTTTTCATTTGAGAAATTCCAAAAGCTGCTTGAAACTCAGTTAGCCTACAATTATAACCTGCCAAAATGAAATCTGGTTTAGGAGATTCAGGATTTAAACCATGATTACGAAGAGCTTTTAAAACGTTTGCATATTTTTGATTATTAGTTGCAATAATCCCACCTTCACCTGTAGTAATTGCTTTTCTGGGATGAAAACTAAAACAACTCAAATCACCAATGCTTCCAGCCATTTTATTATCTACTTTTGCACCAAGCGCACAAGCTGCATCTTCAACCATTTTAATATTATTTTTTTTTGCAATTTTAGAAATCTCTAAAATGTTATTAGGATTTCCAAAAACATGAACAGGTAATATTGCTTTAACTTTATTTTTTTCAGATTTAGAAAGGGATTTAATTTTTTTTTCTAATATTTCTGGGTTCATATTAAAACTTTCTTCATCAATATCAATAAATATTGGTCTAGCACCAATTAGTTCAACTACATTAGCTGTTGAAAGCCAAGAATAAGTTGGTACAAAAACAATATCGTTTTTTTCAGCTCCCAGTGCTAATAAACTTAAGTGTAAAGCAGCAGTACAGTTTGTAACTGCAATTGCATGTTTTACACCTATATATTCTGACATTATTGATTCAAATTCTTGAACTTTTTTTCCTTGAACTAGAAAACCAGTTTTTACAGTTTCAATTATTGAATCAATATCTTCTTGGTCAATATTTGGAATACTTATTCTAATCATTTAGCGATGCTATTTTCTTGAAACCAATTAGCAGTAAGTCTAATTCCTTCTTCTAAATCAACTTTAGCTTTAAAACCTAAAATATCAAAAGCTTTTTTAGTTTCAGGAATTCTTAATTCGATATCAGCTGAAAGTGGTTCTTTAAATGTAATAATAGATTTTGAATTTAATACTCTACAGACTGTTTCAGCTAAACCGTAAATTGTTGTACTTGCCCTAGCATTTCCAATATTAAATGATTCACCAACGGCATCTTCGTTTTCAATTGCAAGAAGTAAACCTCTTACCATATCATCAACATAACACCAAGCTCTAATTTGAGTTCCATCTCCATAAATAAATATTTCTTCATTATTTAAACATTTACGAATAAAAATTTGAATTGCACCTTCTCCAGTTTGACCCGGTCCATAGATATTAAATGGTCTAACTGTTACAGTTGGTAATCTATGTTGTTTAAAATATGCATGAGTTAAATGTTCACCAGCTAATTTACTAACTGCATAAACCCAACGTGCTTCACCAACTGAACCTGTTGTTGTTTCCATAACTTCAGAAACTTTATACGCCATTGAACCAAAAATTTCAGATGTTGAGAAATCTACAAACCTACCATTGACTCCAACTTCGTGTGCCGCTCTAAGTGCATTTGCAGTTCCTAACATATTTACTTCCATAGTTTGAACTGGATTTTTTACAACTGTATTAATTCCAGCGATTGCTGCTGCATGAACAACTATATTAGCACCTTGCATAGATTTTTTTAATAAATTATAATCTAGAATATCACCTTCAATAAGTTGGATTTTTTTGTTATCCAGCAGATTAGTATGTTGAATAGTATTCCTTGATAAGGAATCATAAAGTATGATTTCATTTTCATTCCCTAACTCTTTTGCTAAAGTTGACCCAATGAATCCTGCTCCACCAGTTATAAAGATTTTTTTTCCCGTAATCATATTTGATCCTTGTTTAAATTTTTTCTCATTTTGAGCATTTCTAAAATATTAGCATGTATTGTTTTTAAATTATTTACTTTTGATTTACCAAATTCTCTTTCTTTGATAATATTTGGTATATTTAAAATTTTATATTTCTTATTTCTATAAACTTTGATAAATAATTCTAGGAGAACACCCCAGCCTCGACCAAAAGTATTTAGTTTAGTTTCTTTTAGGATATAAGTTTTGATCATAAATAAACCTTGGAATTTGGGCATTGATCCTATAATTATTTTATATAACACTCTTTCTGTAAAAGATAAAAATTGTGAAATTAGATTTTTCCTTTTTTGATTTTCAAAATAACCAAGTACTAAATCTGATTTTTTTATTTGTTCATAAAAATTTTTTATTTGGAATGAAGGAAATTGTCCATCAGCCGGAAAAAAAATCAAATTCTGACCTTCTGCCTTTTCAAACCCTGAGCGGTAAGCATACCCTAGTCCTAAATTTTCTTTATGCTCTACTAATTTACATTGAGAATTTTTATCGAGAATAGATTTTATTTTATTTTTTGTTTCTAAGTTTGAACCATCATCAATGATCAGAATTTCAAAATTTATTTTTAATAAAGTTGCTTCTTCAATAAGTGAGTTTGTGACCTGTTCAAGACTATTTTCTTCATTATAACAAAGAATTGCAATGGTTAAATCTTTAGACATAGTTAGACTTTTTCTTCTATTGGAATAAATTTTTCTTCAAATAATTCATAACTGCTTGAGCAATACTTACAGTTTAAAATTAGTTTTTCTATTGAATTAGTTTTTCTTGTAAGAATTGTTCCACATTTACAAACCCAACCTGATAGTTTTGCCCCAACACCTAAAAAAAGTGCATAATCTGGAACTGATTTTGTTACAACTGAACCTGCTCCAATCATCGCATACCTACCAATTGTATTCCCACAAATAATAGTTGAGTTTGCACCAAGTGTCGCACCTTTTTTTATCAGAGTAAGCAAAAACTCTTTTTTTCTTTCAATAAAAGCTCTCGGAGTAAAAACATTTGTAAAAACCATAGAAGGACCACAAAAAACATCATCCTCTAAAGTAACCCCTCTATAAACAGAAACATTATTCTGAATTTTACAGTTGTTTCCAACAACAACTTCTGGACCGATCGTTACATTCTGTCCAATCACACATCTCTCACCTATTTTTGTGTTTCCTAAAATATGAGAGAAATGCCAAATTTTTGTATTATTACCAATTTGAACATTTTCATCAACAATAGAACTTGAATGAACGAAATAATCAGACATTATTTTTTAAATTTTCCTTAACTTTATAATGCAAACGGTCTTCTTCTGCCTTAGATATTTTTGCAGTTCTAAGTTTATGTACTAGATCAATTGAAGGATAAGAATCATTTAAACCAAAACCTTCACCTTTCAAAATATGTTTATAAGATTCAGTATGTAACTCTGTAAAACCTTCTGAAAATTCAAACTCAGATTTATCAATTTCTAAACATCTAAAAGTTGTTTTATTATTATTTTTTGCAACTTCAGGAAGATCATTTTTATCCAATGATAAAAACCATTTTACATTTGCTTTTTCAAGTTCTAAGTAACCACCTGATTTATAAGGATTTGAAAAATGTAATTCAGAATTTTTAAGTGGACCAAATATCCAAAGTAACATATCAAAAAAGTGTACACCAATATTTGTTTCAATACCACCCGATTTCTCTAAAGCACCTTTCCAAGAATAAAAATACCATTTTCCTCTACTAGTTATATAAGTTAGATCAAGTTCAAATTTCTTACCTGTAAATTCTTTTTCAATTTTTTTCTTAAGCTCAATTATAGCTGAATGAAGTCTCAACTGTAAAATTGTATATACTTTTTTACCTGTTTCAATTTCCATATCTCTTAGGAGCTCAATGTTCCATGGATTCATAACTAAAGGTTTTTCACAGATAGCATGTGCACCAATTCTTAGTGCTGAACGAATATGTGCATCATGTAAATAGTTTGGCGAACAAATGCTTACATAATCAATTTTATTTGAAGGATTAGTTTTTCTAAGCTTTTCTAAATGCCTGTCATATCTTTCAAAGTCAGTAAAAAAATCAACAGAATCAAAATAACGATCTAGTATTCCAACAGAATCGTTTTTATCAAATGCAACTAATAAATTATTCCCAGTTTCTTTTATTGCTTGTAAATGACGTGGTGCAATATAACCCCCAACACCAATTAAAGAAAAATTATGTTTCATATACACTCACCATATTGTTGTAGTAGGAATTTTCACTTTTACATCATTAGTAATATTTTTTTTACGAAGATTTTTGACTCCGAACCAAAACCATCTCATGTATTCTTTGACCCATGGACCAATTTTAAAACTAGATACACCTCCATAAAGTCTATCTATTGAAACAATTGGAACTTCTCCAAGTTTACATCCATGCATTTGAAACTTAATTGCCATTTCAAAAACAACTGCCCAACCAACTGGTTTAGCTTCAAAATTTAGTTCATTAAAAACTGATTTTTTAAACATTTTAATTCCCGTAGTGGCATCAGTAAACTTTGAACCACAAAGAATTGAAAACATTCTATTCGCAAGCCTTGAAAGGAAACCACCAATTACATGCCCACCTAATCTTCTACCACCATGAGCATATCGAGTACAACTTACTAAATCACAATCGTCTTCTAGTAACTCTATCATATCTTCAATTGCTAGTACTGGTCCAATCTCATCAACAGCAAATATAAGTATATAATCACCAGACGAGTTTTGAACTCCTGCTTTGATGGCATTTATGACACCTTTACCAAGTTGGTTGTGTACTAGTTTTAGATTTGGATATTTTGGCTGTAGTTTATTAACAACTGGAATACTATCATCATCTAAATTATCACAAACAATTAACGTTTCATAAGGATAATCAACTACAGCATTTAAAATTTGAAGCATAATTTTTATATTAACACCTTCATTTCTAACAGGCATAACGATTGATAATTTGTGAGAAGATTTATTTTTCATAAAACTCCTTTATTGCTTCACAAGTTAAAATAACTTCTTCTTCTTTTAAATCAAAATAAGAAGGAAGCCATAAACCTTTATTACAGACATCAATTGAGTTTTTAAATTCTACATCGTTTTTTTCATAAGGTTTTTGGGTGTGTAAAGGATACCAAAAAGGTCTGTTACCAATTCCTTTGCTATCAAGAAATTTTGCTAGTTCGTCTCTGTTTTCAGCTAGCGCATCAGTCCATTGCAAAACAATTCCTGAATCATTTTTATCGATTAGGTTAATTTTGTTTTTTAAATCTGGATCTAAATATTTTTTGTACCAAGAATCTCTTTGATTTGCTTTAGCTAATCTAGAATCTAATTCTTCAAACTGAGCATGTCCAACAGCAGCTTGTAGATTGGTAAATTTAAAATTAAAACCAAGAACAGGATGTAAGTCGTTTCCACCAGTTCCTTGATTTCTTCTTCCTTGGTCTTTTAACTCTCTTAATCTATCATGAATATTTGAATCATTTGTTACGACTAATCCGCCTTGTCCAGTTGTCAAAGTTTTATTTGCTGAAAAAGAAAAACAACCTGCTTGTCCAGTTGTACCCAAAAATTGATTTTCATATTTTGATCCTAAAGCTTCAGCTGAATCAGTTACTAAAAAAAGATTATATTCTTTACATATTTTATTAATTTCTTCATAATTTGCAGCTCTACCATTTACTTCCACTGGAACAATTGCTTTTGTTTTTGATGTTATTTTTTTTCGGATTTTATCAACATCAATTGTAAAAAATTTTGTTTCGATGTCAACAAGCACAGGAACTAAACCAGCAAGTTTTACAGCATTTGCTGTAGCAATAAAAGTAACGTTTGGAATAATTACTTCATCCCCTTGTTCTAAGCCACATGCAAGGAGTGCTAATGTAATGCCAGATGTTCCACTAGTTACACTTACAGCATGATTAACATTCAAGTAATTAGCTAATTTTTTTTCAAATTCTCTTGCTAAACCACCATCGTTAATATAATTTTCATCAATTACTTTTGCTAAATTTATCTTTTCTTTATCAGAAAATTTGGTATTAAACCATGGAATCATAATCTTTGACCTAAAGTATCTAGTTGGTTTAAAATTTCAATACTTATGAAATTCACTATTTTTAAATTATTTTTATTCATTAATTAAACCAAATTTATGACCATTTACAAAAACAAAAGGACCTGGAAACTTACTATGTTTACAAGCTTTAATTTTTTTTTCAAATTCTACTTCATTAGAAGAATCAAGAACCATCCAATCCAAGAGTTCTTTTTTTTTCTTAGCTTTTCTAAGCCATTTTTCACCATTAGGTAAAGGAACTTGTTTATTTTCATAAATATAATATAGAATCTCATAATAGAGATCTAAACATGCTTGTTCACCTCGTTGAAAAAGACTTTCACAAGTTTCATTTTTATAAATCGGGAATAATTTAGTTTTTAAAATTGCACCAGTATCTATACCTTTTTCAACAATATGTGCAGTTGCACCATAAAATTCTGATTCATAAAAAATTGCATAACTTGCTGCCCCTCTTCCAGGCCATTCTGGGGGTGCCGGATGAAAGTTAATTGTAGTATTTTTTATAAGAGCACCTCTTAAGATCCTGTTACTTAAAAAACTAAATACATAATCAGCGTTAAGGCTTGCTAGTTCATCTTCATTAACATTATTTTCATCTGCTAAAACTACTTTAACTACATTAAAGTATTGTTCAGCGAAAGTTTTAGTAGCATTTATAAAAAAATTCCTTGTATCGATTAAGAGAATACAAGATTGTTTGTTAATTATTTCCATTTCTTATCCTATAATTTATATTTGAGTATTGAAAGATGATTTAAAATTATTTTTTCTATTTCTTTTTTTATAAATTTAATTGGGTTACAAACATAAAAGGCTATTCTTCAAATTTAAGATTAGGAGTTTTTGAACTTAAACTTTTTAAGATGCAATAAACTTTAATGATTTTACAAGCAATTATCAATAGATTTGTTACTATTTTTATTTAGTATTTATCATTACAAACTTATACTATTTTTTTTCTAGTGAATTTTCTTGTGACGAATTAATAAATATTAGGGCGTTGAAAAAAGTTTTTCATATTTTATATATTCTAATTCCTAGTGTAATACTAAATTAATTATTTAATGAAATTAAATAATATTCCAAAGATCAATCAGCTCAGTTTCTTTTGGAAATTTTAAAGATTCATATTTAGTATGTGGAACTCCAATAATAATTACTTCAGCTTGTTTTAGCATTTCTTCAGCAGAAATAAAAGTTGGGTCACAAGCAAATTCATCTGAATACAAAATATCCGCTCCATAAAAACGTAAAATTTTTCCTAGTTTATAAGAAAGAGAATCTCTAATATCATCAATATCAGCTTTAAAAGCCATACCTAGAATACCTATTTTTTTATTTTTTAAAGAATATTTTTTTCTCAATTGATCCACAATAAAATTAGGTAAACCTTCATTGATAAGCATTGCTGAATGACCAAGCATAAAGTTATTTCCATTAAAAGCAGAAAGTTGCATTGTGTCCTTTAGTAAACAAGGACCAGCTGCAAAACCCGCAGTTGGTAAATTTGCATTTCTACCATAACCTTCCACCATCGCTTCTCTTACCTTATTATAATCTACACCATAGTTTTCACAAATCATATAAAATTGATTTGTTGTTGCAAATTGAATATATCTCCATGCATTTGAAAATAATTTTACTAATTCTGCTTCACCAATACTTGTTTTAATAATTTTTGGTGAGAGCTTGCTAAACAATTCAGTTGCTTCATCTTCAGCTTCTTTAGAAAGTCCAGCAACCACTTGAGGAAGTTCATTTAATTCTTTAACAGAATAGCCTTGAACAATTCTTTCTGGACAATAAGCAACTTTGTGATTTTCACCTAAAATTAGCTTTATTTGTTCAGCTGTATTTGGAAATACTGTACTTCTGATAACGACTAATTGATCCTCTGAAATAAAATCTTTAAACCCTTTTATAACTTCTAAAAATTGTCTTGTTTTAGGATTTAAATATTCATCTACAGGTGTTCCAATTGCCAACATAACTACTTTTGAATCTTTAAGATCTTCTTTTTTGAGAGAGGTTGTTAAAGTTTTATTAGCAATCACTTTTTTCAATATTTCATCTGCACCATATTCTATAAAAGGTAAAACTGCTGAGTTGATTACTTCAGCTTTTTTTGAATCTACATCATTTAATAAAACTTTTAAACCTTTATCTGCAAATACAATGCCAAGTGGGAGTCCAACATGTCCAAACCCACCTACAATACAAATATCATATTTATAATTTTTACTCATAAATCCTTCCAATCTTTAATTTTATTATTTAGTAGTGTCATAGCACCAATATGCATGGAGAAAGAAAATTCTCCAGAATTAATTTTTCCATTTAACTCATCTGGATTAATAATTTCTAAACTAATTTCTTCTTCTTGAGATTTTGCTTCAGTACTAGAATTAGTGATACAAAAAAAATAATGAATTTTATTTGTAAGCCTTCCAACATCTGCAAAATAAGTTCCAAGAGAAATTATTTTTTTTACTTTGAGACCTGTTTCTTCCCAGACTTCTTTTATTGCACACTCTTCTGGTGTTTCTTTTGTATCTAAAAGCCCAGAAGGAAATTCTAAACTCATCGATTCAATCGCATGTCGATATTGTTTAACTAAAACAAATTTTTTGTCTTCGGTAAAAGTAATACAGGTAATATAATCAAATAATTCTACAGAATAATAATCACCACTATTAGAATACATTTCAATATTTTTCTTTATAACTTTAAGCCATTTAGAATTATAATCTATTGTCTTTGAATTAATTTTTATCATTTTTTATCCATAATATCTTTGAGTTTTTTTAATCTAGGTGAATCAGGAATGAATAATTTTGCTCTTTCAATAAAACCCATAGCTTGTGGATTGTCTTTTGCATTAAAATAAATTTGTTCTGCAGCCCACATATTTATACCACATCCACCCAACTTTCTAAAATATGCTTTTTTTTCTTCATTAGGTTCAGTTTGTAAAAATAATTCAAGACCATTTAGCATTCCTTGGGTAAATTCAAAATATCTATCATAGTTACTAGAGCCTGAAGCTTCAGATAGTCTGGTCATGTAAGTAAATTCATTTAAAATATCTATTTTTAATTTTTTACTATGCCATCTTAATTTTAATTCGTAGTCAGGAACATGCCCAAGTTTTGGATCTTCATTAAAAAAAATTTCTCCTTTCATATTCTGCTTATTCCAAACCAATGAACCTGCAGGTATAACATTTTCCATAGTTAAACTACCTAAAAGATCAAAATTTTTCAAAGAGTACCTAAAGATTTTTCCTTCAGTTTGATTTAAAATAAATTGTGATGAAGCTACAATTGCAGTATCTTTATTTTTTTTAAGATAATTAACACAGTGTTCAAGATGATTTGGTAATAATTTATTGTCTGAGTCGATATATGCAAAATAATCTGTATCTACTCTTTTTCTTATTTTATTATAAGCATCAGCAATTCCAAAATCAGGTTCTGAAATGATATCCACTTCAAAATCTACTTTATTTTTAAATTCATTTAGAACATCTAAAGTTCCATCAGTTGATACCCCATCTTGTACTAATAATTTAAAATTTTTATAAGATTGACTTGCTACAGATTCTAATGCCTCTTTTAAGTAAGGTAATCCGTTCTTTACGACTAGACAAATACTTGTATCTACAATCATTAATATTTGGGAAAAAATTCTTTTGTGTTTTTTTTATAAAAATCAATATACTCTTCAAAATTATATTTTGAAGTATATTCTTCTGGTACTAATAAATTTAATAGAATTCTGGAATCTAATTCTTTTTCAATAATTTCTTTATAAGTTATCAGTAGCTCAGCAGCACAATCTTCAAGGTTATGTATTTCAAATAAACAGGCTTGCTTAAGTAGCTTACTTACTTTAAGGTTATTATTTTTTAAATTTTCGATAGATTTAAAAAAAAGCCCTTGTCCCCACATTATTTGACCTTTAGTAGTTTGTGCTGGAATGGAATATAAAAATTTAGAAGGTAAATGTTTTCTCGAATATTTATAAATATCTAGATCATATATATCATAACCTCGTTCTTTTAAAAAGTTACCGTGATTAAAATAAAAATTATTACTTCCCTCAGCAATTTCATTAAAAAACATTTCAGTAGTAATACCAATCAATTCATCAGTTTGTAAAAAATTTTTCATGCCACTTAATATCTCAAAATCCTCGCCGTCAGTATCTATTTTAATAAAATCGATGGCTTCAATTGAATTAGCTTTAATAAACTCATCAAAAGAAATAGTTTGTATTTTTATTGATTTTTGATTTTTTTGTATACTCCCTGAACCTTTATCTTGAGATTCATTCCAACTTTCTTGAGATGAAGCTGTTAGTTTTTTAAAAAGATTGGAATTTTTATAAAATGAACCACCAACAAAATCACCTAAAAAAAAATCTTTAGATTGGACTTTGTTTGATAGAGCGTATGGATAGAATAATCGATCCGCATTTTTAAGTTGATTTAGCTTATTGCATTCAACTTCATCTGGCTCAAAACAAATAAATCTTATTTGATTTTTAAATAAATTCCAGATTGAGTCAATGCCGCCACTAGCACCAATATCAACAACTACAAAAGGATTTTTTTGAAAAACATTTTTACTTATTAGATATTTTAGTAACCTTGGATTAGAATTAATTTTTTCCATTTTAAGTAATTTTAAGATTAAAATCCTTTTCAGTTACTTTAAGATTAATCAATCCAAAATCATTTTTTTCATCATTTACAATACTGAATTTATATGCATTTATGACTCCGTGGTAACAGAAACTATCATCTTTATTATTAACACCAGTATATAAAAAATAATCACCAGATGCTAGATTTAGCTCAACTTCTATTTCAACAAATAAGACTTGGTTTTTCTTCATTGAATTTAGTTTTATTCCTAAAATATAAGTTGTTGTATAATATATTACTAGACCAGCAAGATTTCTAATATGCACTCCAATAGAATAATCTTCAACGTCTTCGTTAAAAATAATTTTATAAAATAAAAAATATTTTTTTCTCGAATTTAATATATTTATTGCTTGTTTTTCTTCATCAAAAAATCCTATATCGATTACTTCAGCGTGATAATTACCAAATTGTTCTGCAATTTTATCTAATCCATTTATAACATCTTTTTTTTGTATAATTTGTGAACTGGAAATATTAACTTTTTTTTCAGTAGGTGGAGATATTTTCTCTCTAGCTTCTTCTGTAATTAATTTATTGTACAAATTAAAAGCTTCGCTAGGGGTTGAATCTATAACTAGTTTTCCTTTTTCAAGTAGAATACCTCTATTGCAGAATTGTAATACTGCTTCTTGACTATGGCTAACAAAAAGTATAGTGATTTTTTTTTCTCTTAATTCTTCAAACTTAGTAAAACATTTTCTAACAAACTGTGCATCCCCAACAGCTAGAGCTTCATCTACAATTAATATTTGAGGATCAATGCTTATTGCACATGAAAAAGCTAATCTGGCTAACATGCCACTACTGTAGGTCTTTATTGGTTGTGAAATATATTCCCCAATATCAGCAAAGTCGATTATTTCTTTCATTTTGTTTTTTAATTCTTTTTTTGATTGTTCTTGAAAAAGAGAATTGAAAAAAATATTTTCTTCACCATTCAACTCAGGATTAAATCCAACTCCAAGTTCTAAAATAGAAGAAATAGTTCCATTTACTTTAAAACTCCCGCTACTTTCTTTTACTACACCAGTAATTATTTTTAATAAGGTTGATTTGCCTGAACCATTTTTTCCAATCAAACCGAGAGTATCACCTTTTCTAAGTTCAAAGCTTATGTCATTTAGTGCATAAAAATCACTATGATATTTTTTTCCAAAAGGATGAAATGCTTCTTTTAATCTATCAATATGTTTTTTATATAAAGAATATACTTTACTAATATTCTTTATGTCAATAACTACTTCATTCATTTTTCATTATGCTCTATTAAATTTATTAAAATAATTTCTGGGATTTGAACTTTTTCTACTAAATCTGAATAGATGACTATTCTAACTGACTTTGCGGCTTTTGGAATTTCAGCTGTAATCACTTTTCCCAATTCAATTTTTATTCTTCCAAAAGATACATAATCATCATATTGAAGGTCTAAGGTTAGGAAATTACTGTCAAATTTTTTGTTTGAATCAATATATAATTCTATGATTTTATTTGATTGGTTTTTTGGAAGATCAAAATAGTTGCTTGTAAGATGGTCAGTTGTAGAGGAACATTCAAAAGTATATATATTATCTTTTTTAATAAAATTAACATTTTGCTCATTTATATAGGTAACAATTTTGTTACATGAAAAAAAGAAATTTAATAGATTCTCTTTGTTTGAATCAAAAATTTCAATTTTATTATAATAACTTTTTACTTTCGATTCTTTAAGAACCTTTATATCGAACCAATTGAATGAATTAAAGTAAAAATTAAAGTTTAATATTGTTTCAGATTGATAAGGATGAATAAGTTTTAAGATTTTCTCTTGATTATAATACTCTGCATAAGGAGTTTTTTCTCCGTCTGTCATTTTACCCCATTCAAAAAAACTTGGAGACCCATCTTTTTCCCATCTTTCTTTTGGATAAGTTAGCATTACTAGTCTACTTGTTGATTTGGTGTGCTTTAATAACTCGAGTAATTGTATTTTAGCATACTCAAAAGGTATATGCAAAAGTGAACCACAAGCAAAAATTACATCAAAATCATTATCTAACTTTGATAAGTCCTCAATTGATTCCATATAAAAAAAATCTAAATTATTTATATTTTTTAGTTTTGCTAACTTTTTAATAAATTCTAAATTACTCTTAACTAAATCAATACAGGTTATGGATTTAGCTACTTTAGAAAAGGTTATACTATCAAAACCCAAACCACTACCAAGATCAATAATTTTTTTATCTTTAAAAATATCGAAGTATAAATCATAATACCATCCTCTATGAGAGTATTTTAAGTATGTAGTATCATCATTTAAAGAATTTGTCCAGTTTTGTAACATTTCTTCATCATTAATTTTCAGTAAATCATTTGAATCAATTCTCGTTGTCCCTAATGGAACTTCACTCCATTTTGATCTTAAAGTTTCAAACCAAGAATTTATATCATTCATTATATTCTCCCGATAATAATTATTTCTAGAAAGTTCTCTATTCTAATAACTACATCATTCATTATAAAATATCCGAAAAACTAGGTCGCAATTTTTTAAATGCATATTGTCCAAGGAAAAATAAAGTTAATGAAATTATCCAAAAATATAGAGTATCATAAGGTTTTTCCCAAAACCAAATCTTAAGAAAAACTGATTCTCTATAACCTTCAGTGATGTACATCATGGGATTTAATTTTAAAAAAGTAATTGTTTTTGGAGACATTACTTTGTAGTGCCAAAAAATTGGTGTTACCCAAAATCCAAATTGTAGTAGGATTCCAATAATTTGACCAATATCGCGAGCAAATACTATTATAGAAGAAGCACCTAAACTAAGACTTAAAATAAAAAAACTGCAACAAAAAGTATAATAAAATATTTGTAAAAAATGAATTGTGAGTTCAACTTTATAAAAAGTGCTAAAAATAATAATAAAGATAATGAATATAAGATGTATATAAAAGTTGCTTACTATTTTTACTAAAGGAAGAATTTCAATATCAAACAAAACTTTTTTTACTAAATAAGGCTTTTCCAAAATTGAACTAGTAGCAGTCATTAACGATTCTGAAAAAAAAGTCCATGGAAACATACCAGAGATTAACCAAATTAAAAATGGGACATCTTGTATTGGTTGGGATTTAAAACCAAAATGAAATACAAAATATAAAATAGTTATCGTTACAATTGGTCCCACAAATGCCCAGGTTACACCTAAAAAACTTCCTGAAAACTTTGAAGTGAGCTCTTGAATTGATAATTTAATAATGAGTCTTTTTTTTAAATAGTATGTTAAAAATAAATTCATTCTAGTTTTAACTTTAATCCACTAAAACAATGTATATATAAAGGGAGAAATCACTGTTCCTTGCGTTAATACAAGTAAAGTACCAAGCAATAAAAGTAAAATAATAATTGGCAATAACCAAAATTTTTTTCTTTCTTTTAAAAATTCCCATAAGTCTTTAATTAATTCTAACATATATTTGTCCTAAAATGGTTTTTCATAGTGATTCCAGTTTCTTTCGACTGATTTTTGTTTAAAGCTATCTACTTTATTTTTATTATTTTTAATTGGTTTTTTACCAAACAAAAGCAACAGAACTCCAATTGGAAATAATACTATAAAAAAAACTACTCCTAATAAAATTCTTGTATTAATCCAACCTAAGACTTCACCGATTTTCATCCAAATCTTATATGGGTATTTAAGTAAAATTGGTAAGGTGAATGATAAAAAAAATAATATTACTCCAGGACCAATAAAATAATAATTAATTGTGCCAGTTTTAATAAATGGAATAGTTATACCAAAAACTAAAACTAAAATTGCTCCAACGATCATTCCAAAATTTTTATAATCTTTAGTAGGGTTTTCGTTTTGCTTAATCATTTATTTTAATCCAATTCAAATTCGTTTTTCCATGATTCATCTTCTGGTATTGGCTTTTGATCTTTTTTTGAAAGTATAAAATTTTCCAGTACTAAATAGTCAATGTTGGTTCTCATAAAACATCGATATGCATCTTCAGGATTACAAACAATTGGTTCACCTCTTACATTAAAAGAAGTATTGACAACTACCGGGCAGCCTGTTAGCTTATCAAATTCTGAAATAATTTTATGAAAAAATGGATTTGTTTCTTTGTGAACTGTTTGAATTCTTGCAGAATAATCAACATGAGTAACTGAAGGAATAGTTGATCTAAGTTGATTTAATTTTTCAATTCCAAAAAGATTTTTTTCTTCTTCATTATTTTTAATTTTATGTTTATCATTTACTTCTGAAACTAAAAGCATGTATGGACTTTCTTCGTTTAGTTCAAAATAATCATTCACTTTTTCAAAAAGTATTGCTGGAGCAAAAGGTCTGAATGATTCTCTAAATTTAATTTTCAAATTCATTACTGATTGCATTGTTTTACTTCTAGCATCGCCAATAATTGATCTTGCACCAAGTGAACGAGGACCAAATTCCATTCTACCTTGAAACAATCCAAAAATATTTTCTTCTGAAAGGAGCTTAGCAATTTTTTTAAACAATTCTTCATCTTCTAAAAATTCATATTTTGCATCTATTTTTTCAAGAAAAGTTTTTATATCTTGATTAGAAAATTTAGGTCCTAAATAAGAACCTTCCATTTTATCATTTGGTTTAAGATTTCTAGGTTGTTTATAATAATTATGATAAACAGAGTATGCAGCTCCTAATGCTCCACCAGCATCACCAGCTGCAGGTTGAATAAAAACTTTATCAAAGATTTTTTCTTTGACTAGTTTACCATTTGCAACACAGTTTAGAGCAACTCCACCTGCTAGGCAAAGATTTTTTGAACCAGTTTCTTTTTTTAATGATTTTGCTAATTTAATAACAATCTCCTCAATAACTTCTTGAATTGAGCGGGCTAGATCCATTTCTTTTTGTGTTAATTTTGATTCAGCTCTTCTCGGCTCACCACCAAATAGTTTACTGAATTTTGAGTTGGTCATTTTTAAGCCAACTATATAATTAAAATATTCTAGATTTAATTTAAAAGTTCCATCTTCTTTAACTTCTATTAAATGATCATAAATTAGTTTTTTATAAACAGGTTCGCCATAGGGTGCTAGCCCCATCACTTTATATTCTCCAGAATTAACTTTAAAACCAGTATAATATGTTAATGCAGAATATAGTAAACCAATTGAATGAGGAAAGTCAATTTGCCAAAGTGCTTTTAAACTGCTACCTTCGCCATACCAAGCACTAGTAGTTGCCCATTCCCCTACTCCGTCTAAACAAAGCACTGCAGAGTTTTCAAATGAACTCGGATAAAAAGCTGAGGCTGCATGTGATTCATGGTGCTCACTAAATAATAATTTTGGTAAATCACTAGACTTTGACTCAGAGAATTTTCTAAGTTCTTTTTTGATTGTATCTTTTAAAAATAATTTCTCTTTTAACCAAACAGGCATTGACTGAACAAATGAAAGAAATCCTTTAGGGACAAAACTTAAATAAGTTTCTAAAATTCTTTCGAACTTCAGTAAAGGCTTATCATAAAAAACGATTGCATCAAGTTGATTCAGCTTGAGCTGGGATGAATCTAAGCAATACTGAATTGATTGATTCGGAAAACTAGCGTCATGTCTTTTTCTCGTAAATCTTTCTTCTTGAACTGCTAAGAGAATTTTATCATTTTCAAGTAAACAGACTGCACTATCGTGATAATATGCAGAAATTCCAAGTATTTTCATTCTTCCGGAACTAGCCTTTCAAAAAAATTTTGCCCAACATCTTGTTTTAAATTTTCGATTTCTACTCTAATATTTTCGTATTCCCGCATTTTTATTTTAAGAAATTCTAGGGTCAATGACAATCTTTGTTCAATCCCAGCTGGAGTAAGGACATAAATATATGCTTTTTTATTGTTAGAATTTTTTAGATTTTTCATTTTTACATAACCTTTATGAATTAATGCTGAAAGGCAGTAATTTGTTTTTCCAAGACTCACTCCTAGTTTTTCTGAGAGTTCGCGTTGTGTTAGATTTGGATTTTCTGAAATTAATTTTAATACTTTATGTCTGATTTCCATATGGATATGATTAAGTGTTAAAAATTTGTGGGCGTAGCTTCGCCCAGTGAGTCACATAAGACTTTATGTTCAACTGATGAACATACTTTTTTTTATAAAAAAAATATCAAGTAATAATGCAATATTATACTTATAAATTCTTTCAAATAATTAACATTGCATCACCATAAGAAAAAAATCTAAATTTTTCTTGTATTGCGATTTTGTATGCTTTTGAAATCAACTCACTTCCTGCAAATGCTGAAACCAATAAAATTAGACTACTTCCAGGTAAATGAAAATTTGTTATTAATCCTTGTATTGAGTAAATTCGATCTTCTGGGGTTATAAAAAGTTCAGTATTGCCTTCATAAGCCCTATAAATTAAATTTTCTCTATCATAAGATGATTCTAAAGCCCTCAAACTAGTTGTACCAATTGCTAAGACTCTACCATTACTTATGCTATTTAATTTTGCAGCTACTTCATTTTTGATTTTATAATACTCTGAATGTAATTTTTTTTCACTAAAATTTTTTTCTACTAATTTTCCAAAAGTTCCATAACCGATCCTAAGTTCAACATCTAAAAAATTAACACCTTTTTCTTGAATTTCTTTCTTTAACTCATTTGTAAAATGCAAGCCAGCAGTTGGAGCTGCAACTGAACCAGCTTGCTCTGCAAAAATTGTTTGGTAACTAGTTTCATCATCAGAATTAGCTTTTCTCTTGAAATATGGAGGGATGGGAATTGATCCATACTTATCAAAAAACTCTTCATTTAGTTCTTCCTTTGATTCAATATTTGTGAAATTTAACAAATCTGAATATATAAACAAATATTTATTATCTTTTGTATATAATCTATCATTCAAAGTTAGTTTTCTTTGATTTTTAATCAGACAATTCCAGTTATTTTCTTTTCTTTCCAAGAATAATACTTCAAATTCTTTTCCTTTATCATTAAATAAATAAACTCTTCTTTTTGAAACTTTAGTTGAATTAAAAACTAGTGAATCATTTGAATTTAAAATTTGTTTAATCTCATTGAAACTATCCAGAATTTCAATTTTTTTTGAATTACGATTTATTAGCATCAATTTTGAACTTGCTCTATCTTTAAGAGCAAACTTTGCAATCAATTCATTTGGAAGATGAAAATTCAATTCTGGATATTTTATTTCTATGTCCATTTTAATTTTTTTCTAAATAGATTTCGCCACCGTCGGAAAGAAACTGCTTAGCTTTTGAAGCCAACCCTGCTTCTAATACATTTTCATTTGAATATCCATTTTCTTCTGCAAATTTTCGAACATCTTGAGTCAATTTCATTGAACAAAAATGAGGACCACACATTGAACAAAAATGAGCTTCTTTCATTCTCTCTTGAGGCAAGGTTTCATCATGATAAGATTTAGCGGTTTCTGGATCTATAGATAATTTAAATTGATCTTCCCACCTAAATTCAAATCTTGCTTGACTCAATAAATTATCTCTATTTATAGCACCTGGATGACCTTTTGCTAAATCAGCAGCATGAGCAGCAATCTTATAAACTAAAACACCTTGTTTGACATCATCTTTATTTGGAAGTCCTAAATGTTCTTTTGGAGTAACATAACAAAGCATAGCAGTTCCTAATGCTCCAATAAAACTTGCACCTATTCCCGAAGTGATATGATCATATCCAGGTGCAATATCAGTTACTAACGGACCTAAAGTATAAAACGGTGCTTCATGACAAATTTTTAATTGTTTCTCCATATTTTCTCTAATTAAATTTAATGGAACATGACCTGGACCTTCAACCATAACTTGAACATCATGTTTCCAAGCTATTTTAGTTAATTCGCCAAGAGTTTCTAGTTCAGCAAATTGAGCTTCATCATTTGCATCAGCAATAGAGCCAGGTCTCAATCCATCTCCAAGAGAAAAAGAAATATCATATTTTTTCATTATTTCACAAATTTTTTCAAAATTTTCATATAAAAAATTTTCTCTGTGGTGTGAAAGGCACCATTTCGCCATAATAGAACCTCCTCTAGAAACTATTCCTGTGACTCTTTTTGCAGTTAAAGGAACGTATCTCAAAAGCACACCAGCATGAATTGTAAAATAATCTACGCCTTGCTCTGCTTGCTCAATAAGTGTTTCAAGAAAAATATCAATATTTAAATTTTCAACTTTACCATTCACTTTTTCTAAGACCTGGTATATTGGCACTGTCCCTATCGGAACTGAAGAATTTCGGATTATCCATTCTCTTGTCTCATGAATATTTTTTCCTGTAGATAAATCCATAACTGTATCAGCACCCCATTTGGTTGCCCATCTCAACTTTTCTATTTCTTCTTCAATATTTGAAGTGATTGCTGAATTTCCAATATTCGCGTTAACTTTTACCAAAAAATTGCGACCAATAATCATTGGTTCAAGCTCTAAATGGTTAATATTAGCAGGAATAATTGCTCTACCGGTTTCAATTTCTTTTCTAACAAATTCTGGTTCTAATCCCTCACGAATAGCAACAAATTTCATCTCTTCAGTTATAATACCCTTTTTTGCAAAATGCATTTGAGAAAAATTTTCTATATTTTCAAGTTTTCTTTTTTCAATCCAACTCTTCCTTACTTTTTCAATACCCACTTTAAGATTATTTGTATTTTTCATCTCTGTAGTATATAGATTGCAAATTTGGTTATTTGATAACAGAATATTTTTTTGTGGAACCTTAATATCCAAATCTATATTTGATTTTAAGATATTCTTTTTTGCTAAATCATTTTGCTTGAATTCAAAATCCATTTTCTTTTCCTTAAAATTTTTAGGAATGAAAACAAAATGTTTCCCCATTCTTAAATTAACAAGATCAGGTTCAAAGAGTATTTCTCAGAGCAAAAAGCCCACCCCTAACAATAATTAAAGTATTTTTGTGTTTTACTTTAAGTCAAGTAGTTTAAATGCTTAATTTAAGGGGTGAAATGATTTCACCCCCTCTTGAAAGAAAAGTGAAGTATAAATTATTTTATGAAAAATTATAAAAAGTATGTCTATTAGCTAAATTATTACAAAAACTCATACTTTTTATAACTTTTTTTATAATTTATAAAATAAAACTATTCTCTAAAGGATACTTTATAAAAGATACGATATTATTAGAAAGGAAAAAATTTCAGAATGAGAAAAGCATTTAGCTCACAAACAATTGCTATATCAAACCAAAAAGGGGGCGAAGGTAAAACAACAGTTTCAATACTTTTATCTGATGCTTTATCTACGAAATCAAAGGTTTTATTGATTGACTGGGACCCTCAAGCAAATGCGACTAAGCTGATGCTTAAATCAATACCAAATTATTCAATATTCAACTCTTTAGGCTATAAAAATCAAAAAAAAATTGGATTAGAAAAAATTATTCAAAAAATTACTGATAATTTATTTTTTGTTCCGTCTTCAATTAACTTAGCAAACTTTACTACTCCAACCGAAAGAGACGATTTTGATCGATTAAAAGACGCTATTGAACCCATTAAAAGTAATTTTGAGTTTATAATAATTGATTGCCCCCCTTCACTGGGACTAGGACTTGAAAACGCACTTTTAGCATCTGATTATATTATTATTCCAGTTCAAAGTAAAGCATTTAGTGTCCAAGGATTAAAAGATTTGAGTGAAACAATAAAAAAAATTCAATCAAAATCAAATACAAATTTAAAGCTTCTTGGAGCTCTTTTGAATCAGTACGAGGGAAATAGAGCCTTATCAGGATTATCCAATTCTATAAAAAAATATTTCCCCGTTTTTGAAAACATCATTCATAGAAAAGAAAGCATTCCTCAATCCCAAGCTAAAGGAAAATTACTTAATGAGTGTGACAAAGAAACAATTGATAGCTTCAATAAATTAGCAGATGAGGTTAGGAGAAAAGTAAATGTCTAAGAAAAAAGAATTTAACAATCTAGACTTATTATCAGCATATGAAATTAAGAATGATTCAATCAATTCCATAAAGTTGAATGATATCCAATTAAATCCAAATCAACCTAGGCAGTTTGGAAAAAATACTGTTGAAGATCTAATTCAATCAATAGATAGATTAGGATTAATCGAACCAATTGTATTAAGAAAACTAAATTCTTCAAGATATGAAATAGTTGCTGGTGAAAGAAGATTCAATGCAGTAAAAAGATTAGGTTGGACAGAAATTCCATCAATTATTACTGATGCTGAGAAAGATAAATGTTTTGAAATGGCTCTCGCAGAAAATGAAAAAAGAAAAAATTTAAACCCATGGGAAACAGGCAAGGCTATTCAGTTTTTAAGAAATCAAAGTCAAAAAACTGCTGACGAAGTTGCTGAAATACTTGGTTATTCACAAAGATATGTTAAACAACTTAGTTCAATTGCTAGATTGGATTACAAATCAGTAAATAATTTAATCAATTCAGGGATTGAACCATCAGTTAAAAATTTAGAAATGTTATTAAAACAAAAAGAGGGTAGGGGGGGTGAAATCACTTCACCCCAACAAATCTATAAGATTAAAATCAATTATAAAAGTTTAAACCCTCAAGATGCAAAACTATTTTTAAAGGATATTAAAGAACTATTAAAAAAATATAAGCTCGAATTTGATAATACTAAATGAAAACTAAAATATTCAAATTAATCATATTTACTTATTTATTCTTATTTCTATTTTTAATTTTTAATAAAGTAAGTAAGTATGATCATAATTTCTCCTCATTGCTTAATATTTGGCAGGGGTTTGAGAAATTAAATAGTGGATATTTTGAAAAGAATTCTATTATTTTTGATTCACAAGGCTATGATGGACAGTTTTTTTATTTAATTGCTAAATATTTATTCAATACTGAGAATTTAGTAATTCCTAAGCTTGATTCATTTGCTCTTCGATTTTCTAGAATTAGTTTGCCATTTATTGCTGGTTTTTTTTCTTCAATTTTTTCTTTTGAGTATTATTCCCAAATTTCTTTGACTATCTTGATTTTATTTCATATCTTAAGCATAAGTATATTTTATTTTTATGAAAAAAACTTAATTAAAACTTCACTTTTACTTTTTTCTCCATACACTCTATGCTCAAACTTTCTTTTATTAACGGATGGTCTTCTTGCTTCATTTATAATATTATTTTATATTCAAAATAAAAAAGATTCAAATAGTTTTTTATCAAAGATAATTTATTTTATATTTTCAATTTGTATTCTTTTTTCTAAAGAAGTTGGAATTCTAATTGTTGGTTATTATTTTCTAGAGAGTTTTCTTAAGAAAAAAATTTTAAATAAAAATTTAATAATTTTGGCACTTCTTTCATATCTCACTTTTAAATTAAAACTTGACTTTATAACTAAAAGTTCATTAAGCACAAATGAACTTAGCTTTATTCAACTTATGGATTTCCCTTTTTTTGGTTTTTTTAAAAGTTTTAGTTTAGAGAACTTTACTTTTAAAATATTTCCCAAAATATTATTAAAAATAATTTTACTATTCAGTCTATTCCTAATGATACCTTTTCAAAAAAAGTTAAAAATTGAGTCTATACCTCTTTACTTCTTATCACTTATAATAATAATTTCAGAACAAGGATATTGGTATAATATGGATAACCTTTTAAGATTATTTACTTTAATTTATACTTGGTATATTCTAATAAAAAAAGAACTAACTCAGGCTTTTATCAAGACAAATTCACTAATTATAATAATAGTAATAATAAAAATAGCAAATTATAAATTAGCAATTTATCATATTCTAAAATAAACCTTGTAAGATTTTTTTTGAATTACAAATGTTTATTTGAAAACACAGATAAGCATTTCTTTGAGATTTTTGTAATTAGAAAAATAAATTTTTTTCTAATTATTTTAAATATACCATAAGAAATGCTTAAAATACTTAAAAAAAGATCTAATTAAATCTTTTTTTTAAAGCTTCTTGTCCACCTTTTACATTAAATGATAAAATACATTCACAGTTTGAGTTTAAATAAACACATTTTATAACTTGAACATTTTCTTTATCTTCTTTTTTAATCTCAAAATCTGATTTAGTGGAACTTGATGTTTTAAAAGCCTCTAAAATTAATATTTCAGAATTTTCTAGGAAGGAATTTTTTTTACATGAAGACTGTATAAAACTTTCGGATTTTAGTTCAACAGCCCTAGAAAGTGGTTTAGAAGAAAACTTTTTATAGAACCAATCTTGATTTAAAGATTCTAAAGACAAATTTCCTGTAATAACAGATTCAGGATTTACTCCCCAGCCATTTAATTCATCTAAAGAAATAACCCTCGTCTTAGTATTTGAAAGACTATTTTCTATTGTAGTAGCTTTGTCTTCAAGATTTTTTAATTCTGATTGTGCAGAGCTACATGAAATGAAAAATAATATAGTAAGATAGTTAATAAATTTCATAAAACCTCATTTGATTAATTTTAGAATTTCTAAAGTTGCATTGGATTGATTTAATGTATATAAATGAATTCCAAAAACATCATTCTGCAATAAATCTTTGCATTGATTAACTGTAAAGTCAAGGCTAATTTTTTTAAATTCATCCGGGTTTTCTTTGACTTTATCAAGTTTCTGAATTAAAACATCTGGTATGGAACAATTTGCTAAGTCCTTAAATCTTTGAATTTGAGAAAAACTAGTTATTGGCATTATTCCTGGAATTATTGGAATATTGATTCCGTTTTTTTTTGCCAAATTAATAAAAGTATAGAATTTAGAATTTTCAAAAAAGAGTTGTGTTAATAAAAAGTCTGTTCCTGAATCAATTTTCTTTTTTAAATTTTCAACATCTTGCTCAGGAGTAGGGGAGTCTGGATGTTTTTCAGGATAACAGCCCGCTGCAATTCCAAATTCAAATCCTTCCTCTCTAATAAACTTAATTAACTCAGTAGCATTTAAAAATCCTTTTTCGTGTTTTTGAAATTTGCCAGTATCTTTTGGTGGATCCCCTCTTAATGCAATAATATTTTCAATTCCAATTTTAGATAATTTGTTTAAGTTTTCTTTAATATCTTCTCTTCCTGAACCAACACAAGTGTAATGACTCATTGTAACAATATTAAATTCCTTTTGAATTTTTTCACAAATAGAGAAAGTTTTTTCTCTGGTAGAACCCCCAGCACCATAAGTTACTGAAACAAAATCTGGATTTAAGTTCTGTAATTCTTGAACCACTTTGAATAATTTTATATCTCCTTCATCAGTCTTTGGGGGAAAGAACTCAAATGAAAAACATGGTCTATTTAATTTTGTAATTTTATTTATTATCTTCATTTTAACCTAAACTTATTAACGCAAGAATTTGAGATTTGTCTTTTTTACTTTCTTCTAATGCTTTAGCAACTAACATGCCTGGTTTGATCTTATTGCCATCTGCTTTTACTCCATGTCCTGCTGTTAATCCAGTTACCAACAAATCACCATAAGAAATTTTTCCTTCAGAAGAATCAGTATTGATTTTTGTAACACCAAACAACGCCACAAGAACAAAACCCTTCCCTTCATTTTTATCTAGAAGTAGTGCAGTATTTTCAACACAAACTCCAATTACCTTATTAGAATAAGAATATCTTGATTTTGAAACTGTGCCATCTTTATCGTTTATGACTAGAATGTCTCCTTTTAAAATATTTTCATTATTACTTATTGGAAAGTATTTTGCAATAGTGTGATTACCATTCTTCTCCTGCAGTGATATATTTCCTATAAATTCTGAATCACCAATTGCCTGAATTGCTTTACCTGATCCATTAATATCTTTTCTTGTTATTGATTCACCATTAGCAATTATTGCAAAGTTTTTTTGAGAAATGAAAAAACCACCTGCACCATTTTTCGAAAAACCAGCAACTCCAGCAGAATCCTGGTTAATCCCATTTGAAAATCCTGCAACCCCGAAATCTTCAGCAAATCCGACAACACCTTCGTCTACTCCAACTCCAGAGATTCCTGAACCACCTTCTGAAATATTCTTTGCAAAAATTAAAGAATGAGTAAATAAAGGTGGAGAAATATTTTTGTATGCTGAGGAGGCTTGACCTTGCAGGTTTATATTCCCAGTATGAGAATTAAAGTCGTGAGACAATAAAGCATAGTCATGATTATGTGGTAGAGCTTCCCTTTTATCTGATAATCTTGGATCATCTGATTGGACAGCTTTAAGTGGTGTATTTAAACCTTGTTTTGCAAAGCTTACAATCCCAGCTTCTTCTTCACTGGCATATTTTAATCTTTTATCTGAACCTTGAACAACAACTCCTTCCTTAACCTCTCCAGATTGAGCTAGCTCAACAATCCCTTTAGTTTCGGTTGTAGCAATTTTTAATCTTTTATCTGAACCTTGAACAGCAACAAAATCAGCATCTTCACCATTTTTAGCAAATTTTAAAATTCCTTCTTTTTCAGTTGTTGCTTTTTTTATCCTTGGATCATCTGCAGCAACAACTTTATTTACCATATCTTCATTATGATCAGCTATTATTACTAATCCAAAATCTTTAGTAGTAGCTTTTTTTAATCTTTTATCAGAAGCTTGAACTACCACTCCTGGTCTTGTTTCACCATCCTCAGCTAGTTCTACGATTCCCTTATAGTCAGTACTAGCGTCTCTTAATCTATCATCATCACTTTGAATTACTAAAAATTTTTTTACTTCATTATTTTTAGCTAATCTTACCAATCCATAGCTTGATTCGGTTGAAGGTTTTAATCTTTTATCTGATCCTTGAACAGCAACACCGTCTTTTTCTTCTCCATCAGAAGCCAATTCAACAATTCCTTTAAAGTCTGTTGTTGCATCTCTCAATCTTCTATCGTTACCTTGAACTGCCAATCCTTCTTTACTGTCTCCATCTGAAGCTAACCTAACTAGACCTGGTCGCATTATCGAAGAATAAGGTGTCGACTGCGAAACAATTCTTTTTTTGCTAAAAGCTGAAATATCAGAATCAGCATAAATTTCAATTTCCATAATTTGGCTTACAAATTTTTTTTCAAGATTCGACTTCTTATTAATACAAATTAATTTAAAAAATCTTATATTTGTAGGAAAAAACTTCCATTTATACCAAGTTGATTGTTCTGTCATAAAATATGGTTCTTCATGAAGTTGATGCCATGATAGGTCATCTTCACTATAAAAAAAATAAAATTGTTCTGGAAAATTTGTTTCTTCATTATCCTTAGAAAGAATTCTTATTTCTTCTACTCTATTAATTGACCCTAAATCAAGCAGTAAAAATTCTTCAGATTCAATATCTGATTCTTTGGATGACCAACCATAATCATTTCTACCATCAATTATATTTTCTTTAACCCATAACCTATCATTTTCAGAACTAGCTGAAATTTTTTCAATACCTGCTATTAATACTTTAAAATTACTTAATGCTAATTTATATTTTCCAAAGTTGTCTTTTTTATTAAATTTCATAACTAATTTAACAAAAGAAGCTTTAATCATAGAAAAATTCCATTTGTATTGTTTACGATTTACTTTAGAATATTCGAACTCTTTTATGATTGGTTCCCAAATCTTTCCATCATCAGAAATTTCGATTCTGAATGTATTTGGCATAAATTCAGAATCTTTATTACTAGAATCAAATTGAATACAATTAAAAAATTCTTCATTTTGAAATTCTAAATTTATAACAGATGTTGAGGGAGTAGGGGATATCTCCTCGAAACTTTTTAAAGAGCCATCTTCAAGCTCATACTTTCCATTACTTTGGATTTTATTAAATTTTATTTTCTTGGGGTGGCTTATTCTGATTGATTTATCTGACATTTGATACTCATAAAAAATTATTTGTAAAAACTAGTTATAAAAACTAAACACTTAAATGATTATTATTGAAAAGAACAAAAATTTTTGGATTTACATTCTCTTCAAAATATTTTTCAATTATCTGTTTTTGGAATTCATTCAAACTATCCTTAATAAAAATATTACTTCCATCAACTTGAATGTTGAGTTTTTCAAAAAAACTACTTGATGACAAAGTTAAAAAGATTTTAGACCAGCTCAAAAAATTTCGCCAAGAATCAATCACATGCTGTGCTTTATCTTGATCATTTACAGGTTCTCGGCTTAATAGTAAGCATTCTTTATTTAAAATCTCATAACTTGGTTTAAATCCTTTTTTTATAGTATTCTCCAACCCCTTATTATAGATTTTTTCTCCAAAAACTAATTTTAAGTCATTTTTTAATTCATGATTTGGATTATTATGAATGGTTATATTTATTTGGTTTGAGTTGGATTTGGAATATCCCTCAGTATCCTTATCGACTACCCCATGAATGGAACAAAGCTCACTGCTGGGGTGTGGGACATTGCATCCCAGGGGTTTATCTTGCCCTACCTCTCGATAATGGAAAGTAAAAAAGTATGTAGAATTTGTTCTGCCCGTGCCAATCGTAAAAAAAAGCAGACCTTTTGTCGAAAGTTCTTTTTTGGCTTCAATAATAGACTTTTTTGACTTAAAACCAGTAAGTTTAAGCAGTGTTCGTGTGCTTGGCCAGACGGATTTAAAATTTTGGTCACTAAATTTAAGCAGTACAGGGTAAAGGGTTCTAGCTGCTGAACTTAACTGGCCCCAGATTCCTGAATCGATAATATCCGACATAAATTTTAAATATTGTCCTGTAACTTTTTCCATAGAAACCTCATATACCAAGAGACAATATTTTTAATATGTCTCTTTAGAAAGTACTTAATTTTCGTGTACTATTTTTATGTTATGTCTCATGTTTATTGTACTGGTAAAATCGTCAATAAAATATGCTTTTATTTGAGAAAATTGTACACTTATTCGAATTTTTTTGCAAAATCCTCTATACTACTTAGAATTTCTTGGTTTGTTGAAAAAATTGTAATTTTGTTGTTCTTTTTTTCGATAGATAAAATGCGGTTAGGTTGATTTGGAGAATTCATTTTTGTTTTGTTGAAATTTTTTGCTTCTTTAACAGTTTTTAAATTACCAGATTTATACTTTTCGATGAACTCCTTAAAACTGCCTTTTTTGTCAGCTTGAAATGCCTGGATTAATAAATTTTTATTCTCAATTCCAGCATCTTTACATTCCTTGATTTTGCCTATGCTTAACTGGGAAATACTCAATATTTCTGAAACATAGTTTCTACTCTTACCGAAAATAGTAGCCAAATCTTGATCGCTGTAGGAATATTCTTTCTTTAAAATTTTCAAAGACTCAACTTCATCAAATGCTGAAAGATTTTCTCTTTGAAGGTTCTCTATAACTGCTAATTTAAAAATTTCTTTATCTGACTTATTTAAAATCTTACATTCAACTTCTAGCCACCCAAGTTTGGAAACAGCATGAAACCTTCTTTCCCCTGCAATAATTTTATAAGCGTCTTCATTTTCAATTTTGTTTACAACTATTGGTTGTAACAAACCTTCTTCTTTTATACTTTCAGATAGTTCGGTGATACTTTTTAATCTGTCTTGCCTAGGCTGTCTTTCAGAGGGTTTAATTTTAATTAATTTTATTTTTCGAATAGTACCATCAAGGCTCTCAGATTGAAAAATATCAGCGAGTGAACCTAATCTTTTACTTTTTGAGCTCATTTAAAATCTCCTCAGTAAAATCTTCATACTCTTTACTTTGTCTGCATTTTTTATTATAATCGTAAAGTGAGCATCTTGCCAAATGGCTTTCACCAATAGCAACCCCATCTGAAATCGAAGTATTAAAAACGTGATAGTATTTATCTAAAATAGGAATTATTGTTTTAGTAAGCAAAGTCTGAGGTTTGAGTTGAGTAATTAAAGCACCAATAACTTCTAAGTTTGGATTGATTCTTTTTTTTATACTAGTTATTGTTTGTTGTAAGCCTATTATACCATCCACAGAAAATTTTTCAGCTTGCAATGGGACTAAAACAAAGTTTGAAGCTACAAGAGCATTAATAGTAAAAATTGATAAACTTGGGGGGCAGTCAATGACACAAAAATCAAAATTTCCAATTCCATCTAGCGCATCTCTCAAAAAGAAAGGGGCATCCACATTGTTACCGCTAATTGATTCCATTTCAGCAAGTCTTTGGCTAGAAGGTGCAATAAATAAGTTTTGTTTTTCAGTGGCTTGGAGTATATCAAGAAGTTTTAGAGATTTGTTTTGGTAGATATCATAAATTGTTTTTTCAAAGTTGGAAGTGTAAATACTACTTGAATTTCCTTGCGGATCCGTGTCTAAGAGAATGGTTTTTTTGTTTCTTCTAGCAAGAGAATCAGCTAGATTGATGGAAGTGGTAGTTTTTCCTTCACCACCTTTTTGATTTGTGACTGCAATAGTAATCATTTTAATTTATACAAGTTTTAGACTAAGGGTAGTTTTTCAATTATAATTTAAATTTTGTCGGATATCCGACTGGCTTATGAAATTAAAAAAGAAACTAAGTTGACAAAAATGATTTTAGAGAAGTTTTAAAACAAGTGATTGAAGTTTTAAAAAATATTTGGGAATCTGATGAAAAAAATGATTTAGAATCAATGATTATCAATTATTTTAAGTCTGAAAAGTTGGGAAGCTTAGTTGTTACAAAAAAAGTAAATAATTCTGAATTTTTTGAAGAAGAAGTCGCTTTAGGCTTTAATGAAGAAAGTTTCTTTTATGAATTTTTAAGTCAAGATAAAGGTGATTTAAAAAAATATCTTAAATCAAGTTTGCCAATTTCAATTTCAGGTGAAGATAAAAAATTGTTTTTTGGTAAAAAATCGAATGGTTTATTTATTAGAATATTTCATGGGGAACCAATTGGGTTTATATTTATAGAATCACAAAAAGAATTTAGTGATGAACAAATTTTAGTTATTCAAAGCTTTGCAAAAAGGTTAGCTGAAATTTATTCAAAAGAGCTTTTGCTAAATTCATTGAAAGAGGAAGATGTTTTTGATCTTTTATTAGAAAAAAAAGCAGAACTGAAAAATAGAATTTTAAAAAATAATTTTTTATTAATACAAGGAAGTGAAGGAACAGGAAAAAAACTTCTTGTTGAAAAAATTTATAAAGAATTAAATTTGGAAGGAAAAATTTTTTACGAATATTCATTACCAGAATCGGAAAAAAAAATTCGTGAAAGTATTGATCGAGCAATCCAAATTTCTGAGGGAGGTATTTTTGTTTTTGAAGAGATTGGAAGAACTTCCAAGCTACAACAAGAAATTTTTTATAACTACATAATTAATAAAAAACTTACTTCCAAATTTATTTTCCTAAGTTCAAGTTTCAAAATTAAAGAAGAAAGCAAAAGTTTTTGGGATTTGATTAGATTTGATTCTATTCATATTCCAGATCTTGTGGAAATTGAATTTACAAAATTAAAAAAAATAATAGATATCATCCTCAAAGAAGAATCTATTAAAGTGAAAAATCCAATTTCAAAAATTGAAGATAATGTTTATGAATTTTTATTCCATAGAAAATATAAGAAAAATTTAATTGAGTTGATAGAAGTATTAAATGAGGTGAGTCAATATTCTAAAGAAGGTATTTTGAAATTAGAAAATTTACCAAAGATGAAAATCGAAACCGGTCAAAGCATAGAAGTTGATGATTTGGATTTAAGAAAAGCTACAGAGAAACTCGAAAGAAATTTAATTTTGATTGCTTTAAAAAAATATCAAAAAAACCAAGTTAGAATGGCTAAGGCACTTGGTATTTCGAGAGGGTCTCTACAATATAAAATGAAACAATTGGAGATAGGGAATGAATTGGATTGAAGAAAGAAAAACATCAAATGGCTGTTTAATACAAATTTCAGAAGATAATTATTACCAAGTCTTTAATCGAAAAGGGGTTGAGATTTATAGAAGTAACTCAGCAATCCAGAAGATACCTCAAATTGTTTTTTTAACTGGTTTTTTTAAATTAGATCATTTACGACTTGGAGAAGTAAATTTTGTTTCAGTTAAAACAGCAAAAGTTTTAATTCCTTATCAAGTAATTGAATCTAATGAAATTAAATTTTTGTCTTATCCAACTTTAACAGAATCTGATATGCTGCCTGTTATTGTTTTTCAGAAACAGTCCATTAAAGATATTCAAACAATTCAACTTCGAGGAAACGAAGTGAGCCATGTTGTAGTTGAGGAAAATCATCCAAAACAGGATATGATAAATTTAAAAATTCGTTTCCCAAATATAAATGTTTTAATCATAAAAAAAAAACTTAATTAAAGAATAGTGATTTTCATTTTTACCAGATAACAAAACTTCGTTCTAATAGGTATGGAAGAAGAGCAACAATACGAAGAAAGAAAAACCCCTAACGGTTACTTAGTAAAAGTAAGATTGGGAAAACTGACTTATGTAGTTTTTACACCCAAAGGTCCTGAAGTACCTAAAGGTGCAAAATCAAATTCCATAATTGTAACTGTTCCAAAAGTAGTATTTCTTGGAGATGAGTTTAACTTGTCTCACTTCAGACTTGGTGAATTAAGTTTTGTTAATGTAAAAGCAGGAAAGCTTGTCATTCCTTATCAACATGGTGGTTCAAGAGAAATTAAAACTATTTTTTTAAATTCAGGTTCTGAATCAGATATTTTACCTGTCATAATTTATCATTATAACTTTGTAAAAGATATCTCTCAAGCTAGTGAAAAAGGAATTGAATTTAATCATTTAGTTGCTGATGAGTCTTTACAAAAAAATGATATGGTAACTTTGAAAATTAGATACCCAACAGTTAATATTTTGCTCTTAAAGAAAAAAATCAATACAACCCAATCTTCTGAAGCAAGGTTGCCAATAGTTGGAAATATTTTAAATACAAGTCCTAAAATTGAAGCTGTAATTGATGCTGAAAAAGCCCGGGCAGCAGATTTAGCTTCTTCTGGAAATAACTTAAATATGTATTCCGAAAATCCCGTATTTTTAGCAAGAATTCACCTCAGAAATTTAGAATTGGACAAAGTGAAACAACTTTTATTTGATTTTAATTTAAAAAAAGAAGATATTTTATTTATAAGAACATTTTTAGATGTAATGATAAAAAATTCATACAACAAAGAAGAGCTAACACATAATAAAGAAAAAGTAAAAGTACTAGACGAAATTTTTAGGTTAGCAATCATGATTATCAATCATAATGAGACAGAATTCGAAAGTGAACTTAGCAAAGGACTCACTAAAGATGTTGCTTATATGGTTTATGCACTATTAGAAAAATACCAAGAACAAGCAAAAGCAATTGAAGAAGAAATTATGCTTTGGGAATGGAAATACAGGGCTAGAAGGTTAATGTAGATGAGTAAACAAGCTTTCAATAAATTATTAGATGCTATGAGAGCTTTATGTAATGAAGTGAATGATCAAGAAATTTGTAGAAGATTAGAAACTTTAATGAATACTAGCAAAGATGATCTTTCAGTTCATTCAGTAAATGAATTGCTGGATGATCCATTTACTTTTGAGCCAAGAGATATTCCTGAACCATACACAATGTATGTTAAACATTTTGTTTATATGGTTAAAAGAAATGAAAAATTGGGAATTCCAACAAAATACTCTCAATCTTCTACAAATAAAGCAAAAAAGAAATAATTAAAACAACCAATTTTGCAATAAATAGTCGTCTGAAGTTTTAAAATTTTTAGTGTGAAATATTGAATTTCCAATTTCAGATTTCCAATTTAGTTGATTTACAATTTCTATAAATACCTTCATACAGGCATAAGAATCATCTAAAGCTTCATGAAAATTTTGCCTAATAGTAGAAGTATCATATTTTCCTATTTTAAATTCTTTTCTAAGTTTTACTAAACCATACTTTTTAAAATTTGGAAAAACTTTCCTAGCAAGATTCAAAGTGCAAAAAACTGGTAAAGTAGGGAAGTGTTTTTGTCTTTGTTTAAATTGAAAATGTAAAAATCCCAAATCAAATTCAGCATTTTGAATTACTAAACATGAGCCTGCTATAAAATCTTCAAAAATTGGAAGGATTTCATCAATATCATGTCCGTTTTCAAGCATTTCTAAAGTAATTCCGTTCACTTTTAAAGCTTCGTTATCTGAAAAAAGCGGTTTGGTTGGCTTGAGAATATAATTAAAAGTTTTGAGTATGCCATTTCTGTCAAAACGAATCGCTGCTATTTCTAAAATTTCACTTTGATTTGGGTCTAGCCCTGTTGTTTCCAAATCCAAAGCTGTAAATTCACATTCAGAAAGGGTTTTTTTTAACACGATTAAACCAAAATTTTGTAATTTGAAATAAATTCATCAAAGTTTTTATTTGGGCGTTTCCCAAGCGGTAAAAAAGCTTGGGCCATGCCTGAAAATGGTTCCGTCTGCTAAGGCAGACCTGCTCCGCAGCATTTTCAGTCATTAACGCTTAAAATCTAACCAAATTTGGGCGATTAGTCAATTTTTTACTAAAACAATACAAAACAAATGATTATCTGACATAATAACATGCTGTCGGTAAGTAGGAAAAATGACATAATGGCAGGAAAAATAAGATATTTGACTTGCAAGATTGAAGGTAAGAGATGGAGATTATATGGCTGAAAGTTTAAAAATTAAAGTAAAATGTCATGCTTGTTCTTATTTGATAGTAGGCTCAGCAAAATATGGTAAAGGACATTTTGTTCCAGAAGGAGTTGAGTTCGATTTTGTTGCAATAGGTAAAGTGGAAACAAGTAAGGGAAAGACTGTAAAAGCGGAAGTGTCTTGTGTTTGTCCTAATTGTGGAGTAAAATGCAAGTTTAGCGTTTAATTTAAGGCAAGTTTTGATATTCACAAGTAGTATATTCTTCTTTTTTTTGGTTTTCAGTATAATTTTGTTTTATTTTCAAACAATACTGCTTAAAAATAATCAAAATAGACTGCTGATGTTGCTTATTTTTTGCTTTATGTTTTATGGTTATAAAAACATTTTAGGATTATGCTTAATAATAATCATTATTTTTGTTGATTTTTTCCTTTCCAAAGTAGTTTCTAATAATGAAAATAAAAATAAATACTTATTTTTATCAATCTTACTAAGTCTTTCAACTTTAATACTATTTAAATATGCCAATTTTTTTTCATCTGTTTCTTTAAAATTCATAGAATTGCTAGCTGGAAAAAAATTGGAAAAACAACTTGTTAGTTTAACTTTATTGCCAGGGATTTCTTTTTATACTTTCCAATCAATTTCTTATATGATGGATGTTTATAAAAAGAAAATTTTACCTGAAAAATCAATTTTAAATTATTCATTATTTTTAGGTTTTTTTCCGCAACTAGTTGCGGGACCGATTGTAAACGCTGCCCATTTTTTGCCACAAATAGAAAAATTAAAATCGATAAGACTTCAAGATTTATATTTAAAAAAAGCGATATATTTTTTTTTATTAGGTTTTATAAAAAAATCAGTCATAGCAGATAATATTTCAGTTATAGTAGATCAATGTTTCCATATTGATTTTATTCATGTATTGTCTAGTTTTAGTTTATTTATTGGGATGTTATCTTATTCTATCCAAATTTATATGGACTTCTCAGGCTATTCTGATATGGCAATTGGATTAGCATATCTATTTGGGATTCAACTTCCAGAAAATTTCAGGTATCCATATTTATCTTCTTCAATAACAGAATTTTGGAGGACTTGGCATATCACTTTATCGAATTGGTTAAGAGATTACGTTTATATTCCACTTGGTGGTTCAAAAAAAAGCAATTTAGATACGTATAAAAATTTATTTTTAACAATGGTATTAGGTGGTTTGTGGCATGGTGCAAATTGGAACTTTATTGTTTGGGGAGGTGTACATGGTATTTTGCTTTGTTTAGAAAGGATAGTACACAAAAAATCGGACATCCGCCCTGATAGTTTTTTACTCAGAAACATAAAAATAATTTTTGTATTCTTATTAGTTTCTTTAATTTGGATTTTATTTAGAGCAGAAAATTTAGAATTTGCTTTAAAGTATTTTCAGAATTTATTTCTATTTAAAACTGGTTTAGAACTAGGCTATACAAAATTAAACCAATTTTATTTAATTCTAGGAGTTATGTTTTTGAGTCAAGTTATGGGTAAAAAATTTGAAAATAAATTAAAACATTTCACCGAAAAAGATTCTGGTTTGCTATTTTATTTTTTTATTTCTATTTTAATCATTGGTTCAATTTTACTCAGTGGAAATGCAAAACCTTTTATTTATTTTGTTTTTTGATACAAACTAAATTAGTTAAAACCAAATTTTTTAATTTATAACAGAAATATTTTTCAAGTCATGATAAGTATTATGAAACTTTGGGTCAAGTTGATTGGTTTTTTGCTACTTTAATTTCTTTTAGTTATAAGAATGACTCTAAAATTTATTACTGGGTTATCGAAGTAGAAAAAAATAATGATCAAAAATTTTCAAACATATGCTAAAGATACCTCTAATATAGTTAAATATAATATGACATTATTATTGAAGGAGTTCCTTTTTTGTTCGGTATTATGTAAAAAATTGAATTTCATAAAGTGAGCAATTTTTTTAAATTTTTCATTATTATATTTTTCATTGGATTAAGAAGTTTAAATTGGCTTAGTGAAGATTCCTTTGGAATTTTGATTACACAAGTAAAAATTGATTTTTATAGAAAAGCTGGGGTACTTTTTAGTGTTCGAATTTTGATATTCTAATACTCTAATGTTGAAATTACTGGCAGATGATCGGACATTTTCCATAAAGGAACATTATAATTGATATATCTTCCTTTATTAATTAAAATATAATCAATTCTCTTATCAGGTTTCCAACTAGGGAAAGTAAAATCACTGTTAGTCGATAATTTTAAATTTGCTTTTTTGATGAAAGTATTTACTGCATCATTTGAATTATCTAAAGTTGAATTTAAATCTCCCATTAAAATAATTGGAATATCTTTTTTTATTTTAGATAAAATCAATTCAACTGATTCAATCCTTTTTTCAATAGAAATCACTTCAAGATGTAGTCCAATAATTTGAATTTGTAAATCAGAAGAGGCTAAAACTTTTACAGATAGCCCATCCATTTTACCAACAAAAAAATTCATAAGTGCATGTCTCTCTGGTAAATGAATTTTCTCTATTTCAGTCACAGGTATTTTTGTTAAAATTGCATTTCCAAAAAGATAACGATCTATTCCCCAACCAGAATCTACATTTGATTGCCGAATAATTGTAGAAAATTCTCCAGCATTTGCAATAACTTCTGCCATGTCGATTCGGAAAGTTCTGGAACAATTAAAGTCAACTTCATTTAGAACAACCAAATCTACATTTTCTTTTTTTAACAATTTTCCAATATTAACTAATTGTTCAGTTATTTTTTTGGGATCTGATAAAGCTGATTTATTATTACGAAGAATTCCATCTCTTCCTCGAGCTATATTATAAGTTGCGACCCTAATTAATCTAGACTTTTTGCGAATTGGTTCATCATGATTTGTAATAATTAATTCTCTTTGGTGTCGAGTTATAACAAAATATAGAAATGGAATTGTGATATAAAATAAAATTAAAATTAAAAAAAAAACGAATTTATTTTTCATGTTCAGTTTTGATTATTTTAATGAAGTAATTTTGGGCGATGTATTTTTTAAATTATAATATTGAAAGAGTAATCTTCAAAAAAAAATAAGGATATAAACTCTCGAAGAAGTGAAAGGGTTTTGCATAGCAAAGTGAAATAGAAAGTCGCGACAGAGATTGCCCTTTGGGGAGTAGCACTAAACTTTTTTAAGGTTGACGTATAATTAATGTAGAATAAAAATTTGTAATTCAAAATTATTACTCTACATTAATTAAAGGTAACTCCCAAAAAACTAGTTGGATCTTTTGATATAAGATTTTGCAAATTCAGGTAATACAAAAGCTGCTTTATGCATTTCTGCAGAATAGTATTTTAAACCTTTTGGAACACGTTTTGGATCAACTACCACATTGTATGGATTTAGCTTGTTTGAGAGGCAAGTAAATCCGATTATTCCAGATGGATAAGTTGGGATTGCTGTCCAATAGTAGCCATATTCTTTGTAAATTTTAGGAATGAATGAAAAAAGACTTTTGATGATGTCGCCGTGATAAAAAAAGCTCTCAGCTTGTGTAGAACAAAAACCAGTCTCACGTAAAGCACCATGCATAGCTTTGTAAAAACCTTCACTAAATAAAACAGCTGCAGGACCAATCGGGTCGGATGAATCAATGATAATTACATCAAATTTCTTCTTGTTTGCTTTGACATATTTTGCACCATCTTCATAAGCATGGATAACTCTCTTGTCGGACATAGCTTTTGCAATAGAAGGGAAATGTTTTTTTGACATATCAACTACTGCTTTGTCAATTTCACAAAGGTGAACTTCTTTCACTGAAGAGTGTTTTAAAACTTCACGTACAGTTCCGCCATCTCCACCACCAACCACCAAAACATATTCTGGATTGGGGTGAGATAACATAGGCACATGGGTAATCATTTCGTGATAGGAAAATTCATCTGACTCAGTCATCATGATTATTCCATCAAGAGTAAATACTTTCCCAAATGCCTGTGTTTTGAACACATCTATTTGTTGAAATGGACTTTTGAAAGAATCGAGAGTCTCTAGGACTCTCATTTTCATTGCACGACCATTTGCTAATTCAAGTTGTTCTTCTAGCCAAAGTTCCATTTATTTAGAACCTGTTTGTTACAGTGACTCTCATAGTGCCACCTTGAAAAAACTTTTTAGTAAACTCTGCAGCCACTTGTGGATCATATGCTTTACAAGAAAAAATATCAATGTATGAACGATTGTTCACATTTGCAAAATGTGCTGAAATGCAAGAAGTTTCAATTAGTTGAACCATAGAATAGCCAGCAACTTTTTCATCTTCCCCAAAATGAACTACTTGGCATTCACCAAATCTTTTCATTTCAATTAAATCGCATAACTCAGTAACATATTGTCTGATAGCTGCAGCGTCTCTGATTAATTCTGGATTACAATCTTCTAAATCAATGCTTGATAATAATCCCCAAGCACCTTCCTTAAATTCAGGATTTCTTGGGTTATAAGTAGTTTTTGTTGCATTGTATTTTACTTCTTTAGTTACAAATTCTTTTGTCGCTGTTTTCATTGACTTAATCCTTTAAATGTTAAATTAAATTTGTCTGTCGTAAATTTCAATCCTGAGAGTTGGCTTGAGAGATGGCCGACAAAGATCTCAATGTTCGGTGAACTTGATTTTAATTGTTCAAATGACCCAGCGAGACCTGAAGAGGTGGTCCCTAAGAAGGTGTCTGCGAAAAACGCAGAGAAATTCTGGATTTTTAAATTAGAATGGATTTTAGCGAGTCGCTCCGGTGGAGGTTCCTCTGCCTTTTCAATATTGTTGTTCAATATTTATACACCAACTGGTTTGTGTCTTAATTCAACACCAAGATCCAGAAGACCACGCTTCATTTCAACTACAGAAATATTCGCAGCTTGAAGTTTTGATTTCAAGTGATCTAAAGCAATTTGGTTGTTAATTAAATCACCACAAGTGAAAATATCTAACGCACAATAACCATATTCAGGCCAAGTGTGTATTGCAAAATGGGATTCAGAAACAACCACCATTCCACTAACACCATGTGGACTAAATTTGTGAAATACAGGTTTGACAATTGTCGCCCCAGAAAGCTCAACTGCTTCTAGCATGATGTCTTCAATCAATTCTTGATTGTTGATGATCTCACTATTGCAACCATAGAGTTCCGCAATAACATGTTTTCCAAGTGCATCCATTTTTTTTTACTTTTCCTCCGTAAAAAAACTGATTTAGAATTTAGACTTAATTCTAAATAAAATAATAACGTCAATAAAAAAAAATTATATTTTTATAAAAATTTTTGTAATTAGTAAAAATTAAAAAATTGTTATACTATCGTCACACGATAGTATTTGAAAATCTTATATAACAGAATTAAATATGTTATATTTATTTTAGTAGAAAAGTTTAACTTGTACAACTAAAGATTTGGATTTAAGTTTATGAGTGAACTTTGTTTTAAATAACTAGCAAAAGGGATTGAAGCGGAAATACTTTTGCTCATTTAGAATATTTGCTTCAATAAATTCCTGTTACAAAAGATTGAAGCATAAAGCCCGTTTTTTTTATGAGGTCATTTAGCAGGAGGTTCCAAGTTTGTAAGGTTGAAGTGACCAAAGAAAAAAATTTGCCAAACATTTTAATCAATTTAAAATCTATAAAATAATCACTTGCGATTCTCTATTTTATTGAATTTATGAAAATATGGAATCAGTAATTCTCACTATAAAAAATATGTATGAATATTTAGAAAAACTTGGACCCAGTAAATCAATTCAGTTGATGAGAAATTTGGGATATGAAAGAGTTATTTCTTTATCAAGTAAGATCAAAAAAGAGCGATTGATTAATTTAGCAAAAAAACTTTCTGATGCAAAAATTTTAGAATTGATGAATGCTATTCCAGAAACGCAATTGGTTCAAATCATCGAAGAAAATTCTGATGAAGATTTAATCTATTATATTCATTCACTTTCAATGGAAGATTTAACCAAGATGTCAACTGAAATTGATCCATCCGATATGAGAAAATTAGCTGATGGACTTGGAAAAGAAACCTCAGTAGAACTTCTAAAAAATATTGGTACTGAAAAATGTATCGGACTGATTAAATATATTGGTTCTGAAAATTTAATTAAAGTAATTAAAGACATCAAAATCGAAAATGCAATTCCACTTAGTCATGTTTTGTCATTAAACCAATCCAAAAAATGGATCAAAAGAAGAGGACTAAATGAAATTCCTGATTTAGTAAAATCTCTCGGTGCTGAAAATATCATTGTATTTATTGAAAGTATTGGATTTGAAAAAAGTTTGGATTTAATTGAACTTTTAGGTTTTGATAAATTGGTTGAGATGACTTATAAAATTGCTAAAATGCACTTTCCAGAGTCTGTTGAAAAACATAAACCAAAAAAAATAAAAAAAGTTCACAATCGAATTAGTTCAATTTCTTAAAAAAATTCGCTGTAATATAATTATTTTTAAATGAATGTGAAAAAATTCTTGTCAAAACAATATAGTTTTACAGTTTTACTGCTTGGAGAAAATTTATGGAATCAATTAAAAATACAACTTTATTACAGGCGGTTGCTTCTTCGATTCAACATGAAAAAGACTGTTTTGATTTTTATTTAAAAGCTGCGGAACAAGTAAAAAGCTCTGACCTCAAAGATTTTTTTAATGAGCTTGCCGAAGACACAGAAGAGCATATTACACTGATTCAAAAAATGTATTCAGAGCTTAGTGGGGGAGTTGCATTTCCAAATCTCAAAGAGCTAAATGCAGTTCACAAATTTCATAAAACTCCAATTGCAAAAATGATGAAAAAAGTAGATAAAAATATCAATGCAGACTACAAAGATGATTTAGATACTGTGAGCCATGCACTAAAAATTTCTGAAGACGCAAGAGAATTTTGTGAGAAAATGAAAACCAAATTCACTGACCCAAGCATCAAACGTTTTTTTAACAAACTTGCATTTATCAAAGAAGAAGAGCGTATTATGGTTGAGTCTCAACATATTTTCCTCCAACAAAAAGACAAAACAAAATACTATTGGGAAGATGAGTCTTTATTAAATTCTTAATTTGGGCGAATCGCTCTTTGAGCGACCGAGCTACAAAATGGTTCCGTCTGCTTTCGCAGACCCGCTTTGCGGCATTTTGTATCTCTTTCGCTAGTATTGGAATATTTTTTACTTTTGACTAATTTGATTTTAAAAATTGAATAAAACTCTGAGTATGAGAATTTTACCGAATTTGCAAAATACCGAACTAAAAAGGAACTCCTTTAAAAAACCCAAATAAATGGAAAATTTTTTTGGAAAAAATTCTTTAAAGTCTTGGGGAGAACTTTTGGAAGGGTATCTCGGAAAAGGTTTTAGAACAATTGAATCTTGGAGAATCAATATCACTTTTTTCTGTTTGATCTCCTCTTGCATTACTTTCAAGTGAAATTTTTTTCAATGCAAAGATGTCCCTGCGAAAGTGATTGAAACGGTGTCAAAAAATTTTGTATTAAATTTTTTGACAAGAGTTGAAAGCACGTTTTTTTTGTGCGGTGACTGATTGATTTTCAATTGCGAAAATAATATCGAAACAATCACAAAAAAATTCGCCCCAAAAATTATTTAATCACAAAAAAATCATTTCTTGACAATTGACAAGAAATTTAAAAAAAAAATTTTCACTTCTTGTCTTATGACAAGAGATTCAAAAAGAATTCATTTGACTTAGAAAAAAAAATTGCTATAATAAAAGTATGAATACATTTACAAAATTTTTCACTTACACAATCCTTACTATTAGTATAGTTTTTTCTCAAAATGTTACAGCAGAAAGTTTAGTTGTCGGTACTAAATCATTTACTTTTGACCAAGCACCTGGAAATAGAAAAGTTGAAGCAGAAATTTGGTTTGAGGCTAATTCGAGTTATGCGGAAAAATCATTTAGCTTTCGAGCACCATTTAGAAGCATCATGATTGCAAAAAATGCAGATCCAGCAATAACTCAAAAAAAACCTTTTATTGTGATTTCTCATGGTAATTGGGGAACAGAATATTCTCAGGGCTGGCTCGCAATTGGCCTCGTCAAAAAAGGCTATATCGTTATGACTGTTAAGCACCCTGGAACCAAAGCAGATGATCAAACTGTTGCAGGCAGACTTCGACTTTGGGATCGTTCAACTGATATTACTCATGTACTGAATAAAATTTTATTGGACCAGACTTTTAATAATCTAATCAATATAGAAAAAATTGGTTTTGCAGGACATTCATTTGGTGGATGGACTGGTATCTCACTTGCTGGAGGAAAGTTTGATCCATTAGTCCAAAAAAAATTTTGTGAAAAAAACTCTGAATTAGATTTTTATTGTAAAAATATTTTGTTAGATGATACTTCTGGAATCAATATTGATGACAGCAAAAATTCTTTTAAAGATTCAAGATTCAAAGCTTTTTATGTAATGGGCAGTGGACCTTCACAGGGATTTACTGAAGAAAGTTTAAAAGGAATTCGACTACCAGTATTTGTTGACACTGCTCAATTTGATGAAGTATTATCTCCTTCGCATAACTCCACTTATCTGGCAAAAATGATTCCTGGTTCAATTGAAACAATAAGACCAGTTGGACATTTTGTGTATGTTCCTGTTTGCAAAACCATCATTGGTCCAGTAATTACTTTTGCATTAGGATTACCTTTTTGTAAAGACCCATCAGATGTTGATAGAAGTGTTTACCATGAAAAGATAATTGAAGATGCAGAAAAGTTTTTTAAAAATTCGTTAAACTCTAAAAATGAAAAATAATTTTTCGGGTGATATGAAGGGCGAATTTTTTTTACCTAACCCTGTTAGCCTCTGAGTGAAGGGGTTAGGTAAAAAAAACCGGGCTTTCCGTTCTGGTCAAAAAATTGCATTTGCAATTTTTTGACCCCACTTCAATCCCGTTTCGCTTAGTATCCAAAAAACAAAATTATCATTGAAGAAAAAATCATTTTAATCAGATTTACGATAGTTAAATATCTAATTACTTTCGTAAAATATAGAAAAACTTTCTAAGAATAGTTTGATCGTACCTAGTTAAAAAAATTTTATTGACTTAAACTAGAGGATAAGTTTTTTTCAAAACAATTCTAAAATTATATTTTTTTAAACCAAAAGGATTTATTATGCTAAAATTTCTGGTAATAAGTATTATTCTATTTCAACTCAACTGCCTTAAGGCTAAAAAAAGTATTTTTGATTTTTCAAACACAAATAATCCAATTACAAGTAGTATAATCACAAGTGTAGTAACTTCTCTAACTAGACCTTTTGTTGGAACTGGAACAACAATCACTCCAGCAGTTGCAGAAGCTTATGCTGGAAACACAAACTGGATGGATTATATCAGAAGAAATATGTTTTCTCCAAGCTCAGTTGCCCAAACTACAATCACTGCTTGTGATGGAACTGAAACAGGTTGGTACAATTCCTGTATCCATGCTGGCGAAATTAGAAAATTTGAAATGACAAATATTTCTGACTGCATAGATGTCACAGCAACAGATAGTCTTGGTGTGTTTAACTGGATTTGTGTTGTTCAGTCTGGAAAAGTTTTTGTGTATTCCACAGGTCTCAAAGAAGAAAAAGGACTTTCAGATTTAATTAATTTTACTTCTGCAACTTGGAGAAACAATTCAGTAGAAGTAAAAAAAGCCTCCCAAATCATTGCCACATCTCCTCCATCTGCTTGGTGGACAAATCCAATTGCAGTGAACAATTCTGGTGGAACATTAATCACAGCTGGAATTTACATTGTCACTCAGGACAATGCAAATATTAATTTTATTTTAAATGCACCAAAAATTGCAGTTTTGGTAGAACCAGAAAAAAAAATAGTCTATTCATCTGGAACAACAATTACAGCTAATGCAATAAGTAATTTTTATTGGTTAGAAGGAAATTTTGCAACTAGTAGTGCTACAACAATTTCATCTTCAGCAAAATTTTTTGTAATTAAAAATGCAAATTTATTTTCAGCAGCAACAGGAAGTGGATTATCCATTGCAAGTTCAGGAAATGGTTATGTTCAAAATCTAAGAGCCAAGGCACCAGGATTTAGTGGAATTAATTTTAGTATAAATATGATTATTAATTCATTAAATTCTTATGGCTCAATTCATGGAATAGTAATGACAAGTGGTGGATCAGATAATTTAATTTTTAACTCTACAATTTTTGGAAATGGATTTCATGGAGTAAGTGGAGCATTTACTTCAAGATATTTTTTGCAAAATTCTACTATTGTAAATAATTCTCAGAATGGTACAGCTCTTTCGTTAAGTGCTGGGAGTTGGAATAATTTTAGTTCAATAAATAATTTTGGTTTAGGAATAGGTTCGCCACCTGATAACAATTATACTAATATAGTTTCTGCTTCAAATTTACAGCAAATCACTACAAACCCTGGAAATATTGCTTTTAATGGGATCTTAAAAACTTCAAATACTGCTTGTGGAACAAGCTCATCAGGTGTTAATTCAAATTGTGCTAAAATTGCTCCAAGTGTTTCTCATCCTTCAGATACTAATTCTGCAAATATTTCAAATTCATTTGTGGGAAAAGTTTCAACTGATTCCAAAAATTCTCAATCGCCCACAAGTGGAAATCCTGCAACAGACCCATTTAACTTTGAAAACAAACACCGGGGTTGGGGGAATGGTGGTGGAACATTTCCGTTAGGAACTAATCAAGGAAATTGTTCTTCAAGTTGTCAAATTTGGGATTGGTCACTCAGAGCAACTGACACTGTAATTCGAAATGCACTTGCTTGTCCTTCTGGAACAGTGACTGATGTTCACACTTGGAGCAATAGCACCACAGTCACTTATCTACGAAATGCAATGGAAATTTTTAACGATGGAGTTGGAAACGACAACGGAATTTGTGAATCCAACGAAGATTGTATCTACACTCCAAACATCGCCTCCTACCAAGGTCATGGAAATTTAGTAAAAGCAAACCAAACAACTAGCACAACAAATGTTTGTAACGATATAGGGGCTGGTGGAACAATTACAAATGTAAAATTGTGGAAGTATGAAACGAACGGATATTAGTTAATTTTGAATTATGAATGTGGAATTAGGAATGGGTAAATTTTTTTGTTACAGTTAGACTTGCGTTAATGATAGAAAAGGTTGCGAAGCAAGTCCGAACATTTTTAAGTAAGGACGAAACCCTTTTCTAGCATGACGGCATGCTACTAAAGATAAATTTTATCTTGCTTAGAAAATTTATGCCGTAACGCCCAAAAAATAACAAAACAAAATTATCATTGATGAAAAAATCATTTTAAAAAAAATTTGAATATGAATGAATCCATTTTAATAACTCAGTGTTTGCAAAACGATTTTGTTAAACTAATAGATCGTTATGAATCTCTTCCTAATCTTTTACATGTTGGGTTTGATGAGGCTAAAAGGCTGTTAGGTGAAAAAATTGAAGAAGGTCCATTAAACACAGTGATGGACTGGGCATATTCCACTAAAGAAGAAATTTTAAAAATCATTCACATCAGAGATTGGCATGATGAAAAAGATGCAGAGCAGAAAGATCATTTGGAGCAATTTGGTGTACACTGCGTAAAAGATTCAGAAGGTGCAAGATTTGTTTTTGAAAAATATAGAAAATCTAGAAAAGACGAAATTGTAAATGCATCTGGATTAAATGATTTTTGGAACACAAATTTAGAACAAGTTTTATCACCCTACAAAAATGAAAAAATTAGAGTAGGGGTGATTGGTGTTTGGACAGAAGCCAAAGTAAATTTTTTGTTGTACGAATTAAAAACTCGTTATCCAAATATGGAGCTTGCAACTTGTTCTGCTTTATGTGCGTCATCTTCCAGAGCATCTCATTTTATTGCACTAGATCAATTAAAGTCTATTCTTGGAATTAAAATTTATTCATCCATTGCAGACTTTACAAATTTTTTAAATGGCACAATTCCTGAAATTCACAAAAGAGTTTTGGATAAAAAATCAATTGAATTAGTTTTTAAAAATGAGTTTGATTTGTCTAGTGTTGATGAAGAAATTTTATACTATTTGTTTAGAGATGCTAGAATTGTAGAATTAGAATGTTTGGATGGCGGCTATTCAGGAAATGTTGTGCTTCGTGCAAAAGCATTTGATAAACTTGGGCATGCACAAGTTCCAGCAGTTGTTAAAATTGGAAAACGTGAACCAATCTCAAAAGAAAGAATTTCATTTGAAAAAATTTCTGAAGTACTAGGAAATAATGCACCTTCCATAATTGACTATGCTGAGCTCGGTGAACGCGGTGCGATTAAATACCGTTATGCGGCAATGCAAGATTCAAAAGTTAGAACTTTCCAAAAATACTATTCTGAAGAAACTGATTTAGAAAAAATCAAAGAGAAGCTTGACATTATTTATAAAGAACAATTGGGAAGACTGTACCAAGCATCTAGTTTTGAAAAATTGGATTTGCTTCAGTATTACGAATTTACAGATAAATACAAAGACTCAGTTAGAAAAAAAGTTGAACAATTAATTATTACTGTTGCACAGGGTGAAATCATTTCACTCCATGGAGTGAATATTCCAAATGTATGTAATTTTTATGATACAAAATTAAAAACATTTAGTGAAAAATCTTCTAACCATTATACTTCTTATTTACATGGTGATTTAAACGGAGCAAACATCATCATCGACAAAGGAGAAAATGTTTGGATCATAGATTTTTTTCATACACATAAAGGTCATATACTAAAAGATTTGTTCAAAATGGAAAATGATCTTTTGTATATTTTTATGAAAATTGGTTCAGTTGAAGAATTTTTAGAAGCAACAAAACTAATTGATCTAGCTTTAAATATTTCTGAGCTTGGTGATGAGGAAGAGTTTGATAAAACTATTAAATTTCAATTTCATGAAATTAACAAAGCCTACCAAATTTTAATTCACTTGAGGAACTTTTACAAAAATTTAATTGGACTAGATAAAGACCCATATCAATTGTATGTGGGTCTGATGCGTTATTCCATGCACACTTTATCATTTGATGAACCAAATGATTGGCAAAAAAAATTAGCTCTTTATGCTGGGGCAATTTGTTCTGAAAAAATTACAAAAATTTTAGAGTCATCAAACGAGCTTAGGCTAGATGAACTAAAAATGGAACTTCCTGCAAAAATTTTTATGACAATTTTAATGGGAAGAAAAGACCGCAATCGTGATTTACAAAAAGATTTACAAACCTTAAAAAAGAATTCTGTAGATTCTGTTTTAACTTTAATTACAACAGATGAAATGGAATTTTATGGAGTTCCAAATTTGATTTCTGAAATTAAAAATTCTGGAATTGAAAATTATCATCTTTCAATTTTAGACCAAAAAGTTCCAGATTTTGAATCTCTCGAAAAAACGCTTACTTGGATAGAAGATTCACAGTCTAAAAAGAAGAATTTACTTGTTCACTGTGTTGGTGGACTTGGTAGAACAGGAACAATTTTAGCATGTTTTTTGGTGAGAAATTATCAATTTAATGCTGAAAATGCAATAAAATTGATTCGTGATTCAAGATCACCAAGAGCGATTGAAACAATTGAACAAGAAAATTTTATCAAAGAGTATGAAACAAGGTTAAAAAATGGATCAAACAGTTAGCAAAGAGCAAATTGAGAACGCAGGAAAAAAATTAAACCAAATTAAAGAAGAATTAAAAAAAGAAATTTCAGGACAAGAAAAAATCACAAAAAGCATTTTGATTTGTCTTGTTTCTGGTGGCCATGTTCTGCTGGAAGGCATGCCAGGGCTTGCAAAAACTTTACTTGCAAAAACAATTGCAGCGACCATTGAACTTCCATTTAAAAGAATTCAATTTACTCCTGATTTGTTGCCTTCTGATTTAATTGGAACAAATATTTTTAATCCAAAAACAGTTTCGTTTGAAACTAGAAAAGGTCCCATCTTCACTGGAGTTCTGCTTGCAGATGAAATTAATCGGGCTCCTGCAAAAGTTCAATCTGCACTACTTCAATGTATGGAAGAAAAAATGGTCACAATTGGTACAGAAACTTTTCCACTTGACCTTCCATTTCTTGTATTGGCAACAGAAAATCCAATTGACCAAGAAGGAACTTATCAACTCCCTGAAGCACAGATGGATAGATTCTTGATGAAAGTTCAAGTGGACTATCCATCTGAACAAGACGAGATTAAAATTTTGGAACAACATGGAACTAGCAAAAAAGCTACTATCAACAAGATCATCACCAAATCAGAGTTAAACGATATTTCCAAACTCACTGAAGAAATTTATATAGATCCAAAACTCAAAGAGTATATTGTTAAACTCACTAGAAGCACAAGACCAGATTCTACAAATATCGAAGAGATCAAGCCATACATCAAACATGGAGTTTCCCCTCGTGCTTCTCTTGCGATTCTAAAAACTTCCAAGGCGAATGCTCTTCTTGAAGGTCGCAATTTTGTTGTGCCAGAAGATATTCGTGCAAATATTTTTGAAATCATGAGACACAGAATGATACTCAATTTTGAAGCGATTTCAGAAGATATTTCTGTGGATTCGTTAATTAAAACTGTTGTTGAAGTTACACCACTTCCTTAGATTTTTATGGGCGATGTTTTTTTTTCAAAAAAACTCGAGCTGCTAAAGAGTTCCGAGTATATGAAAATGAATAATTCTTTATATATAAAAAATTATATAAGAATATTTTCATATACTCCCCTTCGGGTCTTTAGCATCTCTATCGCTTTCGCTGCTCGATTTCGAGAAATTTTTTCGGGAGCGAGCGAAAGGGATAATATTCGAGCGACCTCTTGGAAGCGAAGAATGGGCTTTTGGCAGCCAGAGGCAATGCCAAAAGAAAGGACGTTTCTTTTGAAACAGGGCAGTGGGTTAAAACCCACTGTCTCCCATTTTTCAAAAGTAGTAGCGAATAGCCCGTTTTTTTTACACCTAACCCCAAATGATTTGATTATAGCAACTAACAACGATTCACCCCTTCCCTCTCAGGGAAGGGGACGGGGGGTTAGGTGTAAAAAAATTCGCCCAAGAAATGGAATTAATTTAATATGATAATTTTAAAAGAACTAGAAAAATTAATTTTGGAATTGGAATTAAAATACAAAAAAAAATCTATATCCCCGCGAGTTGGAAAAACAATTTTACATAGAATGGGAAGAGGAATGGATTTTAAAGAATCTAGACTTTATTCTTATGGAGACGATATCAGGTTTATAGATTGGAATGTAACTTCAAAAATGAATGATGTTTATGTAAAAGTTTTTCATGAAGAAACAGACCGAGAAATTAATCTTTTTTTGGATGTGTCTTCTTCGATGAACTTTAAAGCATCCAATGATAGAAGTAAATTTTTTATTGCATTTCAACTTCTTGCATTTTTTACTTTGCTTGGTATTAGTTCTGGTGATAGAGTGAACATTTATCCATACTCAACAGAAATTCATCATCTAAAAAAAAATATCAAAACAAAATCAATGGCATATAAATTTTTAAAAGAAATTTATGATACTGAATTTTTCGACAAAACAAATCATCTTGTTCCATTTGAATATTTAAAAAATCGAGCTAAAAAAAATTCGATAACTTATATTTTAAGTGATTTTAATGAAATGATTTCACTAGAACATTTAAAATCAGTTTTTGATTTACATGAAATTTATGCAGTTCGGATTTTTGATCCAATTGAAGAAGATGTGGGTGAAAAATTTTTAAAAAACTTTTTTATATTAAATAAAGAAACCAAAATTGGATCGCATTATAATTCTAGTTTTAAAAAAGATTCTAAGATTTTAAAAGAAACTTTTAGGAATTCAATTTTAGATTTAAGAACAAATTCTAATTTAACAAAGGAATTAATTCGGTTTTTAATTGCATGAAATTTTTATTTATTTTACTATTTTGTTTAAATGTATTTTCAGATCCAATAGAAAAGTTTTCAAAACCAAGAGCTTTGGTTGGAGAATTAATTAATTATTCACTAACTAATATCAAAACTTCAGAATGCAAAATTCCAGCTAAAGATTTTTTAATGGATAAAGAAACTCCATATGCAGAAATTTTAGAACTAAATATTGGTGAAGATTTAGTCAGTTTACAAATAGCATTTTATAAATCTGGAAAATTTAAAGTTCCAATTCAGTGTAAAAATTTTCAAACTAGTTTAGAAATCGAAATTGAAACTAGTTTAGAAAATGAAAAAGAACAAATCGATATAAAATCACCAATTAGTTTTTCAGGAAATTATTGGAACAGATTAATCCTATTAATTTTACTTGCAATTGGTTTAACTGTTTTACTAGGATATTTTTTAAAATCCAAAAAATTAAAACGAGGAAGACTAGATGCAGATTCAATTTCTGTTTTGGATAAAGAAGTAGAAGAAACGTATCAATCCAAATTAGTTTCTTTGTTAAAAAACCAAGAAATTCCTCACAAAGAATTTATATTTTTGTTATCCTCTTATATCAAAGAAAGAATTGAATTAAAGTTAAATTATCCAATCCAACATTTTACCCAAAAAGAATTAAATGAAATTTTAATGGAAAAATTTTCTGTTTCTAATTTAGAAATTTTAACAATGGAATCTTATTTTAATTCAGTAAAGTATATGCCAAATGAAGAAAGTATTCCACAATTAAAAGCAATTGCACTATTTGATTATTGGACTAGGTTAATAAAATGAATTTTGAAAGACCTTATTTTTTAATTTTAATCCCAATTTTAATTCTATTAATTTATTTTTATTATAAAAAAGGATTTTATAAATTAAAATTAGAACTAAATCTTGGAACCCAAATTTCAAATACAAAATATTCTTTTTTATATTATTTACAATTTTATTTTCCTTTTTTAAAATTCATCTCAATATTTCTTTTGATTTTGGCGATTTCAGGACCAAGTAACAAAATTGAATTTTTACCAGACGAAACAAAAGGTGTGGATATTTTAATTGCACTGGATGTGTCTGGTTCAATGGTTCAAGGAAGAGACCTAAGCCCAAATCGTTTAATCGCTGCTAAACGAATCATCGAAAGTTTTATTTCAAAACGAAAATTAGATAGAATTGGAATTGCTGCTTTTTCAGGTGCTGCATATCTTCAAGCTCCCATCAGCTCTGACAAAGATTCATTAATTGAAATTCTGAAAGATATTGATGGAACAATTATAGATGAACAAGGAACTGCAATTGGTGATGCTGTGGTTCTTGCAACTCAGAGATTAAAAAATTCCAAAGCAAAATCAAAGCTGATGATTTTACTCACTGACGGTGCATCCAATGCCGGAAAAATTGATCCAAAAACTGCAAGTGAAATTGCAAATACTTTTGAGATAAAAATTTATTCTATTGGTATCGGAAAAGATACACAATTTGAAACTGATTTTGCTATTTTGAATGAAATTTCAAATAATACAAAAGGAAAATTTTTTAGAGCAACAGATGAAGATGAATTGGAAACTATTTTTTCTGAAATTGATTCTCTTGAAAGAGATGTTCTAGATGCAAAACCAAAAAACTTTATACAGTCCCATTATTTGAATTTTTTAATTCCTGCAATTTTGATTTTAATTTTAGACTTTTTAATTCGTGCTAGATTTTTTAGGTATTATTTATGAAGAATATAAATTTTTTCTCAATTTTATTGATACTCATTTTTGCTATAAGTTTTATTTATTATTTGTATTCAAAATTTATCCAAAACCAAGAAGTAGAAATTTTAAAAGAAGTGTATCCAAATTTAGATTTAAAAATTACGAACAAAAAAAATATTTATTTTCGTTTTTTAATTCGTGGATTAATAACTATATTACTAATCATTTCAATTTTAAATCCAAGTTTTGAAAAACTTTCTGAAAAAGAAGAATCTGAAAATAAAGGTGTTGATATTTTATTTTTAGTAGATGTGAGTTTGTCTATGAACTCAATTGATACAGCTCCAACAAGACTTGAAAAATTTAAAATTTCTGTTTTGTCTGCTCTTCCTAATTTAAAAGGAAATAGACTTGGATTAGTTGTTTTTGCAAATTCTCCTTTTTTATATTCTGCTATGACTTCTGATCTTGCTTCATTTGAAGATTATATCAAAGGAATGGATACAAATATGGTTTCAAGTATGGGAACTAATATTGAAAAAGCAATTTCCAAAGCAAATGAAATTTTAAAAAGTACAAAAGTAAAACGAAATCGTTTGGTGGTGATAGTAACGGATGGTGAAGACATCAAAGGTGGAGTGGGGGACAAGTTAAATGCTGATGTTTTAGTTTGGGGTCTTGGCACTGAAGAAGGTGCACCAATTTATTATAAAAATCCAAATTCAGGACAAGAAGGTTATCTCACTAAAAAAGGTGATTTACTAAAAGATCCAAAAGACCCTGAACTAGTCATCACAAAACTAGATAAAGATTTTTTATACAAACTAGCTTCTCAAAATAATGCAGATTTAGTTTTACTTTCTAGCACTTCTAATCCAGAAGAATCAATCTTAAATAAAATTTCTGATATGGAAAAAAATACAAATACTGAAATTAATAATTTGAATCGAAAAGATGGTTACCAATACTTTTTATTTTTTGCGTTACTACTAATTTTATTTGATATGTTTTATTTGGAGAAAAAGATTTTTACAAACACTAAAAATTCTTTGGAATAAATTTTTCTGGGAGTTCCCGTTTTGTTAATTTAAAATTAAAAATTTTCATTAACAAAACGGTCGGGCTTTACGCTACTTCTGAATAACCTCTCCCTAAAGTCCGAGGCTATTCAGAAACGCTTCAATCCCTAACCCTTGTATTGAGTAATTTGGGAGTTAAATATTGATTATAAAATTACTAAATAAATATAATTTTTTAATTGACTAAATATTCTGAATTTTTAGTATTTACTGAAATTACAAAATTTATGAAAAATTCAACCAAAACCGAAAAAAAAGAAATTTTTAAAATCAATCAAGAGATGATGAATTTTGTAATTAAGATGGGAAGATTTTATGAAAACTATGGACTTCAGAGAATTGGTGGTCAAATTTTTGGATTATTGATCATAATGGATGCTCCTTTAACTACAGAAGACATTCAAAACATTCTTCAAATTAGTAAGGCTTCCATTTCAGTAAATTTAAAATTAATACTAAATTCTGGTGTTGAAGAAATTCGTTATCCCGGTGATAGAAAAACTTATTACAAATTTACAGATTATGATTGTCTAAAAGGTCAAAAAGCAAAACACTCCATCAATCAATTTTTTATAGAATTATTAGAAGATTGTATTGGAGCAATGAAACGAAACAATATCAAAACAAAAGATTTAGAAATTTTAAAATCAGCAGCTCAAATTGAAAACGACTTAATAATGGAATTATTAATTAAAAACAAAAAAAAAGGTAACAAATCATGAAACAAATTTTATTTATATTCAGTTTAGTTTTTTTGCTAAACTGTGCAAGTTCAAACGCTGGTCTTGCTACAAGCAATATTCCAATCATAAACAAAAAATACAAAGTGATTGCAGTAGTCGACAAAGAAAGAACTTGGAGAGCTTTTGATATAGGAATTATTGGAGTAGCTTATTCTGTTCCTCCAATTAACGAAATGGTAAAAGATGCTCTTAGCGAAAATGAAGCTGATGCATTGATCAATATCAAATATTGGCAAGATAGAAGGATTTTTTTATTCTTAACATGGCATAGATTACATATAAACGCAGAAGCAGTAAAATTTGAAGAAGAAGTTCAAAATGTTCCAAATAAAAAAACTCGTTAGTTTATCTTTGTTTTGTTGTATGGGCTGCATCACTGCTTTGGGAGGTGGAAATACTTCTTTAGGTCAAAACCAAATCATTCCAAGTGCAACAATCATTCGTGATGAAGGTTACAAAGTTTTAGGTGAATCTTCAGCTGAAACTTCTACATTTTTTTTCTTGGGTTTATTTCCTGTTACAAATCCGCTTAACATTGAGTATGCGATGAGCCAAGCAGTTCAAAAAATTCCAGGTGGAGACAGCATGGTTGAAGTATATGTTTGGAAAGAAACCCAAAATGTTTTTCCACTTGGAAGTATTTCAGTTCTAAAAGTTAAAGGGACTGTGGTGAGCTTTAAAAAAGATGAACAAGCTGCTGACGAAAACAAAACAAAAACAATAAAGAAATCAAAATGATAAAACAAGTATTTTCCTTAATTTTTATTTTATTTAATTGCACTGGTCCAGCTCTAATACCGGCATGGGAAGCACAATCTCAAATTGGAGCTGCTGCAGAATTCCGAGCAAATAAATGCCAAGAAGAATGTCGAGATGTAAACAAAGCAAATCCTTCTTTATGCGAAAGAAGAATTCTTCCTCAACCTCCTCTTATATTATTTAATGATGTACAAGAACGAAATTTGAATCTCTGTAGCATCGCTATAACAAGAACTAGCTGTCCACTCAGCACCTATCCTTTAGCTTGTCTATTGGTTTATAAAAAAGATAATGTAGGTGATATTCCTTGGTGGGTGAATTTTAATCAAGCAGTAAAGGATAAATTTAAGTAATATGAAAAAATTAACTTATACAATTTTATTATTAATTAGCACTAGTCTTTTTGCTGAAGTGAGTTTCAGAGGAAGATTGTTTAGCAGGCAACAAAATAAAGGAGAAGCAAATCTCCCTGTAAAAGTATTTGAAACAGGACAAGCATTTCAGACAGATGAAAATGGTTATTTTGAGGGAAAACTTCCAGCACCTGGAGATTATACTTTTAGAATTATAAGATCAAATGGATTTCAAGAAATCAAAAAATCGGTTTCACAGGACAATGAAGAAATTACTTTATATACTGATAAAGTTGATAAACCAAAAGGTGGAATTTTAGTTGAAGGACAAAAAGACAAAACGATTCTTTCTCGTTACAAAGTCCGATATGACGAAATCAAAAGAATGCCCGGAACTTTTGGTGAAGCACTAAATGCACTTGCTACTTTACCAGGTGTTTTTGCTCCTCCACCATTTGCAGGTGGTGGTGGACCAAATAATTGTTTTGGAGGAATTATTATTAGGGGTGCACCTTGTAATGCGAACACATATCTTTATGATGATTTACCTATTTTTTATGCATATCATTTTGATTCTCTTAACTCAGTGATTCATAATGATTTAATCAAAACAATTGATATTTACACTGGAGCATATCCTGCAAATTTTGCAAATGCTACAGGTGGTGTTATTGAAATTGAAGCAACAGATGCTGTAAAAAAATCACAAGGTACTTTTAATATGTCTTTGTTTCTTGGACAAGCTATGTACCAAACTCCAATACTTGGTGGAAAAGGTTTTATTGCAGCTGGTGGAAAAGTGGGTTATCTAGATAGAACTTTTGGGCAATCAGGACTTGTTCCAGACGGAATTAGACTTCCTCGTTATAATAGTTCGAATGTCAAAATTGTGTACAATTTTAATTCACAACACCAAATCTCATTTACTTCTTTAACTGCACAAGATTCTTTTTCTTTAAATGCCCCAACTAGACCAGTGAATGACCCAACCAGAGAAGCATTATCTTCAATTGCTGGTTCTTCTCTAAATGCAGGTCAAGGTTTTAGAACAATGGGTCTGAGATATGTATGGACACCGGGTTCAAAATTTACTAATCGTTTAACATTGATTAACTACGAACCTTATATAAATACTTCTGCAAGATTTGGAACATTTGATGCAAACTTTTCTGCAAAAGCTCCTTACACTGGTATAAGGCAAGATGCAACTTGGAATGCAGCAGATTTTTTAAAAGTAGAATTTGGAACAGAAGCTAGAGCAATCAGTTATAATGTAACAGGTTTTACAGGAAGAGTTAAAGATCCAAATAATCCAAGTCCAAATATTTACAATACACAAAATCCTGACTTTGAAAGAGCAGAAATTTCTCAAAAATCTCCAGCAAGTTATTACAACGCTTACAGCACACTTAATTTTAAATTTGGAAATTTTTCATTTAATCCTGGTGCAAGATATGATTATATTTCTATTTCTAGACAAGGTGTGCTAGGGCCAAGAGCAGTTGTATCTTATAAATTTGAAGGTTTTTTAAAAGGCACAACTGTGTTTGGTGGTGCTGGAGATTATTATCGTTATCCTTTTTTTGATGGTGCAATTTCTAAAGAATCTGGAAACCCAAATATACGTTTTGAAAAAGCAACTAAATATGGTGGTGGGGTTGAACAACAAATCACTGAAGAATGGACTTTTAAAACAGAATTATTTAAACAAGAATTTAAAGATATCATAGTTCAAGATCCATTCATTTCTGAACCAGTTGGTTTAAATCCAGATAGATTCCAAAGAATTCAAAGACCCTTTGTTCAAAACCGTCCATTGAATTATTCAAATAATGGAACTGGTTGGGCACATGGTTATGAAATTTTTATCAAAAAATCAAATCGTCCCGGAACAAAAGATTGGTTTGGTTGGATTGCTTATACATGGTCTCAATCATTTAGAAATGATAATTTATACAACAGAGATTATGACCCGAATAAATCTGTTGTTTTATCTGGTGATGAGCAAAGGCTTCGATCACTTTTTCCAAATTCAAGAGAACTCATTTCTGGTTTTGATGTAACTCATTTAATAAATATTGTTTATGGCTGGAGAATCACTCAAGAATACCAAATAGGTGGAAGATGGTTTTATAGAACTGCTTATCCATTTACCCCTGTTGTTGGAGATGACGGAGGAAGATTTAGCAATCCTGCAAATGGACAAACTTTTTGGTCTCCAAAATATTCAGACAATCCTTACACAAACGATTACACAAACTCAAGAAGATTACAAGCTTACCATCGATTAGATTTACGTTTTGATAAATTTTTAAATTATGAATGGGGATATATGAATCTTTATTTTGAAATTATAAACACATATATTCGCAAGAATGTGCTTCAAGAAGATTTTTCTTCAACAGCTCCTTTTTCACTTAGAAATCCTCAACCACAATTAGATCCATATTCACTGAGACTACCTTCTGGACAAATCATCCCGTTTTTCAATTTAGGAATGGAGGTAAGATTTTAATGAGAACTTTTTTATTTAAAATTTCGGGGGTTCTTTTTTTGGCTTCGCAAAAAAAAGTCGGGCTACAAAATAGTTTCCTTTCACCTTCGGTGAAAGCTGCTTCGCAGTATTTTGTATCCCTAACCCTTTTCATTTTTTTGCTCTTCTTAAATATTTCTTGTGCAGAAAAAAAAATAGTAAACGATTATGAAAAACTTTTTTTGTTTAAAGTGATTATAGATCAGGCAAATAAAAATAGAATCACTCCTGTTAATGCTTGTATTTCAAAATACCAAGTTGCAAGAGATTGTTTACAAAGTTCAACTGAGTTCAGTAGCATTCAGTTAACTGAAGCTAATGTTTCAAGAATTTCTACATTACCTCAAAATCGTTTTTCTAATTATAATGATTTATGTAATAATGAAGTTACAGATTTGGGACAAAGACTTTCTGAAACAATTAAAGTATGTATTATGAATTGTGGTAGGAGTTATTTTTTAACTAGAAGAAATTTAAATATTTGCTCAGTATCTAGTCAAGAAATTTTAGAAGGACAAATAAAAGATGTTGGTTCTAGTAATTGTAGGGCAGATTGTTTTAGAGTTTCAGGGAACAATCCTTAGTTAAAAAATAAAAAATAAATGAAAAAATTATACAAGTGTATAATTTTATTTGAAAAAAAATTAGTCTAAATTTATAAGTGAATTAATGTAGGAGTGGGATAGTATCAGTGGGTTAAAACCCACTGTTTGAAAAAAGGAATATATATGGATACAATGTTTTTAGTTGAGTTCGGTGAAAATGCAATTTTTCTTTTAATGTTAGTTGCTAGTATTTTAGCTGTTGCAGTGACAGTGGAAAGAGTAATCGTTTTTAATCGTTTAGGAAAAGCTCCTGATTCTTTAATGAAAGATTTAATTTCAAAAATTAGAGGAAAAGATTTTGCTTCTTTAAAAGAAACAGATGGAAAATCAGTTTATAAAAATTTTACTTCTTTTGCGTCCTCTGAATATTCAGGTGGTCATGATTCTTTATCTGAATTGATGCAAGGTCGAGTGATTGAAACTAGAATTGAGCTTGAAAAAAGATTACCAATTCTTTCCACACTTGGAAACAACGCCCCGTTTCTTGGACTTCTCGGAACAGTTCTTGGTGTGATCAAAGCATTTAATGGTCTTGGAACACTTGGAAACAGTGGAGCTGAAGTGGTGATGAAAAGTATTTCTGTTGCACTTCTTGCAACTGCTGCTGGTTTGTTTGTGGCAATTCCAGTTGTAATGACAAATAATTTTTTTGCAAAAAAATTAAAAGTGGTAATTCAAAATTTAGAAATTCTCTCTAGAGAATTTTTAGCTAGCTCTCTCAAAAAATAAGGAAATATTTTATGGCAATGTCTCAAGGCTCCGGCGAAAATGATGAAATAGACGGAATCAATATCACTCCAATGGTGGATGTGATCTTGGTGCTTCTAGTAATTTTTATGGTGACTGCAAATTTTTTAAAAAAAGAATCTATTAACATCAATTTGCCGAAAGTGCAAGCAGCAGATCCAAATGTGGCTCAATCCACTCAAGTTGCAATCACTAGAGATGGGAAACTTCTTTTGGAAGGTCAAGCAACTGATGAACAAAAACTTTTTAAAACTTTAGAAAGAGATTCAAAGCTCAGACCAAACATGAGAGTTACTTTATCAGCAGATGAAACACTTCCCTATAAAACAATAACTCAGATGATGGGAATTATTAGAAAAGCAGGAATCACTAGGATTGCTTTATCAGTAAAAAAATGAGGAAAGTAAAATGAAAGAATTTTTAAAAAAAGCAAGAACAATTTATTTATTCAGAACAACAGTTATACTTTCTTTGTTTTTACATTGTTCTGTTTATGCTGCATATTATATTTCTCAAATGGTTTCAATTGGTGAAGTTGATTCTTCTACTATCAATGAGTCTGAGATTGACTTGCAAGAAATTCCACCTGAATTAATTGGAGGAACTTCAAGTCCAGCACCAGTTGAAAAAAATGATTGGGTAGAGGGTTCAAATAAAAATGCTGATGATCCAAGTAATGAAGACATCAATGTAAATGCAGTTTCAGGTAATGGAACAGATAAAGATGGGTATTTATTTTCGTTTAATGGTGACAAAACCCCAACTCCAATATTAGATACTGACTTAACAAAGTTTTTCCCACCTGCCGCTAAAGCAGCTGGTATCACAAAAAAAGAAGTAATTGTTTTAATTCAAGTGGATGAAACTGGAAAATTAAATTCTGCAAAAATTGTTTCAGGTAAAGCTGGTTATGGTTTTGATGAAGCTGCAATGCAAGTTACAAATATGGCTCGTTATTCTCCAGGTTATGTAAAAGGCAAACCTGTAAAAATGTCTCATCGCATGCCATTGTATTTTACATTACCAGATGAGGAGTGATTTGGTTTAGTAATGATCAATGTTAAATTAAAAATGAGGAATAATTTATTTTGAATCAAGAAAGAGTTGTTTTTGCTTAAAAAAATCTTGACTTAAAAAAAAGCAAAATTATATTTTATAAATGGCAAGTTTACCAGCAAAAATTTTTTATTCAATTGAAGATTATTTAGAATTAGAATCTAAATCTGAAATAAAAAATGAATACCATAACGGGGAAATTTATGCAATGGCTGGTGCATCCATTTTTCATAATAAAATTTTATCAAATTTGATTTCGATTTTGAATAGATTATTAAAAAATAAAAATTGTTCTGAATATCCTTCTGACTTAAGATTACATTTAGACAAATCAAAATTATTCACTTATCCAGATGCAATTATCATTTGTGGTGAGCCAGAATTCTATCAAAATAGAAAAGATACAGTTACAAACCCTTCAGTCATTTTTGAAATTCTTTCTGAATCCACAGAAAAATATGATAGAGGTGCTAAATTTTCTTTTTATAGAGAAATCCCAGAATTAAAAGAATATGTTTTAATTTCCTCTTTAACGAAAAAAGTTGAAAAATTTAAATTTATTGGAAATGGAGAATGGGTTTTTAAAGAATCAAAAGAAAATGAAGAATTTTTTCTCGAAACCACAAAAGATTCCATTTCTATAAATGATTTATATGATAAAATAGATTGGAACTTGTTAAATGAAAATGAATAGAATGAAAAATTTTTTCTTAAAACTAAAAACAGTTTATCTTTTTAGAGCAGCAATTTTGATTTCTGTTTTTTTACATATTTCTACTTTTGCTGCTTATTATAATTCTTTACAAAAAAATAACCAAGTTGATTCAAAAAATATTTCAGAAATTGATTTTGAAGAAATCCCACCTGAATTGATAGGTGGAAACTCAAGTCCAACTCCTAAATCAAAAGAGGAATGGGTTGAAGGTGGAGATAAAAAAAAGCCCGATCCTTTGAATGAAGACATTGATATAAATGCAGTTTCTGGAAATGGAATTGATAAAGATGGATATTTGATTTCATTTAACGGTGACAAAACCCCAACTCCCAATATTGATTTTGATTTAACTAAATTTTTTCCATCTGCTGCTAAAGCAGCTGGTATCACAAAAAAAGAAGTAATTGTTTTAATTCAAGTGGATGAAACTGGAAAATTAAATTCTGCAAAAATTGTTTCAGGTAAAGCTGGTTATGGTTTTGATGAAGCTGCAATTCAAGTTACAAATATGGCTCGTTATTCTCCCGGGTTTTTTAAAGGGAAACCTGTAAAAATGTCACATCGCATGCCATTGTATTTTACATTACCTGATGAAGAGTGATTTTTTTAATATTTATCATACCTATTTTATTTTTTAATATAAAATATATAATCCTTTATAAATTCTTGAAGAGCTAGTTGGAGTATCTGAAATAAATGCCGGGGTGAGTGGAGTAATCACACCACTTGTTTTATTTACACTGAATTGTGTAAAACGATAATCATCATTTATAGCAGGACTGATACTTGCAGAATATAAATAGGAATCAGTTAAGTCATAAGTTAAATTTAATCTTCCAGTAGAATGAGCAACATCATTAAAAAAGTCTGTAATTGCATTAAAAGTTAAACTTCCATCTGAATTTAATAACGCTCTATGAATATATCTTGCGTTGGTTGCAGCACAACAATTTTGTCCACCAAAATGAATATATCTGGTTGAATTTGGAAATTGATTTGGAACGGCTAAACTCCCTGAGGATGCAGTTGAAATATTTCCAACTAAACTTAAAACTCCTGTTGCTTCATTAATTGAATATACTTCAGTTAGATTTGATTGGTAACCAGCTATTACAAAAGAATTATCTGCAGTTGTTTTTAAATTTAATCTACTTGAACCAGCTATAGGAGGAGTATTGCTCTGAGAAGAATTTGTTTTTAAACTTCCATCTGAATTGATTTCATAATTACAAATTGTATGAACTTGTGAAGCTGATTCTGTTAAAGAGTACAACCATTTCCCGTTTTGGTCAATTGTAATTGAAGCTACTGCATTAGCTTGGCAATTATCTGCAAAACCAATTCTAGAAAATTGTCCATTGGAAGAATTAAATGAAAAAATAGCAATTCTCTGATTTGTTAAGTTGTCATTTTTTAAAATATTGCCTACATAAAAAAATTGATTGTTTGGATGAAAACGGACTTGGCTAGGATTTCTTAATACTTGTTCTTCGCTTTGTGCTTCTGAAACCAAAGTTAATTTACCATCTTTTTCCACTTTAAAAGAAAAAATATTATTTCCTTGGTTTGGGATACCGGTTCCGATTTTACCACATATCATAATTATATATTTACCAGTATAGTCTGAAGTAATATGCTGAATATGACCTGGTTCAATACATGAGGCTTGATTTGTCATTGTAATGTTTTGACCAATTTTAGTATAAGATCCAGTAGTTTGATTAATACTACCATATTGATACGTAAAAGGATTATTATCACTATCACCTGTTGCAATATATAAAAATTGTGGATTACGATTTAAAGTTAATTTATAATCTGTAACAGCATTATTTTCTATTACTCGAATTGGAATTTCATTTATTCCAATATTCAGATTTATACTAATTGATGCGTCATGTGTAATTTTTTTATTTTCAATAATAATTTCATGAGCTTGGGAAGGGTAAGCTATACTAACTTTTAAATTAACTTTATCAACTCTAAAGTTAAAATTGTCTAAAGAAAAATTTTTTATTACAGTATCTAAATTAAAATTTTTAGTTGATTCAATTAATAATTTTGCATTTGTAACAGATAAGAATTTAGCCTGTGTAAAAGAGGTGTCAGGTTCAACACTGAGTGATGAAATTTTTTCTGTAAATTTTATAAAACAAAATGGTTGGCGATTTGAACTGAAAATTCTTAACAAAAGTTCATTTTTAAAATCCTTAGATTTAGTATCACATAGTTTGGAATAATTTGGTTTTGAGCAAAAAATAAAAACTATAAGAAAAACAAAAAAAAACTTTTTCACAAGAAATTAAACTTTTTTTTATTATAAAATTTCAAGCAAATTTTGTATTGAATATTTAAATAAATTTAATTCTATAAAATAGTTAAATTTTCAGTAAATTTCATTAAATTTAAGAATATATAAAAAAAATAGTACATATTTAGAATATTTATTAATAATTTATTGACTAAATGTATTTTTTTTTAGTTGGTGTTAGTATATATTTATATGAAGCAATTTTTTAGAAATTTTATAGTGGTTAGCACATTTTTAGCACTAATTATTTCTTGTAGCAAAACTAAAACAAAAAGAAATTTGCTCCCGTTTCAATCATCACAAAATAATCATAAAGATGGAACAATTGTATTGACTCCATCTGCACAACCCGGTTCTGCTGACCAAGGAAATTTACTTCCTCCACCAACAACAACTCCTTCAAATGAAATAGCACCAACTCTTACTCTTCCAATAAAAGGTATCATTTTAAGTAGCAGAAACGGTCTCTTAACTAGTGAAAATGGAGCCTCAGTTTCAGTAACAATTAAACTCACTGACATGCCAACAGATGATGTTGTAATTAATTTAACTTCTTTTAACACAAACGAGGTAACAGTTTCACCTTCCAGCATCACATTCAATTCTAGCAATTGGGACCAAACTCAATTGATTACTTTTACTGGAGTAAATGATTTAGTCATTGATGGAAACCAACTTGTAAATATTGATCTTGGTTTTTTACAAAGTAATGATGTTAGTTATTCTGGAATTTCAGGTGGGTTAATAGAAGTTACCAACACAGATAATGATGCAGCAGGAATAACAGTAACACCAACTTCAGGACTAACTGTTTCTGAATCTGGAAGCTCAACAGTTTTTTCAGTTGTTCTAAACCAAGCACCCACTTCAAATGTAGTCATTCCTGTTTCCTCTTCTGACACAACTGAAGGCACAGTGAATGTATCTACAATGACTTTTACTTCTTCCAATTGGAACACTCCCCAATCAGTAATTATTTCTGGAGTAAATGATTTTATCACTGATGGAAATATTTCTTTTCAAATCCAATTTGGTTCAGTAGCAAGTGCTGATGCAAATTATAATAATATGAATATCGCTTCATTAAATGTTGTGAACAACGACAACGATACACCAGACTTTACAATCACAAACTCAAATCTAGTTACATCAGAAAATGGGACAACAGGAACATTTTATGTAGTTCTAAATTCAATGCCAACTGATGATGTTGTAATTCCAATTACCAATTCAGATTTATCAGAAGGCAGTCTCAGCCACGCAAGTTTAACATTTACACCTTCAAGTTGGAACATCACACAAGCAGTTACAGTTACAGGTGTAAATGATTCTTTGCTCGATGGAAACATCATTTATAATATCCAACTTGGTGCAATCACTTCGAATGACACAAATTATTCTGCACTTGCACCAAAAACAGTTTCTGTTACAAATAATGATAACGACACAGCAGGATTTGATTTTACTGCTGTAAGTGGACACACAGGTGAAGATGGAACAACTGCTTTTTTTAGAGTTAGACTTTTAACAGTTCCAACATCAGATGTAACAATTAATTTTACTTCAAGCAACTTAAGTGAAGCAACAATTCAATCTGGTTCTAGTTTAACATTTACTGTAGCAAATTGGAACGCTTATCAAACAGTTTTATTAAGAGGAGTAAACGATTCTTTTCAAGATGGAGACAAAAATTTTACAGTGATCACATCTGCTGGAATTAGCTCTGATCTAAATTACAATGGATTAAATCCTTCTGATGTTTCGATGATAAACGATGATAACGACACAGCTGGATATGTAGTTGCATTTTCAGGACTTGAACCACTTTTTACAAATGAAAATGGAAACCAAATTCGTTTCACTATTAAGCTCAGAACAAGACCCACAAATAATGTAATTTTTTCGTCTATCGCAAGCTCTGATCTTTTAGCAGGAACTGTGAATCCAAGCAATCTAACTTTTACAAATTCAAATTGGTCTGTTCCACAAGTTGTTACAGTTACTGGAGTGAACAATAATTTTGTAAACTCATCTGGTTTACCTTATACTGTAAACATCCAAAGTCCAACAAGTACAGATCCAAATTATGTAGGTCTTAGTTCCAGAACAATTAATTTTATGAACTCTGATAACGACACTAGAGGTTATACTTTTTCCAAAACTAGAAATTTCATCACATCAGAACTTGGTTCAACTGATAGTTTTACATTGAGACTCAATTCTCAACCAGTTGGTGGATCAGTTACAATTCCCATTTCTTCTTCCAATACAAACGAAGTAGTTGTATCTCCAATTTCATTAACTTTTACAGCAGCCAATTGGAACACGCCTCAAACAATTACACTTACAGGTGTTGCTGATGCTCTAGTTGATGGTTCTCAAACTGTAAATATTTTACTTGGAACTGCATCTGCTGGTTCCACTTTTAGAAATTATTTTCCAAATATAACAGGTTCTGATTACGACAATACACAAATCAACGATTTTAATGGAGCAGTTACAAATAATGGAATTTTTAGTTTAAACAATTGTGATGCAAATGCAAAAATTTCTGTATGTTTACCAATTGCAGCAGATAGAGTAACATCCGAGAGTGGGGGAAGTTTTCAATACTATGTAATTCTTTCTCAAGCACCAACATCAAATGTAACCATTCCTGTTTCTGTGACTGATAATGATGAAGCAACTCTTTCCACAACATCTATTGTAAAAAGTTCTTCCAACTGGAATCAAGTTCAGCTCATCACTGTAACAGGAAAAAATGATACTGCATTAGAAATAACTGGAACACAAGTTGATGGAAATAAAATTTACAATGTAGTTCATGATCTTGCAAGTTCTTCAGATCCATTTTTCGCAGGGTTTGATCCATTAGATATTGCTAATATAACAAATTCAGATAACGACACTCCAAATTTAATTATCACACCATCTAGTTCAAATAATTCAAGAATCACTTTGATAGATGGACAGAACACAAATATTAGCATTCGATTAAACGCAGCACCAACTTCTCCAGTAAGTTTTAATTTATCTGGAACAGGTTTTGTTGTAACACCAAGCCCAAACTTAACATTTGATTCTAGTAATTGGAATACAGTTCAAGTTGTAAATGTTTCCCACACAGGACCGCAAGGTTCAAAAACTTTAAGCACAAGTAATTTTTCAAGCCTTGATTTAATCTTTAATGGCAGAACAACAAATGATATTTTCTTTAGTATTGTCCAAGCTGGTTTTGCAGTTTCAGCAATTTCAGGTGATACTGATGAAACAGGAACATCAAGAACTTTTACAGTTCGACTAAATGCTCCACCAACTTCAAATGTTACAATCAATTTGAATTCACTGAACACAAATGAAGTTATCATTACATCACCAACTACTTTGACATTTACTCCTGCGAACTGGTCAACGAATCAAACTGTTACTGTTCAAGGTGTGGACGATGGAATTTTGGATGGAGACCAAACCACTACAATTCAATTGCTTCTTGCGAGTTCAAGTGATCTTAGTTACAATGGACTTGATCCAAATGATGTCAATGTACTAAACATTGATAACGATTAATTAACTTTTCTTAAACTGAGTTTGGGCGATTCATTGCTTCGCAATGACCACGCTACAAAATGGTTCCGTCTGCCAAAGGCAGACCCGCAAGGCGGCATTTTGTATCGTTATCGCTTTACTGAATTAAAAAAACTTTTTTTGAACACAAGACTAAATTATTTTCCTTAACCATCTTTTCTTTCAGAAAAATCAATGAGAATTAAAATTAGTTTTTAATTTCAATTTTATAAAATTCCCATTGACATCTGAGATTTCCCATTTTTCAAAAAATTTTAAAAAAAATTGCTCAGCAATATTTGTATTCTTAATTATCGAATCAAAAGCTTGTAAAATTTTTCTTAATGAATAAACATCTTTTCTTTAAGGCAGTTAAAAAATAAACTTGACTGATTCGTTTATTTATCATACTTTAGATAATACGATTAAAAGGACGAATAAATGCTTAATACAATTACTGCAAATGAACTTAAAACAAAAGGAATTTCAATTTTAAATGAAGAATCTGAATCTGGTTCAGAAGTAATTATCACTGTAAGAGGAAAAAATAAATTTATAATATTACCCATTGAAAAATACAATTACTTAAGAGAATGTGAACTTGAAACTGCTTTAAATGAATCCAAAAAAGATATAAAAAATAAAAAGTACCACAAAGAATCAGTAGAAAAACATATCAAAAGAATTACTCGTGGCTGAAATTTTATTTACTGAAAGTTATTTAAAAAGAGCAAAGAAATTTATTAAGAAGCATCCAGAAATTTTAGCAAGCTATACCAAAACTTTAAAATTATTAGAACTAAACCCATATCATCCGTCTCTGAGGCTTCATAAGCTTAAAGGAAAGCTTTCAGAAATTTATTCAGTTTCTATTAATATTTCTTATAGAATTTCAATAGATTTTATAATAGAAGAAGATAAAATTATTCCAATTGATGTTGGGAGCCATGATGAGGTCTATTCAATTTTATAAAATTCCCATTGACATCTGGGATTTCCCATTTTTCAAAAAGTTTTTCAAAAAAAAGAAACTGGTTTTATTTCAACTCATTGTATTGAGGAACTTTTTTCTGTTTTGTCAGTTCTTCCAATTAAACCAAAACTTTCACCACTTGAAGTTGAAAAAATTTTAGAAAAAAATATTTATCATATTTTTGAAATTATCTCACTAAACTCTAAAGATTATAAATCGGCTGTAAAGCGAGTTACTAGTCTTCATTTATCAGGTGAAATTTTGTATGATGCATTACATTTAGAAGCAGCCATTAAATCTAAAGCAAATACAATATTTACTTTAAATCCTCAGCATTTTGAAAAATTAGCAAAGAATGAAATCAAAGTGATAGGAATTTAAAATTCAACTTTCGCATAAACTAAAAATTTGATTTTACTTTTGACAAGTTGTAAATTCGAAAATGTAAGTTTTTAACACAGGATTTAATTTTTTTGAAATAATTTTATTTGTTAAAAACTTTTTATCTATTAAAATTTGCTTTATTTTAGAATGAATCAAAATTACTTATCAATATGCAATTGAAAATTAGAATTACACTCTATTGTTTATTAACAAGTTTTATTTTATTCTCTATAGCAACTTTAATCAATACATACTTTTTTTATATTGAAGCGAAGGATTTTAGAAAAAAAGAAATCGACTCTTTAGTTTCGTTATATGTTTCAGAAATTGATAAACTTACATTCACTGCCGATAAATTAGGAACAGATGTTGCTACACTTGGTCAACATTATTATCAAATAAAGTCACAAGGTTCATTTGATTTTAAGGAAGAAGTCTCTTCGTTCTTAGTAGAGAAAGTTCAAAACTATCCTGAAATTATTGGAGCAGGAATTTGGTATGAGCCAAATTTAATATCTGGAAAATTTTTTGGTCCTTATGCTGCATGGAATAAAAAAAAATCGGAAATCACTTGGGAGTATTCAAATGAAAATTATAATTATTTTAACCAAGCATGGTATCAATTAGCACTTCCAAAAGACTGGAATAGAGAGAAGGAGAGAACTGAAAAAAAATATAGAACTTCTCCATATGTTGATGACTTAAATGGTATAAAGACAACTTTTTTAACTTTTACAACTTTGATGTATTCAAAAAGTAAAAAAATAATTGGCGTAGTAACAGTTGATTTGGAGTTAAATCGAATTAAAGAATTATTGTCTTCTTTTAAAATTACACCAAACTCTTTTATTGTACTAATTGATAAGTCTACTGATAAAATAGTTTATCATCCATTACCTGAAAAAATTTTAGAAAATTATCATACCATCGAATATTTAAAAGATACAGAATTTTCTGAACAAAAGAACCAAGAATTAGAAATAAATATAAATAATGAAATCTATATACTTAATAAGACAACTACAAATTCGTCATTTATATTAATTACACTTTTAAATAAGCGAGAATCTTATTCACTTATTTTAAATATTATAACTCGAAATATAATTATCTCTATTGTAACTATTTTTTTAATAGGTATTTTAATATATAGTTTAGTTAATAAATCAATCAAACCTCTAGAACAAATTGTACCGATCTTACGCGGAGTAACAAATGGTGTATTGAGTTTGAATGATCGAATTGATATTCATACAAGCGATGAATTTGGAGAACTTGCAAAATCGTTTAATGAATTAATATCAAAATTAAATTCAATGATTACCCTGATTTATAAAGCTAAAAATGATATTAAAATAGCCACTGATAAAATAATTAACCAATCTAGTGGAGTAGTTTCCCTATCAGCCTCTCAAGCTAAATCAACTTCTGAGATTTCGATTTCTTTAGAAAATATATCTGCAATAGGTGATTCTTTTTCACAAGGAAAAGACGAAGCAAGTCATCCAATTGTGCAGATAAATAAAAGGATTGAAACTATTTCAGATTCTACAATGAATATAAGCAGTATTATTTCTATTTTGAACAATACGATTTCAAAAACTAGAGAGAATATTTTATATAGTGGTGAAGAATTGAACGAAACGTTGATTGCAATGAATGAAATAAAAGAAATTACATCTAAGATAACTGAATTTACTTCGATAATTTCAGATATTTCAGATAGAACTAATTTATTATCACTGAATGCTAGTATTGAAGCAGCACGTGCAGGTGAATCTGGTAAAGGTTTTGCAGTTGTTGCGTCAGAAATAACAAAGTTAGCTGAAAGTACTCTTGAATCTGTTTCAAATGTCAAACAAACTATTAAAAGTATTTTTCAAACAGTTGATACTGGGTCAGAACAAGTAATCAAAATTTCAAAAAGAGTTAATCAAATGCAAACTGATATTTCAGAAATAGAAGGAAATGCGGAATCAATTTCTAGAAATATGAAAAATCAGATTTTAGAAACTGAAGAAATTTTAAAAAGCTCAGATGAGTTAAAAGATTTCTCATCATTATTAAATGAAAGCTTCGATAAACAAAAATTAGGAATTCGAAAAATAATTGAATCAGTTATAAATTTAAAAAATAATTCAGGTAAATTAAATGATTATTCATTAGATTTGAATTCTGTTGCAGATAAATTGAGCTCTGAATCTAGTCATTTAGAAAAAACTTTAAATAATTTTAAAACAAATTAACTTCTTTATTCTAGACTGACTGAGTAGTATTGTTGTATGATAGTATTGAGTTAAAGAAACGCCCTTTTTAAGTCGAACTAATTTCAAATTAGCTACTTCACTTTACTTCTAAAAAAACCTCTATAAATAATTCTTAATTGTTTTAAACATTTTTCTTTGACAATTTTTTCTAATGATTTGTCTTTTGGATCTAAGTCTAAATATTCACTAGCCATTTGAAATGATGTACTGATTATAAATTGTGAAATAAATTCCAAATCAGAAGCGAGTATATTTGGTTTTTCCAAATCAGATGCAAGTTCAGAAGCAAAAAAACTCATTTCGTTTTTAATCGCGAGTCTAATTCTTTTACTACTTCCAACTCGTTCTCTAGTAATAAATCGAAATAATAGTCGATTTGATTTTACATATTCAAAATACAATTCAATGGATTGTTTTAATGCAGTTTTTAGAACACCTTTTTTTCTTGCTTCACGTAAAATGGTTCTTAGTTTTAAACTCACATCATCCACTAATGCAAGCCCAAGCTCTTCCATATCTTTAAAATGTCTGTAAAATGCTGCCGGAACAATTCCTGCTTCTCCTGCAACTTCACGTAAAGATAAAGCTGCTAAACTTTTTTCTTCACCCATTAATTTTAAAGCTGAATTTAAAAGAACATTTTTGGTCTTAAGTTTTTGGGCATAACGTTGATTTAACTTCATTTTATACAATTTTTAGTTTTTTTAGCTTCTAGTCAAAATAAAAATAAAAAGAATAATTTTAAACTAAGTAAACAATCGTTCACTTAGTTCTTGACAAAAATTTGCCTTCAAAATACTGTGTAAACAATCGTTCACTCAAATAAGGAGAAAATTATGAACCTTTTTTTATTAAAACACAATACTCCAAAGGAATATGCAAATTATTTCTTTAAAAACAGCCTAATCGACTTTATTTTTGGGCATATTAACCCAATTTACTCCAATCAAAGAATCAAAGCTAAAATTTTAGATATTAAAAAAGAAACATCTGATTCTGTTACAATCGTTCTCCAAACCAATGCTCAATGGAAGGGATTTGAACCCGGTCAACATATTCCTGTAACTGTTACAATTGAAGGAAGAAGGGTAACTAGATTCTATTCTATTTCGTCTTGCAAATCTGAAAAATTTCTTTGCATCACAGTAAAAAAACAACCAGAAGGTTTGGTTTCCAATTTTCTTAACGAAAAAATTCAAATTGGAAAAATTTTAGAGTTAGGGGAAGCAACAGGAAATTTTACTCTTACAAAAAACAATAAACAAGATTTACTTTTTATTGCAGGTGGAAGTGGAATTACTCCAATTCGTTCCATCTTAAATCAATTAAAAAAAGAAAATTCAAAATTAAATATTGATGTTTTGTATTTTTCCAAAACTAAAAATGAAATTATTTTTTATGAAGAATTAAAAAAATTACAAAATGATTTTTCAAATTTAAATATTCATTTTATTCTCACTGATGAAAAAGAAGAAAATTTTAGGACAAGTTTTTTAAATAAAAATTTAATTGAAGAATTGGTTTCTGATTTTGAATCAAGATTAAGTTTTGTTTGTGGACCAAGCTCATTACAAAAAATTTCTAGAGAATTAATTCCTTCAAAAAATTTAATTTTAGAAAATTTTCAACCTCATTTGACATCAGTTCCAAAAAGTAATAACCAAGTTAAAGAAATTAAATTATTAAAATCACACAAAACAATCTCTGTAAATGGAGAAAAAACAATTCTTCAAGAATTAGAAGCAAATGGTATTTATCCACCAAGTGGTTGTGGAATGGGAATTTGTCACACTTGTATTTGTAAAAAAGAATCTGGAATCACAACTGATTTAAGTAAAGGCAAAACTCATAATGAAAATGAATCCATCCAAATCTGCATTCATAGAGCAGAAACAAATTTAGAATTAGAATTATAAAATTAAAGGAATAGAATATGAACTCACTTAGCAAAAAACTTACAAAAGAAGAAATTGAATCTTTCGGCAAAGAGCTTGAAGAAATTAGAAAAGATATCCAATCAAGAGTTGGAGAAGAAGATGCAAATCATATCCTCAAAGTGTACAACACAATGAGATACAATGAAATTATGGGAAGATTAATTTTACATTTTAGTTTAGATCCAATTAGTTTTGCAATTGGAACAGGAATGCTTACCATTTCAAAAATTTTAAACAATATGGAAGTTGGGCATAATGTAATGCATGGTCAATATGACTGGATGAATCATCCTGAACTCAACTCAAGAGATTTTGAATGGGATATAGTTTCAGATTCTAAACAATGGAAATTTTATCACAATTATATTCATCATACTTTTACAAATGTAATTGGAAAAGATCATGATTTTGGTTATCATTTTACAAGACTATCTGAAGAACAAGCTTGGAAACCAGTTCATTTATTTCAAACAGTTGCAAATTTTTTTCTTGCATTTAATTTTGAATGGGGAGTAGGGAAACATGGCTACAAAGTTGAATTTTTAGAAACTCCAAAAAAACAAGGCAAAAAAACTCTTCAAGAATACAAAGATGTATTTAGTAAAAAAATTGAATTACAATTATTCAAAGACTATGTGTTCTTTCCATTGCTCAGTGGATTTGGTGCACCAAAAGTATTTTTGGGAAATTTGTTAGCAAACACATTCAGAAATTTGTGGACATACTCCATTATTTTTTGTGGACACTTTACAGAAAACGCAGAAACATTTTCTGAAGAAGAATTAGAAAATGAAACTAAAGCTGATTTTTATTTGAGACAACTAAAAGGTTCATCAAATCTAGAAGGAAGCAAATTTTTCTATCTAATGAGTGGACATTTGAGTCATCAAATTGAACACCATATGTTTCCAGATATTCCTGCAAATCGTTACGAAGAAATTGCACCAAGACTAAAAGAGCTTTGTGAAAAGTATGAACAAAATTATAATTCTGGAAGTTTTGTGAAACAATTTTCATCAGTGTGGAAAAGAATTTTTGCATTCTCATTCCCTGATCCAATTGCTGAAAAAGTAATGGGGTAGATATTGTGATAGCTATGGGTTGCATAGCAGTACAGTGGGTTGAAACCCATTGTTAAATATTGGTTTGGGCGATTCATTGCTTCGCAATGACCGTGCTTTTCGCTACTTCTGAATCGGCGGACTAAAGTCCACCGCTATTCAGAAACGCTTCAATCACTATCGCTAGTATTGAGAAATTATTTTTATATTGAACCAATCATTCTGCAATTCAATTTGTATTTCAAAATAATTTGATATGCTCGATTATTTAACTCAAGAGGTGAAAGATTTTTTTTAGTAATTAATTTCCTAATCTCTTTGAGTTTGAACATCATCATATCTTCTTCAGCAGTATAATAATCTTCTGTATCCATAGATGCAATTGGGAACTAATTTCTATCAATGTCAATCAGAAATCAAATTTCAATTTCTTCAAATTTAACTTTTTTATTTTTTGAAATAATTCTTTTGGAAGTATGAATTTCTACTTCTATAAAAATTTCTTTATCTAGTAAGTTTGCTTTACAATTTTGGTAAAATTTCAAAGTTTCGTTTTTATTTAGTTTGGTGTTTGAATAAATTTCAGAACAGTATTGGGACTTTAAAACTCTTCCATCAAATTTTTTATAAATAGGAAATTTTTCGATAAGTTCTTTTTTAGAAACTTTAAACAATTCTTCTAAATTAATTCTTTCTATTCCTATAAAACTTAAAAGACTAAAACTTCCTTTTCCGTAATAAACAAATTCTTCATCTTCAAATAGAATTTCCCAGTTTCCAACATAAAGAGCTTTTTTTATTGTGTTTGTAATTCTTCTTTCAAAAAAAATTTTTAAATCAGTTTCAATTGCTTTATCTAACTCTTTTCCTTGTAGAACTGATTTTAAATTTATGGAACAGCAATTAAAAATAAATAAAAAACTAATTATCCACTTCAACTGGTTCGTTTACTTCTGCTTTAAGGTATTCAACTTGAGTGGGAGTGATTAAATGTTTTTCAGGATCTAAACTATATAAAACAAAAATCATATATTTTTTGTATTTAGAAATAAACATATAATCTGTAAATTGAATGTATTTCATTTCTTTTTTGATGAGTTTAATCCAAGGACTATCATCAAAAACTCTTTTGGTGCGGATGTCTGTTGCTTTTAATTCTTTTAATTCTTCAGCTGGAAAGTTTCTATCTCTTTTAGCAATTTCTTTTTTCATTACTTTTAAAATATTTGCTTGGAGTTTTTTTTTGTCTTTTTCATCACCCTGTAAATATTTGGGAAGGTTCATATAATAATACGTATAAAATTCTTTATCCAAATCTTCAGTATCTTCTAATTTATTTTTTTGTGAGGAATTAGAATTTATTGGAGTATTAGCTTGTGAAAATATAGCAAAGCTTAAAAAAAATAAAAGATACTTCATAAAGTAAATATCGGCAGATTAATCAAAAAAAATTGAATCGAAACAAACTAGAATTTAAAAAAAGAATAGATTTTTTTTATCTGCTTTAAATATTAAAAGTCTAATTTCGAGGAGTTAATTTATGAATAAATTATTTAAAAAAATATCAATGGTTGGACTAATTTGTCTAATTTCCATCAGCTCATTTGCAAACTGTTTTGGGAAATTTGCTTTGGTAAGAAAGCTTTACGGTTTTAATGATTCTATTAATATTGGTTCAGGATTTGTTGCTAAATTATTTAAAACACTTATTTCTTATGTGTTATATCTTGTTTACGCATTAGCTGGAGTAGTAGATTTTTTAATATTTAATTTAATTGAATTTTGGACTGATTCAAATCCTGTTTCATTAAAAGAATTTGATAAAGAGGGTAAATTAGTTAAAAATTTTGAACAAGATGGACAAAAAATTAAATTTCATTATTCAAATTTTGGTGAAAAATTAGAAATTGATTTTAACAAAAAAGAAGTTTCAAACATAATCGTTTTCAAATCTAAACCATACCAATTCTTTATTGAAAAAGATGGAGTTCTATCTGAAATGAAAATGGATTCAAAATCAATTCAAGGAAAAACTTTAATCAAAATGACTCTTGATGGAAAAACAGAGTCCACAAAAATTATCAATTCAAGTGAATTGGAGACAGTAAAGTTTTAATTTACTAGCGAAAGAGATCGAAGCGTTTCCCTGAAAGGGAAGTAGCTAAGAGCTCGGTTTTTTTGAATGTGTAAAATACACATTCAAAAAAAATTCGCCCAAAAAAAACATAAGAGCATTCACTTATTTAGTTTTTTTCTTAGGAAGAATTTTTTCCAAAGAATTGTGAATCTCATCTAATTCCAAATTTTCTGCAAAACCATATTGATAACCTTCACAATTGTGTTTGTATTCGCAGTATTTACAAACATTAAAATTAAAAGGTTTAGGTAAAATTTCAGATTTTAAAAAAATAGAATAACAAGAATCTAAAACTTTTTTTTCATTTTCTGAATAAATGATTTCTTCTAGTTCGAGATTTTCTGAAATATCAAAAATAGAAAGTTTAAATTTTACATTTTCTAGATTCAGAATTTTTTTTATTTTTTCTATATCAGCATATTTCAAAAATAAAAAAAAGCTTGTATATAATAAAATTTTATTTTTATTTATTGTTAAATCATTTTTAGAACTATTTAATAAATAAAAAGTTATTTCATTTTGTTCCATTTTAAAATATTCAAACTTTAATTTATTTTTTTTACCTTCAATCTCTATTTCATTAAAACTTTTTTCATAAAGTGAATTTTTAATTGGAATTAATTTTCCTTTTACTAGAATCAATTTAGGCAAAAATTCTTCTGTAATAGATTGAAGTAAATTTTCTTTTTCGATTTGGTTTAAAATTCCAAACGGTGCTAGACCTTTTTCAATTTGTTTTGTATTTAATTCCTTATCTAAAAACTGGTTTAAGTCAAAACTTACTTCAGTAGAATTTAAAAATTCAAAAATTAAATTTTGATAAATTTGTTTTAATCTTTGTCCTTTAATTTCTTTAATTTTTCCAATGCTTTTTTCTTCTTCATCGAGATCGAGAGCATTATCAAAAAAATATTTTTTTGAACAAAGAATAAATGATGTAAAAGCTGAAGGAGTAATTATTTTATTTTGTCCTTCAAATTGAAAAATTGTTTTTCTATGAAAATAAGTTTTAATTTTTTCTTTAAAGTTATCATCAGAAAACTTACTCAAATCATTTTCAATTTCCAAAATATTTGATTCTTGTTTTGGTAATAATTTATTTATTTTAAGAGAATTTTGTATTTGATAAATTTTATTCTGAAGGCTTAGAGTCTTTGTTTCAAATTTAAGAATCTGCTCTTCTTCTTCAATAGCTAAAATTGGAATTCTTTTTCTTTCAGTATTTAATTTTTTTTCTAAATTCGAATATTCATAATAAGGATATAAAATTCTATCTTTGACAGAATCTAGATTGATATAAGATAAATGAATTATTTTTGCATTAAAAGAAAATATTTGATTAAATAAAATTTTATTTTTAATATCTAATTCTTTATTTTTTTGAACAAGTTCAATTTCATTTAATGATTGTAATGAAGAAATACTAGTTTGGAAATTTCCCTCGTTTAAACCAAGGACAAAAACTTCTTCAAAAAAAGGATCTAAGCCATCAACTAAAGTAGCAACCATAACGCCAGATTGAATTAAATTTGGGCTTCCAAAAATTGAATTTTCTAAACCTGATTTAAGAAGTTGAATAAATTCTTTGATAGAAAATTCTCTTTCAATTTTTAATAATTCTAATTCTTCTGAAAAAGATATTAATCCACTTAAAATATTAAAAATCAAAGTTCTTGCTTTTTCGTTTACTGAAGTTAATTCTTGGTTTTGTATTTCGTCACCTATATTTATTTTTATTGTAAAATACTCATTAATAAAAATTTTAAAATACTCAGCTAAATGGTTTAATTTTTTAAATTCAGTTTTAATTGAATATAAATCATAAATTAAGGATTTTGAAATTTTTAAAAAATCATCTAAATTTTCCATAATTTCAGAATTAAAAATTTCATTTTCAGTTTCAAATAATTCAATTTCAATTAATCTTTTCCATAAACTTTCCCATGTTAGAATATTGGTTTCTCTATATCCTAATTCTTTTTTATGTTCTGAATCTAAACATTCATCTAAATTAAATTCTGTAATGATTTGATTCCAAATCTCAGAGTTAAATGAAAAGTTTCTGAAATCATTTATTCTGGGGGCAAAACAGGGATTTTTTAAAATAGAAAATATTGATTCTTGTTCAAATTCGTTTTCAATTGCGTTTAATACAGAGTAAACTCCTTGGTAAAGAGTAGAGAATCTTGGTGAAATATCTCTAGTTGTTGCAAAAGGGAGATTTAACCGATTAAAAATTTGTTTGGTTAGAATATGATAATTGATTTGGTCGGGAATAATAACTTTAAAACGATTTAATTTTATTGATTGAGTTTCGATTTTTCTTAAAATTTCTCTACCTACAAATTCTATCTCTCGATACATTTCTTGGCATTCTCTAAAATTAATTAGAGGAAAATTAAATTTAGTATTTAATTGGATTAATCTTTCATTTGGGGAGATTTTTTTTAAAATTGAGCTAGAATTAAAAAAATCTGCAAAAGTAAGATTTTCATCAACATTTGCAATTAAATCTAAATGGATTTTATTTATCATAAAATGAATTGGAATAAATTCTGAAATTTTTTTTATAAATTTGAAATCGAGTTCATTTAATTCAAAAATTCCATATAAGTATAATTCTTCTCCACATTCTTCGATAATTTTTTCTTTAGAAACTAATTTGTTATTGAAAATTTTTTTCTCAGTTATTTCAAAATCTGTGTAAAAATTACCCTTTTTTTTTATAAATTTTGTTAAAACTTTATGAAATTCACCACTTATTTTTAAGTTTGATTCTTGAAATAAAATTGACTCTTTCCAAGAAGAAAATATTTTTTTTGAGAGAGAATTCGCTGAGTTTTGATTTAATTTAAAATCTTTTTTTAAAATATCGTCAATTAAATACAAACAAGATTCTTCAGAAATGAGTTTATAATTAGTTTCTAAAAAAAGATTTTGTGATAACTCTCTAAATTTTTTTGTCTGAAAATGTAATGAAGGAGTTTTTTCTCTGACTAATTCAATATTTAAAAATTTAGCAGTAATAGTTTCTCTAACAAAAATTTTCAAATTATTTTTTAAAAAATTAAAGTTTGAAATTTTAGAGTTTTCTAATATTCTATCTTTTATAAAATTAAATTTTTCTTTGTTAGAATCAAAAAGATGAATCCAAATATTATTCGAGTGAAATTTTTTCATATTTAACAACTTCATTACTTGGATTAAAATAAAATTTCGTTTGGCATGAAGGACATTTATAATTACCTTTTGCTTTTAATCTTAGTTTTGAATTACAATTAGGACAAAATGTATAATAAGCATTCTCTTTAAATGTTGCTGATTTTATTTCAGGAATTATATCAACTGCTTCCACTTCATCTTCAGTGATTTGTAATTTATTTTGTAAAAATTCCTTTGCTTCCTCTTTTGAAATAAATATATTAAGTAGTGATTTGTCAATGTTAGATTGTAAAATTGGCTCTAATTCAATACTAAAACTCGCAAAAGCAATTTCTACACCATATTCTCGAAGTACAAAAATGGATTTTTTTAAATTTTCCAAAGAATCAAGTGAAATAGATTTCAAATTTAATCCATCAAAAATTAAAGCTTTTAAATTGGGTGCAAAATTTTGAAGTTTAGTATATGTTTCCTCACTTTCTTTTAAAGAAAAATTTCCAACAAGATTGACTATTAAATTTTTGCTATTGACCACATTATTACCATTAAAAAAGATTTTAAGATTGATTTATTTCTAAATTATAGTATATTGTTTAGAAGGAAACTTTTTTTTCAGAGAGGAATTAAAATGTTTAATAAAAGATATTTGGTTTTCCCAATTGATGTCCTCTTTATGATATTATCTTATACTTTTGCACATTTTATTAGATATGAAAGTTTAGAATTTTTTATTGAGCCGAGTCGTTTTTTCACAAATTTAGCGATTGTAATTTTTTCTCGTGCAATAGTTTTTTTATATTCAGATATTTATCGTTCACTTTGGGCATATGCATCTGTACACGATTTGATTGAAATTATTAAAACAACAATTTTATCTTCAGCAGTTTCAACTGCTATACTAACATTATACAATCGTTTCTCTCAACAATCTAGAATGGTTCCGATTTTAGATACAATTTTATTATTATGTTTTTTATGTATACGAAGTTTTTCGTGGAGACTTTTTAGAGATGAATACCTAAGTCAAAAATCAAAACAAGGCAAAAATACTTTAGTAATTGGAGCAGGAAAATCAGGAGTTAATTTATTAAATGAAATTAGACGAGAACCAGATTTAAAATTAAAAGCAGTTGGTTTTTTGGACAATGAAGAAAACAAATTAGGAGCACATATTCATGGAATTCCTGTACTTGGTTTATTAGATGATTTAGAAAAAATCATTCTAAAATTCAAAATTGAAGAAGTAATTATTGCTATTCCAGATTTAACAGGTAAAGAAATTAGTAAAATTTTTAAAACAACTGATGAGTTTAAAATACAAACTAAAATTTTACCAACTATTCAAGATTTTATCTCTAATCATTCAATTTCTTATAAACAACTCCGAGATATTAGTGTAGAAGATTTACTTGGAAGAGAAGCTGTTAATTTAGAAATTGATTCTATTCGTTCTTATTTAACTGACAAAGTAATTTTAATAACAGGGGCTAGCGGTTCAATAGGAAGTGAAATTTCCAAACAAGTTTCTCATTTTAATCCAAAAAAGATTCTTCTTTTTGATCAAGCAGAAACCCCACTTTATCAAATTGATTATGAATTAAAAAAATTGTTCCCGAAAATTTCTTTTGAATCAATAATTGGAGACGTAAAAAATATTTCTAGAATTGTTTCTGTATTTGATAAATTTTCGCCTCAAGTTGTTTTTCATTGTGCAGCTTATAAACATGTTCCCTTAATGGAACTAAACCCTAGTGAAGCAGTATTAAACAATGTCCAAGGAACAAAAAATATTGCTGACATTTCAAGACTAAGAGGAGCTGAAAGATTTGTATTAATATCAACTGACAAAGCTGTTAATCCTGTAAATATTATGGGGGCTTCAAAAAGATTAGCAGAATTATATATTCAATTCATAACTCCAAATTCAAAAACAAAATTTATTACTGTACGTTTTGGGAATGTTCTTGGCTCAAATGGATCAGTAATTCCAAGATTCAAAGAACAAATTTCAAAAGGAGGACCTGTAACTGTTACCCACCCCGAAATCATTCGATATTTTATGACTATTCCAGAAGCATCACAGCTGGTCTTACAAGCTGGAAGTATGGGTGAAAAGGGTGAAATATTTATTTTAGAGATGGGTGAACCAGTAAAAATACTTGACCTTGCAGAAGAAATGATTCGACTTTCAGGTCTTCAACCTTATAAAGATATTAAAATAGAGTTTAGTGGCCTAAGACCTGGTGAAAAACTTTACGAAGAATTACTTTTAGACATAGAAGGAATTAAACCAACAAATCACACAAAGATAAAAATTTTAGAAACCACTAAAATTGAGAATCATATATTATTTCAATCACGTTTGAATAAATTATTTGAACTTGCAAAACTTTGTAAAGAAAAAGAAATTTATGACTTATTTAAAGAAATTATACCTGAATATTTAGTTCATGATGAATACTTGATCTTAGATAAATTAAATAAAAAATCTATTTAAAGCATTTTATCTTAAAGCTTTTTCTGCTTTTTCAAAAAATCTATCCATTATTCTATCGTTATGTGCTGTTGAAAAAAATCCAACTTCATAACCAGATGGAGCAAGATAAATTCCGTTTGCTAAAAATTTATGAAATAGTTTTGCAAAATTTTCTTTATGGGTTTCAGGAATGTCGTCAATTTTTCGAATTGTAGAATTTGTTTTTTCATGAATCCAAAAAATGGAAGCAAATCTTGCAATTGAAATTTGTTTTTCTGAGTGTTCGTTAATTAATTTTTCAAGTCTATTTGTAAATTGTGCAGTTTTGTTTGCAAGTTCAATATGTAGATGTTTTTCTTTTAATTTTTTTAACACAGCAAGACCTGCTCTCATTCCAATTGGATTTCCACTTAAAGTTCCTGCTTGGTAAACTGGACCAGCTGGAGCAACTAAATCCATTAAATCTTTTCGTCCTGCATAAGCACCAACTGGAAATCCACCACCTATAATTTTTCCATAAGTAATTAAATCTGGTTTTTCTTCAAAATGTTCAGTCATTCCTTTCATGGAAACTCTAAAACCAGAAATCACCTCATCAAATAAAACAATTGTTCCATTTTTTTTTGCAATCTTGATAATTGATTCAATAAAAGATTTTCTTTGAATAAGCAAACCATAATTTGCTGGAAGAGGTTCAATTGCTAAACAAGCAATTTCATTTCCATGCTCTTGAAAAAGTTTTTCAACAGAACTTTCATCATCTAGTTTTAAAACTAATGTATCTTGGTATTGGTTTTTACTAATTCCTGCTGAATCGGATGAAGCTTCACCAGCTAGACCTGAACCAGATTTTACAAGTAGAGAATCTAAATGTCCATGATAACATCCATCAAATTTTAAAACTTTTTCTCTACCAGTTGCAGCTCTAGCAACACGAAGTGCTGACATGACAGCTTCAGTTCCAGAATTTACAAAACGAATTTTTTCAACTTCAGGAATTTCATTTACAATAAATTCAGCAAGCTCAAGAGAGTAGGGTTCACAAGCACCAAATGACCAAGCAGTGCTAACTGTTTCTTTTACAACTTCTTCAATTTCATCATCACGGTGTCCGAGAATCAATGGACCAAAACTTAAACAAAAATCTATATATTCTTTTCCATCTACATCATAAAGATGAGCACCTTTTGCAGATTTAAAAAAAATGGGTGTTCCACCAACTGAACTAAAAGAACGAACAGGGGAATGAACTCCGCCAGGGGCAACTAATTTTGCTCTTTCAAAAAGCTCTTCTGAATTTTTCATCCTTCATCAACTACCTTTAATTTTTGTTTTACTAGTTTTGTAAAAAAATCTTTTGACCAAACTTCCAGTTCAGTTGAATCTGAAATAAATGGAGCAATATCTTTTCTTGCAATTGTAAAATTTACTTCATCAATTCTATTTAGCAAAATTTTTTCTAGCTCATTTTTTCCTAATTTAGATTTTCTTTCTAAATCATTAGAAGAAATCATCCTTTGTTTTAGATGTTTTAAAGAAACTGGAATATCATTTGCAACATACCAAACAAAATCATACCAATCTCTACCTTTTACTCTTTCTTTCCATTTGCGATATACTAATGCGTGTAATTTTCCAGCAAATAAAGAAGGTCTAGAATAACATAAAACTGGAAACGAAAAAGGTTTTAAAACAAAGTTTGTTTCCAATAAAAAATCTTTTGGTGGATTTATATCAATTTCAAATTTGATTTTGAATTTAGAACCTGATGGAACTTTATCTCTATATCCTTCAGGGATTGTAATCTGAAGTAAATTTTTTTCTGTTTCACCTTTGATAAATGCTGATAAAATATTTGTTTCCGACTTTTTTTCTTTTTGCATTACATCAATTTCAAATCCAAATGAAGATATTTCTCTTTTTACATAAGTGAAATATTTATTTAACTTAAAACCTTTGATTGGTTTCTTTAAAGAAAAATCTAAATCTTCTGAAAAACGATTTAATCCATGAAAAATTCTGAGGCATGTCCCACTATAAAAAGCTGAATGTTCAAAAAATTTTCCTCTCCATAGACCAAGTAAAGTAATTTCTTGTAAAATTTCTTTCATCGCATTTTCATAATCTCTCAAATTTTGTGGGTTGTATCTTTTTAATAATTCGAGAATGCTTTTGTTCATTTCAAATTGGAAATAAGCTCTGAAAAATTTTGAATAGAGAGATGATTAAATTTTTTTGAAATTAAACGAATAAGTTTTGGATTTAGATTTTTTAGAGAAGATTTTTCGATTCTCATATTTTCTCTTAGATAAATATTTAATTCTTTTGAAGTTGTAAAAGGACTTTTGATTGAATTCAAATAAATAAAATCACAAATAGATTTTTCAGGTGTGGCAATCAAATATCCATTTTCAGAAGTAAATTCAAAATTGTATTTTTCTAGTGGAAGATGACGATAACTGTATCTTCCAACTGGAGTATTAAATTTTTTAATTTTACCAATTGTAACTGAAGTGAACTCCACAACTTTCTCAGGAATCAAGCCATAATGAAACATCGCAAATTCATTTGAAATATAGGATGGACCGTATATCTGATTTGCGAGAAGTTCAAATTTTTTGAATTCTGGTAAAACATAAATTCCTTTTTTGACTTTTAGAATTTCTTTTTTTCTGAGGAATGAAGAAATTTTATCTTTTGGTGAATTGTATTTTCTTATCAAATTCATCAAATAAGGGAAATCGAAGTTTTTAGTTTGTTTATAAGCGTATAACATATAAATCCAGTAACTCTAATATATTTCGACTTACTGGATTTGTCAATATTTAATTGTTTTAATAACCTAAAATTGGAGAAAGCCATTTTTCCATTTGCTTAAACTCCATTCCTTTTCTTTTACTTAAATCTTCTACTTGATCTTTTCCAATTTTTCCAATTGCAAAATACTTTGCATCTATATGAGAAAAATATAATCCTGATACAGAACTTCCTGGCCACATCGCAAAACTTTCAGTTAGTTTGATTCCAGTATTTTTTTCAACGTCCAATAGTTTCCAAAGTGTTTCTTTTTCTGTGTGATCTGGACAAGCTGGATAACCGGGAGCTGGTCTAATTCCACGATATTTTTCACGAATCAATTCTTCATTGCTTAAATTTTCTGATTTACCAAAACCCCATTCACCTCGGATCCATTTGTGCATATATTCTGCAAAAGCTTCTGCAAGACGATCCGCAAGTGCTTTAGCCATAATGGAATTATAATCATCATTATCTTTTTCAAAAAGCTTTTCAAACTCATCTGCACCATGTCCTGAAGTAACTGCAAATCCACCGATGAAATCTAATTTAGCAGATGATTTTGGAGCGATATAATCAGCTAAGCAAAGATTTTTTTGACCTTCTGGTTTTTTATATTCTTGGCGAATAAAATGAAATTTTTGTAAAATTTCTTTTTTTGTTTCATCTTTGTATACTTCAACTGAATCACCAACTGAGTTTGCTGGAAACATTCCGACTATTGCATGAGCAGTGAATTTTTTTTCAGAAACAATTTTATCTAAAAGTTTAATTGCATCTTCATAAAGTTCTTTAGCTTGTTTACCAACAAATTCATCTTCAAAGATTTGAGGATATTTTCCTCTTAGTTCCCAAGTGTGAAAAAATGGAGACCAGTCAATATATGGGACAAGTTCTTTTAACTCAAAATCTTTAAACACTTTTATTCCAGTAAAACTTGGTTTTGGAATTTCATAATTTTCCCAATCAGCTTGAAATGAATTTACACGAGCATCTGAAAGACTTAATAAATTTCTTTCAGCTTGACGTGAATAAAATTCTTCTCTCAATTTTTCTTGTTCTGAAATTACATCAGTTACATAAGCAGGTTTTTGTTCTTTGCTAAGAAGTTTATTCATTACATTTACAACACGAGAAGCATCAATTACATGAACAACTGGCTCATCAAATTGTGGAGAAATTTTTACAGCAGTGTGTGCTGCACTTGTTGTTGCACCACCAATTAAAAGTGGAATTTTAAAACCTTCTCGTTTCATTTCTTGAGCAACAAAAACCATTTCATCTAGAGATGGTGTAATGAGACCCGACAAACCAATTGCAACTACATTTTCTTCTTTTGCGAGTTTTAAAATTTTATCACAAGGAACCATCACACCCATATCAATTACATCATAATTATTACAAGCAAGCACAACTCCCACAATATTTTTTCCAATATCATGAACATCACCTTTAACAGTTGCCATGAGAATTTTATCTTTTGCTTTTGTAGTAGAATTTTTTCTACTTTCCTCTTCCATAAATGGGAGTAAGTATGCGACAGCTTTTTTCATTACACGAGCTGATTTTACAACTTGAGGGAGAAACATTTTTCCAGCCCCAAAAAGATCCCCCACAACTTTCATTCCATCCATAAGTGGACCTTCAATCACATCAAGAGGACGAGAAAAGCTATGTCTTGCTTCCTCTACATCACCATCTACAAATTCAGAAATTCCTTTTACAAGTGAATGAGATAGTCTTTCTTTAACTGGAAGAGATCGCCATTCTTCAGCTTGTTTTTCAGAAATTTTTTCTTGGTTGTTTTTGATACTCTCGGCATACGATATTAATTTTTCAGTGGCTTCTGGTTTGCGATTTAAAATTACATCTTCTACAAGTTCCAACATATCTTTTGGAATTTCTTCATAAACTTGAAGCATACCAGCATTTACAATTCCCATATCCATTCCAGCTTTGATCGCATGATATAAAAATACAGAGTGCATTGCTTCACGAACAGGATTATTTCCTCTAAACGAAAAAGAAATATTACTCACTCCACCAGAAACTTTTGCATGAGGACAAAGTTTTTTAATTTCGCGAGTAGCTTCAATAAAATCAACAGCATAATTATTATGCTCATCAATACCAGTTGCAACAGTTAAAATATTTGGATCAAAAATAATATCTTCAGGATTAAAACCAATTTTTTCAGTGAGGAGTTGGTATGCACGAACACAAATTCTAACTTTATCTTCTTTAGTAGCAGCTTGACCTTGTTCATCAAAAGCCATCACTACAGTGGAAGCACCATAACGCTGAACTAATTTTGCTTGAGCAAGAAATTTTTCTTCACCTTCTTTTAAGCTAATTGAATTTACAATAGCTTTACCTTGTACTGTTTTTAAACCTTCTTCTATAACAGTCCATTTGGAAGAGTCAATCATAATTGGAACACGAGAAATTTCTGGTTCAGCTGCAATTAGATTTAAAAAATTTCTCATAAATTTTTCACCATCTAGAAGAGCTTCATCAAAATTTACATCAATGATGTTTGCACCATTTTGAACTTGTTGTAAAGCAATGTTTAATGCTCCTTCCATGTCTCCAGCTAAAATTAAATTTTTAAATTTTGGTGAGCCTGTGATATTTGTTCTTTCACCAATCATCAAAAAACCTTTTTCAGGAGTGATGTTGAGTGGTTCAAGACCAGAAAGTTTTGTGCAGTTTTCATCATGAACATGTTGAATTTTTCTCGGCTTTAAATCTTTTACTGCTTCAGCAACTTTACGGATATGATCTGGAGTAGTGCCACAACAACCACCAGCAATATTTAACCAACCATTTGAAGCAAAACCATGAATATGATTTCCAAATTCTTCAGGACTTTGGTCATATCCCCCAAAAGCATTTGGCAAACCTGCGTTTGGATAACAAGAAATATGAACACCTGCAATTTTTGAAAGTTCAGAAATGTATGGACGCATTTCTTCAGCACCTAATGCACAATTAATTCCAACTGAAAGTGGTTTTGCATGTGCAACAGAATTCCAAAATGCTTCCACAGTTTGACCAGATAAGGTTCTACCAGAAGCATCAGTAATTGTAACAGAAATTGAAACAGGAATTCTCACATTAAGCTCATCAAATGCTTTTTCAATCGCAAAGATACATGCTTTTAAATTCAGAGTATCAAAAGTTGTTTCTGGTAATAAAATATCCACACCTTCTTTAATTAAAGTATAAGCTTGTTCATAATAAGCATCAACTAATTGTTCAAAGGTGATCGCTCTATATCCTGGATTATTTACATCTGGAGAAAGGGATGCTGTTCTAGTTGTTGGACCAATTGCACCAGCGATAAAACAAATTGCATCTGGATTAATTTTTTTGTATTTTGCAATTGCAGATTTTACACAAGCAACACCAGCTACATTTAATTCTTTTACAATTGGCTCTAATGAATAATCTGCTTGAGAAACTGAATTACAACTAAATGTATTTGTTTCGATGATGTTTGCACCAGCTTGTAAAAATTGAAAATGCAAATCAGAAATAATATCTGGTCTTGTGATATTTAATAAATCATTATTTCCTTTAACTGGATGCGGATGGTTTTTAAATTGCTCCCCTTTAAAATCTTCTTCAGATAAAGTATATTGTTGGATCATTGTGCCCATCGCACCATCCAAAACTAAAATTCTTTCTTCGAGTATTTTTTCTATATTAGATTTTGCTAATGTAGTCATTCTTTGTCCTTGTTTATACAGCCTTCATTTTTTAAAGGTCTTTTATTATTTACAATTACAGGAAATTTTTTCGCTTCTACTTTATTTAGACTTAACCAAATTTGTTCTGATGAAGATAATTCATATTCAGGTAAAATTGCGTTCACTGGACATTCTGGAATACAAGCTCCACAATCAATACATAAATCTGGATCAATATAAATCATATTTGGAGCTTCAGTGAATGCTGATGCAGGACAAACAGAAACACAATGAGTGTATTTACAATCTTTACAGTTTCCTGTTACAACATGTGTCACTTTCCAGTTCCAATAATTTTTGGGTTTCCCACATAAATTTCAAAACTAGTTTTTGTGAGATGAACCAGTGTTATATGAGGCATTGAAATAAAGATATCGTTGAAGTATTCACCTTTGCCACGATTTGTATATTTGATATGCACATAGTTGGAAGTAATTTTTACATCTTCGACAACATCTTCTGCATAAGCTGGACCAGACTTTCCATAAAAAATGGATGACGAAGAATCAAATTGTCCAAAGCCATGAAAATATAAAATTAATTTCATAGAAGGATTTCTTTGGAATGTTTGAAAACCTGTATCCAAAATAGTTTTGTCCATGGAAAATAAAGCAATTGTTGAATAAAAGAATAGAAATAATTTTTTTATCATAATTCCTATTTTCTAATCATGTTCCAATCCGCAAATCTTTTTAAATAGTTTTTTTGGCAAATTTTTGCAGATGCAAAAACCGGGCTTTTCACTTCAATCTTTTGCAACACTTCTTTATCCAATTATTTAGTTGTATTTTCACAAAAGGATTTTCGTTTCAATCCCTTTTGCTTGGTTTTAAAAATACTATCGATTAGGAATAGTATTGTTATGCAGTAGTAAAACTAAATATATTGCTAACTAAAAATAATATTTTTTATTATAATAGTTTGATAATTTTTAATTAACTGCCCTAAAAAAAATAGATAAAATTAGTAGTGATATTTTATCAACACATAAGACTTAAACTTTGGAAAAGTAGAATTTAGATTTTAAACTCTAATTTCTACTTAAATTGAATTTTATTCACTTTTCTGGATTTTAATTATTAATTCTGTATGATAAATTATTAAATTATCTAGATCAAATCTAATAATTCAAGTTTTCATTTTCCATAAATATAGAATCAGAAAATTTATTGCCATTAAAATTCAAATTTCTTTTCAAAATAAATTCAAATAAAATTGGATTGTATTCGTAAATTTCTTTAAGATGAATTTGCTCTTCATTACTCAAAAACTTTTTTAATTTGCTTAATCGAATTACTAAATTTACAGCTGGGAGAGGGTAGTCGGAACCATGAACCAAACGGTTATGTAAATCTTTTCTTTCAAGTAAGGTTTGTAAAATCCTTTTGTCTCGATTAAATTGAACTACAGCCGAAATATCGGCAAATAAATTTTTCTGATATTTTTTTTCATTCATTAATCTTAAAAATAAATCAAAACTAGGGAGTTTGATTTTATTCACATCATCCAAATCAATGTCAAAACCAAGACTAGCAGCATGTGCTATTATCACTTTGACACCAAGACCAAGCGGATAACGAAGCAATAGTGGGTTGCCATATTTCTGATCTTCATCAGCTTCAACTGCCCGTTCTTCGCCAGCATGAGTAAGTAGAACCATTTTTAGTTCGATCATTTTTTTATAAAACTTTTCGAGTTTAGGATTTGAAGGATCAATTCCTTGAGCATTTGGAAGCCATTTGATAATTTTAACTTTCAGTTTGCCCCATTTCTCTAATTCTTTAATTGCATCTTTTCTATAAGGATGAATTGAAATGCAAGGTAAAAAATATTCTTTATATTCTTCTGAAATTCGATAAGAATATTCATTTGGAGTATAAAACTCTGTTTTTGCTAGATTGACTTCACCTGATTCATTATAATGTTTATCAAAAGCAAGCAAAAAATGTTTGGGTTTATAAGGTAAATTTTTCACAAGATCAAGAAGCCTGGCAACTGACTCACTATCTGCTTTTTCAGGATTATTGACTTTTAAAGCAGAAAGATACACTTTATATCTAGTATTTTCTTTAAAATGCCAAACAGATTTCATATGCGGATTTACAAAAGCACCTGTTTCTTTTTCATTCATTCCAACCAAATGAGTATGATAGTCTACAATCTTATTTAGGTCTAAACCACTTAAAGAATTTTGAACATATTGAATTGTTTCAGGAGTTGCTTTTTTTTGAAAATCTTTTGGTTCAAATTTAGAAGATCCTGCAATAGAATTTATTGCTTTCTCAAAGCATGAAATATTGAAAAATAGAATTAACAATAAATAGAAATTTTTCATTCCATTTAAGAATCAAATTACATAGATTTAGTCAATCATATTCTATGAATATTTTTGGGCAAATTTTCCATTCGGTTTTTTTTAGGTTTGTGTTTCATAATTCCCATTTACGAATGGAAAACCGGGCTTTTCGCTACTTCTTCATCCAGCAGGGAAACAACTCTGCTTTATGAAGAAACGCTACAATCCCTTTTGCTTGTAATGAAAAAAAATTTCCAAAATAAAGGTTCTATTCTATTTCATTTTAAGTCGGTTTTAAAAGCGATAGAGATACAAAAAGTCTGAAAAGAGTCGCGAAAGCGACCAAGCTTTTTGTAGCTCGGTCATCGCGAAGCGATGAATCGCCCAAAATATTAACTTCATAATTTAATTAATACTTTAAATTATAAATAAAACTAATTCTCTAAATTTGTATGTATTTTAGGTAGTTCCTTTGAAATTTAGTTTTAGAAACAAAGTCTTATTGTCCATTTTTGTATTTGGAATTTTATTTAAAGTCGCACTTAACTCTTTAATAGCTTGGAGAGTTACTCAAAATTTAAATCTTTATATTTTGGAATTAGCTGGAAGAATTAACCATAACAATAATTAGACAATTAAATCTTTTTTTGAAAAATCAATTCATTCAAATTTTGGTCACAAGAATTGATAAATTAGAACATATTTCAAAAGAACTAAATAAATCATCAGCTTATTTCGAAGTAGAAAAAACTAATTAATTTGTTTTAAGCGTATTCAAATTTTACTAATATTTAAAGTATCTTAACTAGATTAACTAAAGTAAATTTTACTCAATTTATTATGTAACAAACAATTGGATATCGAAACAAAGTTTAAACTTAAAAAACTGTATTTATGTTTTAATTAGTCAAGATTTTTTTTAAAATAAAAAATTGAATTTTTCTTGACGAAAATTTATTTAGGACAACTTGTTTACAAGATTCCCTTAAGAGAAGAAAAATATGATACAAGAATGGATTAACAATTTTAATCGTAACGTAAAAATAAAAACAAAGATGATTATTTTAATTTGTGGTGTTGTATTATTGAGTATAGTTCCACTTTCACTCATTGTATTGTATCGAAACCAGTCAGTTGTTCTTAGTAAAACTTTTGAGGTTTGTGAAAATTTAGCAAGAAATATTTCTGATTCTGCAACTGAAGAATTGTTTGAAGATAAAACTTATGTTAACACAATTACTAATATAAAAAAGCTAAAAGAAAGTAAAATTAATGGTTTATTAGAATCATATGTCATTCATGAAAATGGAATTTTGGGTGATGAAAATGATGGAAGATATGTAGCAGACTTACATGAAAAATTAATTGGACAAAAAATTTCTGAAACCGATAGAAAATATTTTTCAAAATTAGAAATTCTAGAAATGAAAGAAATTAAAAATTCTGAAAAGAAAAATGTACTTCGTTTTTCTTATCCAATTTTTATCGTTGATAAAGATAAAATCAAACGTAGAGTAGGTGCTACTGTTTTTGAATTTGACAGAAAAAAAGTTTACGAACCTGTTGTACAAATTAGAACCACAATTATTTTAGTTGCAGGCGTTCTAATGTTGATAGGTGTTATCATTGCATTATATGCAGCAATTTTCTTTTCAAAACCGATATTAAAATTATCTGAAGGTGCAAGAAAAATTGGTTCTGGTGATTTGAACTATAGAATTAAATTATCAGGCAATGATGAAATTGGTCAATTAGCACAAAGTTTTAATCAAATGACTGCTCAGATCCAAGATTTTACACATAACTTAGAATTAAAAGTAGCACAAAGAACTGATGAATTAAATAGAACATTACAAGAAGTTCAAGCTTTAAAAATCGCTCAAGATGGTGATTATTATTTAACTTCAATTTTACTTCAACCACTTCAACCAAATAATAATACGAGTAAATTAGTTAAAACTGATTTCTTCTTAGACCAAAAGAAAAAATTTGTATTTAAAAAATGGAATTCACAAATTGGTGGAGACATTTGTATTACCGACACAATAAAGTTAAACGGAAAAGAATACACTGTTTTTATCAATGGAGATGCAATGGGAAAATCTATCCAAGGTGCTGGTGGGGCATTAGTGCTTGGTGTGGTTTTTAATGCTGGTTTAATTCGTTCACGTGTAGAAAAGTTTCAAAACACTTATCCAGAAACTTGGTTAAAAGAAAGATTTTTAGATTTGCAAAATGTATTTTTATCTTTTGAAGGTTCAATGTATATTTCAGTCTGTTTGGGTTTAATTGATAACCAAACTGGTGTATTATATTATATAAACGCTGAACATCCTTGGACTGTTTTATATCGTGATGCAAAAGCATCTTTCTTAGAAGAAGAGTTGACATTAAGAAAAATTGGAACCCCAGAACAAGAAGATCATTTTTCTGTAAGAATGTTTCAACTAATGCCTGGTGATGTTTTGATTACAGGTTCAGATGGAAGAGATGATTTAATGTTAAAAAATCCAGACGGTACTGAATATGTACAAGAAGATGAAACTGAATTTTTAAAAAGAGTTGAAGAATGTTCAGGTGATATACATCAAATAGGAAAATTAATTCCCCAATTTGGAAAAATTATGGATGATTTTTCATTGATGAGAATTTCTTACAATGAAGAGTTTCAAGAAATCGAAAGTCAAGAAATTCCTTATGAAGTTACTTCTTCGGTAAATGAAGGATTGGGATTGCTTGAAAAAGGAAATTTCTCAGAGGCATTTAAAAAAGTAGAAACCTATTTAAAAGAGTATAAAAATTTTCCAGATATGTTAAAGTTATTAGGAAAAGTTTCTTTTTCAAAAGGGGATTATACAAAAGCAATAGAATGTTTTGAGCAATATTTAGTTTTAAATCCTGGAGATAATGAATACTTATATGCTCTTGCTAATACTTATAGAATGTACAATAAATTAAATCTTGCTGCTGATGTTTCAGAAAGACTATATTTAAGAGAGCCAAAAAATATTTTGAATTTAATTAATCTAGCTACAATTTATATGGGATTAAAAGTTTATGGAAGATCAGAGTTTATGATTAAAAAAGCTTTAAATGTAGATCCAGAAAATAAACAAGCTGAAATTATTTATGAATCATTAAAAGAAGCTTCTTTAGAATTAAAATCTAAACCTAAAATCGAAACAAATAGTTTCTTGGATAAATTAAACCATGAAAATCTTAGACTTTTAGAAATTGCTGAAGATAAATATAAGAATAAGGAATATTCTCAAGCTTTAACTCATTATGAACAATTACTAGATGAAGAATCTTCAGATAGTTCTCGAATTTTACTTAAAATTGCAAACTGTTATTCTTATATAGGTAATTTAGACCAAGCAACTTTATATTATGATAGGGCAGTCGTATCTGATCCTAATAATTATCATGCTTATAATAATATGGGTGGAATTTATTTTAAACAAGGTTTTTATGCTAAAGCAAAAAATTCTTGGACTAAAAGTTTAGAAATTAAAACAGATTTTAAGCCAGCAGAAATAAACCTTAAAAGACTCGAAAAATTAGAGTTAAATGCTTAGGAGCAATTTATGTGCAATAAATTAGTTTATTTATTATTTCTAGTTTCGTTATCAATTTTTTCAAATCCAAAAATTGAAGTTTTACTTTCTTCAGATAATCGAATTTACGAACAAGGGCTTTCAGGAATACAATCTGTTTTTGAATCAGAACTTAAAGTAAATTATTTAGATATTTTAAATTCAGAACAACCAGATATTGCAGCTTATTTTAAGCAAATTGATGACAAAAACACTCCTGTTTATATCACTATTGGCCCTGCTGCAACAAAACTAGCTAAAGAACATTTGAAAAAAACTCCAATTGTTTTTTCTATGGTTAGCTCCCCTAAAACTTTAGGAATTGATGCATCAAATATCTGTGGTGTAAGTATGGATATTTCAATTGGAGAATTTTTCCAAGCTTTAAAAGATATTAAACCAAATGCCAAATCAGTGTATGCTTTTTATACAACAAATGAAGGTGAATATTCTTCTGGAGAAGGGGAATATTCTGATTTAAAATACAAATTAATTTACACTAGAAAAAAATTAGCGGACAAAAAAGATTTTCAAAAAGAACTTTCTGAGATCAAAGATAAAACTGATGCTTTTTTAATGATTAATGATCCTTTGTATGCGAACTCTACTGACTTTCAATTTCTATCTGATTTTGCAAAAAAAAACAAATTGATTTTAATGACTGGTTTTCCGGCTTTAGTAAAAGTCGGTGCGACTTTTGCAATTTCTCCTGATTACAGTAAAATTGGTGTACTGACTGGGCAAATGGCTAATAAAATTAATTCTAAAACTTCTACTTGTTTAGAAGAGAGAGTGGCTCTTCCAGATCAATCTTCATTTTTTTTAAATGAAGCTTATGCAAAAGATTCAGGCATTGATTTACCACCAACAATTATTGAAAGGGCTAAGCTCACTAAACTTTTTGATGCTGGTGTAAATTTGATTAATGAAAATAAACTAAATTCAGCCAAAGTTGTTTTTGAAACAATTTTAAAAAGAGATCCCGGGAATAAAGCTGCCTATACTTTTCAACAATTAATTTTAGAAAGACAATCTGGTTCCAAAACAAAAGAATTACTAGCTAGTGCAGAATTAAACTTTAAAAGTAAAAAATTTACTCAAGCAAGAACAGATTACCAAAGAGTTCTTGCTATTAATCCAAGTATTCAATCTGCTAAAGATGGTTTAGTTGCATGTCAACAAGGTCAAAGTGAACAAGAAAGACTCCAGGGAAATTCTTTAGCAGCTTCTGGTAAACCTTTTGATGCAATCAGGCAATATAATGCTGCTCTTAGAACACTACCTTCCAATACTGCTGCTCAAAATGAACTTAGTCAATTAAGAGCAAAAGAATCTGGTGGTATGAAATCATATATTGAAAAAGGAATTTCTTTTTTTAACGAAAGAGATTATGATAAATCAATAGAGACATTTGAAAATGCATTACTTATTATCCCTGGAAACAAAGAAGCTACAGAATATTTAAGACTATCCTACATAAAAAAAGATGCGATGGTTGTTTTAAAGAAAAAACAAGACAATTGATTTTGTTTAAGCTAATTTTTTTTTAACTCTAAACTTTAGGTAATTTCATGTATATATACATATTATTTTTTTTGACTTTTATAATTTTTGGACAGAATACTGAAAAAGTAATTAGTTTTAATCCCAAATTAATTTATCTTTCTAAATTTAAATCTTTTAAATCCCAACAGAATAGTGAAGTTCCAGAAAAAATTTTTCAAAATATTAAACAAGATTTTGTTGATAATGGATTTGAAGTTGTAGAAGTTAATAGTGATTTAAAACAAAATTTACAAAAAGCAAAACTTGCAAAAGCAAGGTTTTTCATTGATGGTTATTATAAAAATTCAGAATCAGAAGGTTTACATTTATATTCACAAATTTATAATCCAGATACAGGTTATATGGTTGATGCAACACATTCAACTTCAGGAGTAGAAGGTCTTGAAGGAATTCAATTAGATCCAAATGAATTAAATAAAAATGATAATTCATTAGTTCGTGATTTTGCAAAAAAACTAGTGATTCGTGCAAGAACAAATCAGAAACGTGCTGAGCGAAGAGAAAATATTAACGAGTCTTTGTTATCAAATCAGCTTGGAAAAGAAATGAAATTTCCTATTGAAGAAGAAAATGTTACAAAAGCTTCTGAGGATGTTTTTAAACTTCTTGCAGAGAAAGAAACTGTGTCAGTTGCTTCAAACGTAATTAAAGATGCTAAAAAACAACCAGCTTCAGTTTCAATTATTAATCGCGAACAAATCAAAATGTCTGGAGCGAGAACATTAAACGAAGTTTTAACAATTTATGTGCCAGGTTTTTTTACTGTTGAAGATCAAGACGATACAATTGCTGGGTTCAGGGGTTTTGCCTCAGATAATAATGCAAAAGTTTTATTATTAATAAATGGGCAGAACATGAACACTGAATATTTTTGGGGTCCACCAGATTCAATTATCAATGGAATGAATTTGGAATATATTGAAAGAATAGAAGTAATTCGTGGACCAGGTTCTGTTACTTTGGGGCAAGGTGCCCTACTTGGTGTGATTAATATTATTACCAAAAAAGCTGAGACAAATCCCGGAGTAAATATTACTGCAATTGCTGGTGGAAATGATTACCAAGTTAAAACTCTACAGGCTGGAATGAAAGGAAAAGAAATTACAGACCTTTCTGTTTTTTTTCAAGCATCAAATGCTAAATACCAAGGACAAGAAATTCGCTCGGAAGGATGGGCAAAAGATAAAGCCTTAGAAGGTTCAGAAGGATATTATGATTTTAAAAAAGGATTAACAGGTCTCACACCAACAGCAGATTATAAACCAGGAGATAATGTTAAATTATTTGAAACTTGGACACCAGATCCAGAAAGATTTAATACTTTAAACACAAGAAGAAATATTGCTACAAGTGGAGCCAGACTCAAAAGAGCAGATGATTCTGTTGTTACAGGTGTAATTTCTTATAAAGGATTTGAACTTACATTATTTCAAAAAGATCAACTGAGAGATATGTTCAATTTCTATAGAGATAGAAACAGATTACAAAATAAAATCCAACATGCCGGACTTACCTATTCATATGATATAAATGAAAAAATTTCTATTAAAACAAAAACATATTTTACTCAAGATGATATTTTTCTTAGAAGCCAAAAAGGTTTAACACTTGGTGGGACGAGAGAAAATCGTTTTGGTGGTTCAGTAATTTTAAACTTAAATGAAATTTTTAAAAATAACAATACTGCTATTGGTGTGGAAATTAGAAGATACCAAATGGGTAGAGTGAATGGTGAAGGTAATAATTTTATTTTAAACAGTTCTGCTAATACTGTGGATAATGCACTGTTAATCGACAAACAAGGTTTATCACCAAATGAAAGGAATCGATATGTTTATCCATTTGAATTAACTATTCAAAGTTTGTTTATGGAAAATTTTTATAAGGTAAATGATAAATGGGATATATTTGGTGCTTTTCGATATGACAAACATCCTTTTTGGGGAACTAATTTTGCACCAAGGGTTGGAACTCTTTATGCAGCAACAAGTAATTTAAGATTTAGATTATCCTACCAAGAAGGATTTAGGGGAGTAGTTGGAGTTTCTTATTCTGGAGGATTTGAGGGTGATGGTCATTTGAGAAATCAAAATTTTCCATTTATCGAACCATCCAATATTCCAAATTCATTTGACTCAAGAGGTTTTGCTACTTCAACCTATCCAAATATTCCAAGAACCAAACCTGAAAAAATGAGAAGTTTTGAGTTTGCAACAAACTATAATTTTTCTAGTAACTTAAGTATAGAAAATATTTTGTTTTTTAATAAAGTAGAAAAAGTGATTGATGTGGGCGTTTTGTATTGTGATAGACCCTCAGCTCCAACCGCAAATAGACCAGGGCCAAATGGTTGTGTAATGCCACGACTTGGGAATGATGTTCCGGGTAACTGGAATGGTTATTGGTTTTATAAAAATAACCCTGGTGAAATCAGACAGGCTGGAGCTGAAATTTCAATTAATTATAAAACTAGATTTATTAACTCTACACTTTCTCAGTCTATTGTGAGACTAATTACTGCTTCTCCAGGACAAACTGATAGTATTTATATTACTTCAGATCCAAACAACAAACAATTCCGAGGCTTTCCTACAAATGTAACTCGTTGGAATACTTTTATTTATCCAGTTGATAAACTGACTGTATCATTTACTTTTTTATTTTATCCACAATGGTATTCTCCAAGAAACCAAAGAGTAAATGGAAATTATTTAGCTAACCTTGGTGCGAATTATAAAATTTTAGAAAACATGGAAGTGTTTTTTATGGTGAAAAATTTGTTTAATCAATTAAATTTATACCCAATGATTAGTAACGCAGGTGGAAGAGATATTTCAGATGGAAGTCCATCAGTTGAAAGAAGAACCTATTGGATTGGTATGAGTTATACTTTTTAAAATTCAAAATAGATAAATGCTTTAGTGTTTAATTTTGAAAAATAAATCACTGTTATCAAAATTAAACCAAAGCTAGATCCAAAAATAAATTCATCTAGTTTGTAATTTTTTTTTCTTAAAAAATGAATCCATCTTAATCCGAAGAATTGATAAATGAAAAATAAAATTAGAAAAGCTAAAACCCAAAATTCTTGGTTTAAAAAATAAAATTTAAATTGGATGATTGAATTAAAAATTCTATATAAAGAATCCAAATTACTTGTTCTAAATATTACCCAGCCAAATGTTACTAAATTGAAAGTTAAAAACTTTCTGAATAAATTTTTACTTTCTCTAAGATAAAAAATTCTTTCAAGAATTAAAATTAAACCATGAAAAAATCCCCAAATAATAAAAGTGAAACTTGCTCCATGCCAAAGTCCGCATAATAACATTACTACCCAAAGATTACTAAAAATATTTTTTTTATTTCCGCCAAGAGGAATGTATAAATAATCTCTAAACCAATTACTTAAACTGATATGCCATTTTTTCCAAAATTCAGTAATTGTAAAAGCAGAGTAGGGGAGATTAAAATTTTTAGTTAGCCTAAACCCTAAAATCTTGGCAAGTCCAATCGCCATATCTGAATAACCTGAAAAATCTAAATAAATTTGAGCAGTAAAAGAATATATCCCAACTAATATTTCTGTTGTTGAAAACATTTCAGGAGTTGAAAAAATTTTATCAACTCCTGAATCAGATAAATTATCAGCAAGTAACTTTTTTAAAATTCCAATTGAAAATAAAAAAACTCCATCTTTAAAATGGAAAAATTTTATTTTAAAATGAGTTTGGTTATTAAATTTAGTTAAAAAATCTTTTGCTCGAATAATTGGACCAGCAACTAATTGAGGAAAAAATAAAATGTACAATAGAAATTTAAAAAAGTTTTTTTCTGGATTAATATCTTTTCTGTATATATCTACTAAATAAGAAATTAATTGAAAAGTATAAAATGAAATTCCAACTGGTAATATTATTTTTAAATAAATTGGAATTTTTAGAATGGATAATATAAAATAAGTATATTTAAAATAAATTAGTATTCCTAAGAAAAAAATAATAGCAATTGAAAGAACTAAATTCTTTTTAAATAAATTTGCTTTTTCAATTTTGATTCCAACTAAATAAGCGATTAAAATAGAAATTAAAAGTAAAGCTAAAATATCAAAATTATAAGAGGAGTAAAAATAAATGGAAGCTAGTCCAAAAATATAAATTCTAAATTTAGGTAATATAAAAGATAAAATTAAAACTGTTAGAAAAAAATAAAAAAATTCTTTGGAATTAAATAAAATTGCTTTGTTTAGTTTTTCTTTATCAGATTTATCTTTTTTAATTTTTTCTTGTCCCAGAAATTTAAAATATTCAGATTCAATTTCTTCATATATTAAATTTCCAATTTTTTCTCCACCAATTAATGTTAAATGGGTTCTATCTGATTGAATAATTTTATCAAGAAATAATTTTTCATTTTGTCCTTTTCCACCAAGCAATTCATACAAATTCAAATAAGGGATTTTATATTTTTGTAAAATTTCTTTTTGAACAGAAATCATATCTAAAATTTCTATCATGGGTTTTCCATTTGGATAAACTCTTTCGAATGGAGAAATTAATAAAATTTTAGCTTTTGATTTATTTTGTATAAATAAAATTGTATTTTCTAAATCAGTTTTATATTTTTCTAGATTTAAAAAATTTTTAGTATAAATATTTTGAGATTCGTTTATCCCAAATTGTAATATGATTAAATCAGGATTGTACAAATTAATTGAAGAAAAATTTTCATCTAGAATTTGTAAATCAACTAATTCAATTCCTTGTCTTGCTACTGAAGAGTAAACTAAACCTGACTTATTTTCTAAACCAACTGTATCCAAAACTAGTTTTTGATTTGATTTTAACTTTATAGTTTCGTTCTTATTTTCTAAAAATAGTTTTGTAGATAACCCAAATTTTTCAGTTTTATAATTTTGATTTTCTATTTCTATTTCAGGTGATTTTAATTTATCAAGACTTCTTAAATAAATTTCTATTTCTTCAAAATCTGATTTATAATTTAAACTAAATTGATTTGAGTTAGGAATAAATCCTTCACCTAAAAAACCAAGTATTTCATTTTTATTTTGTCTATGATTTAGATGAAATTTTTGAAAATTTCTTTCGGAATTAAAATTTTTATAATCACTAAAATATCTTTCTCTATATTCAAAAATCGGAACTAAACCAAGTCCACCATTTCCAAATTTTTCTTGAAATCTAGATTTAATTTTTGAAGTTAAAATATCTCCCCAAATTAATGAGTCTCCGTAATGAATGATTTTTACTTTATTGTTTTTTTTGTTTTCTAATATTTTTAATTTTTCAAAAAAAGGTTTTAGTCCATTTGTATTCTCAAAAATAGGATTTTCTATTTTTAGAATATCTTGTTCAGGGTAAAATTTTTCTGATAAAAAATTTGGTATTAAATTTTTTGGAATAAGAAATTTATCCTCAGTTAAAAACTTTTCTTGAATTTCAAAACAGATAATAAAACTAAATAAAAATCCAAGAGAAAATTTTATATATTTTAACATTTAATATTCACTGATTTTTTTTCTGATAAAATAAGTTTTATAATACTATGCGAAAGAGATTGAAGCGTTTCTGAATAGCCTCTGACTTTAGTCAGAGGATTCAGAAGTAGCGGAAAGCTCGGTTTTTTTGTTCTTTTTAACAAGTAATCTTCCGGACTGTTAAGAATTGAAGAACAAAAAAATTCGCCCAAAGAAATATTAAAGAAAATTTTAAGAAAATCCATTTCAGGAAAATACTATTTTACAACTCTCACTTGAATGGTTTCAACTCTATCTGTTCCATCGATTCCAGCAATCATATCTGAAAGGATTACTACTTGGTTTCCAATTTCTACAATTCCATTTTTTTTCAAAGTTTCAATTGCTAGTGCAATAGTTTTTTCTGGATCAGAAGAAAAATTAATTCGATAAGGTAAAATTCCTCTGTTTAGCCAAAGTTTTCTTCTGACAGAACTCATATTTGTAAATGCATGAATCACAGGAAATTCAGGATGAAATGAAGCGATATTAATTGCTGTTGTTCCTCTTCTAGTGATAACTATCACTGCATGAGTTTTAAGCGAGTCTGCAAGTGAAGCAGCAGAGCGAGCTAATTCTTCTTTTTTATTTTTTGGTTTTTTTTGTAGAACATAACCCACACCACCACCAGAAGATTCCACACGTAATGCAATTTTGTGTAACATCTCTACACATCGAACAGGAAATTTTCCAGATGCAGTTTCACCAGATAACATAATTGCATCTGCTTCTTCAAAAACAGCATTTGCAACATCTGTGACTTCTGCTCTTGTTGGAAATGGATTTTGGATCATACTTTCAAGCAAATGAGTTGCAACAATTACACGTCTTCCTTGAAATGCACATTCTTTTATAATTTTTCTTTGAATGATTGGAAGTTCTTCTAGTTCAACTTCAACTCCCAAATCACCTCTTGCAACCATTACACCATCTGAAACTTCAATAATTTCTTTGTAATTTTTTACAGCTTCTTGGTCTTCAATTTTTGCTATGATTTGTGCATGAGAATTTTTTTCATCAATGATGGCTCTGAGTTGGCGAATATCATCAGCTGAACGCACAAATGAAAGTGCAATAAAATCAACATCATTTTCTAAACCAAAACTAATATCTTTAATATCTTTCTGGGTGATTGATGGAAGATTTACTTTGATACCTGGCAAATTGATATGTTTTCTACTGCCTAGTTTCCCACCATCAATAACTCGACAAATTAGCTCTCTTTCATTTTTTTCAAGAACAACTAAATTGATTAAACCATTATCAACAGTGACTTTATCACCAATTTTTAAATCTTTGACGATATCTGTATAATTTACAAAAACAGATTTTTCTTCTGCTTCTTGACCTGGTATTACGTGGAATTTAAAAATCTCTCCAACTTTTAAATCTAGCTCTGCACTAACTTCACCCGTTCTAATTTCAGGTCCTTGAGTATCAATTAAAATTGCAATTGGATATTTTAAATCTTTGTTTAGAGTTTTAATTTTCTGAATTAAGTTACCATGAAATTTATGATCGCCATGAGACATGTTTAGTCTTGCGATGTTCATTCCCGCTTCAGCTAATTTTCTAATAACGTTAATATCTGAGGTTGCTGGGCCAAGAGTACAAATGATTTTTGTTTTTCTAAATTTTATCATTATTTTTGTGAAAGCCTAGTTAGGAAATCCTCTAAAGAAGCATAAACATCAAATTTGTCTTGGTCAGGAGTGGGTGAGGATCTTTCTTTATCAGATTCTTTTTTTGCAAAATCCAAAAGTCTTTTCCCATTTTTCTTAATATAATTTCTTGAAATCAAAACTGGCCATTTAAATTTATTAGCTTTTGTTTTAATTTGGTAGGACAATATTTCTTTTCCAGCATGTTTTTTTAAAAACATAACTAATTGGTCTTCATTCATGCCATTTTTCAAATTTGCTAAAACATATTCGCGATCAGGATATAATTTAGCATCCCAAGCAGAATCTAAAATTCCAATTATTAAACCTTGAATTTCTTTTATTTGTTGTTCTTCATCGGCTGAAATTTTTTTCTCTTCTGGAATCGCTCCGATCACTTCAGTTTTAAGTCCGGGAGCATTTTCAAAATCATCAATTTGTTTCATTCTTTCTTCAATTAGTTTTGACTTTTCTTTAGCTATTTGTTTTGCTTTTGATTCAATGATTCTTTTTTTCTGTTCAGAATCTTTTCTAGCCCTAATTTCATTTGCTTCTTGAACTGTAACATACACATTTCCAAGTAATGTTCTCCACATTCTAGTTAAAAAAGGAAGATATTTGAATAAACTTTCCATTTCAATTTTATTAAAATCTTTTTTTAAAGTTTCATCGATACTTGTAGAAATATTCATTCGATTTAAGATTCTTATATCAGTATCATTTCCAGTGCTTTGGTAAACTTTTTTTGCCAAATCAACAGCTAAATTAGCACAAGATTTATGTAACACAAATTCAAATAAACTACTACCATCATCATATTCAGTATGTAAAATAGAAGGATGAGTTAAAATTAAAGGCATTACTTCAGGATCAATTATTTGTCCATTTACTTTAATTGTTTTAATGTCAACTAAACGACCAGAATTTTCTAGAAGGGTAATAACTTCTGTAACTTTTTCTTTGGCTTCTTTTTTCTTTATTTCTTCTCTATAATTTTCATAAAAAGAACCGAGTAAAACTAATTCTTCAAGAATAACTTTTTGATCCCCATAAGCATCATCAATGAAGATTAAAATTTTAGCAGCGAGACCTGCAAAATCTTTGTATTCTTCATCATTAACAGAACTCATAACTCCAATTTTTTGCATTTGAGGTACTATTGTTTTTTTCATATAATTTACATAGATTTCTATTCTTTCAAGAACTTCATCTTTGTTGTTATATAAAAATATAGATTTATTAATTGATTTAGGAGCTTTTTCATTTCTAAAAAATAATAAAACTTTTTCTTCAACTAATTTTTTTAAAATTGGCTTTAAATGTAAATTAACAGTTAGTTCTTTTAAAGTCTTATTTACATCATAAGGACAAGTTATTAAATTAGTAATATCATTAGAAGCATAAGTGTCTGCTAATTTATTTTGATTAATTTTTTGGAAAATTAAATCTTTATAAGCTTCCCCAGTTAGCCTTTCTCTTTTTTCTGCAATAGCTCGTTTGATGGCAGCAACAGATCTTTCATTACAACCATTTACATAACGTTGTGCAGAACCAGCATCCAAGGTTGAAGGTCTTGCAAAAACAGAATTTCTTCTGAGTCCCGTTGAGAGATTTGCAGATTTTCTGGTGTCAGCTAATTCAAATTCAACTGTAACAATTTTTTTTATAATTGGTACGGCTTGTTTAAAACAAAGTTCATGAATAAAAAAATCTAATTTTTCTTTATCAAGAGCAATATCTCTAGCAAGTTGTTCAGCGTTTGGTAAAACTTTATTTGCTAAAAATTTTTCTGTCCATTCTGAAATGGTTGTGAAAAATCTATAAATTCCTTTATAATTAAAATCACCTCTAGACTCCATTCCTTGTACAGATTGTGCAGCAGGATTATAATCAATTACTCGATAGAATTGTGAATTTTGTTCGCTCACTATTTTGCTCTCAATAAACCTTTTTTATAAACTAATTCGGCATTTAGAATTGCTGCTCCAGCTGCACCTCTAATTGTGTTATGACTAAGTACTACATATTTAAAATCAAATAATGGATCTGGTCTCAAACGACCAACTGAAGTTGTCATCCCATTTCCATTCATTAAATCAATTCTAGGTTGGGGTCTGTCTTTTTCTTCAAGATAATCAATCACTTTTTTTGGAGCAGATGGGAGATTTAATTTTTGAGGTTCACCTTGGTATTCATTCCAAATTTTTTTAATTTCATCTACAGTAGTTTGTTTTTTTAATTTTACAGAAACACAAACTGTGTGACCATCAATAACTGGAACACGATTGCAATGAGAAGAAATTTTAAAATCTGCAGATTTTATTTTTCCATCCACAACTTTTCCTAAACATTTTTGAGGTTCCATTTCTACTTTTTCTTCTTCGCCACCAATTAATGGGATTACATTTCCTAGAATGTCCATCGATGGAACTCCAGGATATCCAGCACCGGAAATTGCTTGCATAGATACAATAAATACAGATTCAATTCCGAATGCTTCCATTAGAGGTTTTAATGTGATGGTGACTCCCATAATTGTGCAGTTTGAATTTGTGATAATTTTACCAGAGGTTTTTTGAAAATTTAAAACATCTAAGTGTTCTGGATTTACTTCAGCGGAAAGAACAGGAACATCATCATCGGTTCTATGGTTTTTAGAATTGGAGATTACCATAACACCAGCATTTGCATATTCAGTTTCAACTTCACCTGCAACATCAGAGTCCATACCAGAAAAAACTAAATCAACATCTGGAGTGTCAGAAGGATTACATTTTACAACTTTCATATTTTTTGCATATTCAGGAATTTTTGGAGAGACTTTCCAACGAGATTGCATAGCTTCAGAGTAGGTTTTACCAGCTGATTTGTCAGAAGCACCAAGTGCTACTAAATCAAAATATTCATGATTTTCTAATAATTGGATAAATCTTTGACCAACAGAGCCAGTTGCTCCAAGTACACCGACTTTTATTTTACTCATTCAAAACCTCTTGAAGTTATTTTTTTTTATAAGCGAATTGCATAAAGTAATATTTTATTCTTTAACCAATTCGATCTCTTCCATATAACCAGGATATTCACCTACACCACGAACAAATGTAAAATAAGCAGGTGCTAAAACTGAACGTTTTCCAACATTTTTAATACCCTCAGCCGAACCAGTGACTATAGCATTAATTCCTGAAAAAGGCAAAGTTCCTACAAAAATTACTATTCCAACTGCAGTTGCTACAACTCCAATTGCTCTTGCAGGAACGTCCATAAACATTTCGCCAGCTGATGGAACTTCTCTTGAAAAAATCGAACTGGAACTTAAAAAGCAAATTAATGCTAAAACTAAAAATTTATTTCTCATTTGGTAATCCTTGATTTTTATTTTTATAATAATTTGGTAGAGATACTAAAATAGAACCAACTAGTAAAAGCACGATTACTGCCAGAGAAATTCTAATATCTATATGAATTTTTTCTGTATGAGTGAGTTCTCCATAAATTGGTAAAAGCATTTTCACACCGACAAAAGCTAAAATAATTGCAACACCTTGTTTTAAATAAACAAATAATCCCATTATGCCACTAATCATAAAATACAATGAACGAAGTCCTAAGATTGCAAAAATATTGGAAGTGTAAACGATGAATGGATCTTGAGTAACTGAAAATACTGCTGGAATAGAATCAAGTGCAAACATTACATCTGAAGCTTCGATCATTACTAAAACCATAAATAAAGTTGTTGCAACTCTTTTCCCATTTTCAATATGAAAAAATTTTCCTTCAGGATCTTTAACACCAATTGGAATAATTTTTTTCATTATACGAAAAACTATATGTTGTTCTGGAATAAATTCTTCCTCTTCTTCTTTTGAAAAAAACATTTTAAATGCTGTGTAAATTAAAAAAAATCCAAATACATAAAGAACCCATGAAAATTTTGCAATCAAAGTTGCTCCAGCTAAAATCATTATTGCACGTAGAAATAATGCACCTATGATTCCCCATTTTAGAATTTCAGGTTGGTCTTCTTTACTAACTTTGAACTTTTGGAATATCATAATGAACACAAATAAATTATCAATTGATAATGAATATTCTAACAAATAGCCAGCAATGTATTCCATCGTTTTTTGTTCGTTTAACTTTGGATTGTTTGGATCTGTGTCGTATAGATAAATAAAACCTGCAAATGCAAATGAAATGCTTACCCAAATCAAAGTTCTTTTGAGAGCTTCTTTGAGTGAAATCTCATGATGAGATGTTTTATTAAGTAAGCCAAGATCAATAATCATCATAAGAATAATGATGATATTGAATATAATAAATAATACTAATTCGTGATTGATTTCTGATAAATTCATATTCTAGAATCATTTTTTAGTTGGAAATGAATTTTTACAAGATGTTTTTATAGTTAGGAGTTCGGGAAAACGAAAAAAGCCTCTCAAACTCCCTTTTTTAAATTATTTACAACCAGACATACTAGCCAAAGCACCTGTTTGAATTTTTCCCATCATATAAGAAACAGTTTTGCCTGATTCTTTCCAGCAACCATGTTTTTTTCCTCCGAAGTCTTGAGTAGGAATAAAAACAAATGAACCTTCACCAACTTTGTTGCCACTTGTATCATATTCAATTGCTGTAATATTTGTTCTTTTCTCTTCACCTTCTTTATTATTTGCATCAAGAAGTTCTAAATGTTTTTTTCCGTTTTTGAAAAAAGTAAATGGAAGTGCTGGAATAGCTTTTGAATTCATAGTATCATTTTTTTCATCCAATGTAAACATTGATAACATTAAATTACCTTTTCCAATTACATTTCCATTATCTTCATAAAGTACACCATTTTTCATCATTAGGGCATTTCCCATTTCACCTTTTGCTTTTAGTTTGTTTCCTTTGTAAAAAAATTGCCAATCTTTTGAAGGTTGTCCTTTCTCATCATAATTCCCTATTGAAAATAAATCTCCAGACTTATAATAATTTTTCCATTCACCAATGTTTGTTGATTTTCCATTTGAGTTTGGTGAAGGGCAGGATGAATCTAATTCTTTTAGATCTTTTTCATTTTCTCCTGGTTGTGCTTTTTTATTTCCTTCAGATCTAATTTGTCCTGAAGGAAAATAATCCTTCCAATAAGCAATTTTATAATCATTTTTATAATTCCCTTCTTGAGATTTTGTTCCATCTTCAGCATAAAAAATTGCAGCACCTTCCTTTTTACCATCTATAAAATTAAATTCAAATTTTAAAACATTTGGCTTTTCAGTAATAGAATTGTATTCAATCCACTTACCTTGTTTTTTATCTTTAGAAAAGTTTCCTTGGCAAATCATACTACCACTTGATGATTTTTTAAAATAGTTTCCTTCTCGGGAATCTTCTGCATAAGTTGTTTCTTCAGTCACTTCACCTTTTGAAGAAAATTTTTGTTCAGTTCCGTTTTTCTTTCCCTCTTTATATGGTGTTTGTTTAGCTTTGTTGCCAGATTCATAAAACTGAGTCCATACTCCATTTTTTACATCGTCAATGTATTCACCTTCATTCGTTTTATAATTTATTTTTTCCCCACCTGATTTTGATTTTTCAGTGAACTCTTGCCAAATACCATTTTTCTTCCCGTCTTTATAATTCCCTTTGAGTATTAGAGAAGAATATTTTTTCTTTTTATCATCATCCTCAATTTCTCTGTATTCTTGCCAAACTCCATCTTTAATAAAAGATTTTGCTAGCTCAAGCTTTATGTCATCTGCTTGGTCAGAATTACAAGTATTATTTGGACAATTTGTTTTTACAATTCCTTCCCCTTTTAAATTAAAAGTTTTTGGGAATTTTTCCATTCTTGTATTTGGTTCAATGATGTAAAATTCTGATTTTTTTTCTCTTTTGTTTCCTGCACATGCAATTGTTAAAAGCAATAGTAGCGTAATTAGTTTATTCATATTAAACTCCTTAAAAATTTTTTAATTCACTTAGTCCAAATTTTTGGCTAATTCTAGAATTAATTTCTGGTAATTTTTCTTTGTCTAGAATGATATTTACTGCATTATCTAATTCAATATCTAGAAATTTATTTTTTTTATTTTCAATTGCTTTATTTAGCTCTTCAAGTGAACCAATTTTTTTTCCATCTACTGTATTTACTAAATCAAAACTTAAATTATGATAACCATTATTAGAAATATCTGGCATCACTTGTATTAGTAAAATATATTTTCCTTTTTCTTTTTTTTTCTCATAACGTTGATAATCATTTAGATATAAAAGTTTTTTATCAACTCTTCCTCTCCAAGAATTTCCAAATTCTTTTAATAAGAACTCTGACATTTCAGCAAAAATAAAACCTCCTGAAATTAAATATTTTGGTTCTTCTTGTAAATTTGCATAAGGAATTTTTACTGAGGAAAATGGAAAAGGTTTTAAAATTAAATTTAATTTTATTTCTTTTTTATTTCTAATAAGTTTAATTGGAACTAAAGAACCAATTTTATAACCAAAATGATTTTCAGAATGAATTATAAGAGAAAATAATTGTTTCCCAAATTTTGGGTGAGTAAAATATCCTTCGGAATCAATTTTTTGATTTCCAACTTCTAAAATTATATCGTTTAATTCTATTTTTCCGCTTGAAGTAGAATTTTCAAAAATTTCAGTAACTTGAACACCTTCTTCAGATTCTTTTAATCCATAAAATTCTTTAGTAGCTTTATCTGAAACTTGTTTAAATTTAAAACCTTTAAATGGAAAGGGAGATGATTTGGATTTTGAATTTAAAAATTGATTTATGATAAAACCTGGAATGGCTTTTCCAGAATTTTTGTTTTGTGTAAAACGATAAAGTAAACCAATTGCTTTGTTTTTTTCAACTAAAAGCTCACCATTTCCATCCATTTTTTCACTAGAAGAAATTTTTATATAGGGAAGTCTTGTATAGGAAATTGGGTATGTTTCTTGATCAATACCAGTATTATAAGCTTTTGCAATTTGAATATTTCCAGAGTCACCTAGTTCGAAAACTGATAAATTCCCTTGTGGGCTAAATTCATTTTCAAACTGAATAGCTTTTAAATCAGAAAAGAAACTTTTATCTTCTATTTCTAACAAACTTAAATTGGATTCTGTATCACGTTTTATAATTTTTGCTGGAAGAATTTGACCATTTTGTTTTTTAACTTCTATAGATGTGTGGTGTTCTAATATTGAAGTGAGCACAAGAATTTTATTTTCTTCAACAACAATACCAATTGCATCTAATGTTTGTGGCTTTTTTGATTGCCAAGGAAAAATAAAATTTGGACTTTGAGAAGTAATTTTAATGTCCAAAATCGAATTTTTAAAAGTTTCTAATTTGGTTTCGTTTTTATTTATTTTTGAGTTTGCTGAAATTGATAATGCAAAACTAGTTATTAATATAAATAATTTCATTTTTTACCTACTTTGTATCTTTCTTTTATTTGTTTGTCTGCTTTCAAAATATCTTCTTTTTTTAAAATCATTGGGGCAGAAAAATCTCTAAACTTTATTTTTAAAAATTCATAATCCATTTTATCATAAACTTGTTTGAACTCTTTTAGGTTTCTAATTTTTACATCATTAATAGATTCTACAATTAAATTGATATAATTATCTAAATGTGAATTAATTGGATGAGCTAATTTTCTATAAAAAATAATATCGTTATCAACTTGTTCAGAAAGATTTTCATCAACAAAGGAATAAAACCTATATACAAATTGGCTACCACCTTGAGTCTCTTGGTTTTTTCCCCATTCTTGTAAAAGGTCACGAGATACTTCTTGAAAAATTAATCCACCAATCATTGAATATTCAAAAGGTGTATCATATTTGTGTCGCATAAAAGTATATTCATCCATACGTTTAGCCGGAAAATTTACATTAATAATTTTTCCTTCTCTAAAAACTTTAAGCTTAATCATCTCACCTGCATGTTTGTTATCTACAATTTCAACAAAATCAATTCTTGCATCTTTGTCTAAAGTGATTGTTCCGTTTCTTCCAATCGGTAAGTCATCTATTTCAACAATTAAATCATCTTTTTTCAAATGACCCCAAGCAGATCCACCAAGTAAAACTTTTGTTACAAAAACTCCATTTAATTCTTTTGGAATTTTTCTGTATTCTCTAAGAGTTTCATTAAAAGAATTTAAACTTCGAATTCCTAATTCGACATAACCGTCATACACCCCATCCTCAATATCTTTTAAAAAATATTTTATAACTGTTGTTGGAATTAAATAACCAATATTTTGTCCAGATGAAACAGCTTGAAATGCTACTCCAATTACTTTATCGTTTTGAATTGCAGGTCCACCAGAATTTCCTGGATTAATCGCAGCGTCAACTTGTATCACTAAATGTGAATCCACTTCAGAATGAGCATATGTGGATTGTTCTTTTCTTGAAACAACACCACGTGTTACAGAAACTTTGTCCCCACCAATTGGAAATCCTACAACAATCAAAGAAGAGTTTAAGTCTGGAATTCCACCCAGGTCAAAACTAGTTGAGTCTTCATAAAATTTTTCATCTTTAGCTTTGAGGATAGCCAAATCACAATCATGTGCAACAAATTCTACACTTACTTCAAACCATTCAGCTTGGTTATGTCTTTGAACTTGAATGAACTTTGCATTGGAAATGACGTGTGCATTTGTCATAATTCGATTTTTTTGAATTATAAAACCTGTCCCACTACTTTGTCTTACAGAAGTAGTAAGCCAAGGTGAAAAAGCATCATGACCTTGTGAAAAAGTTTTAATCTGAACGACACCTTTTCTGATTTTGTCAAAATCTGATGTTTCAGTAGAAAATAGGGAAATGGAATAATGGATAAAAATTAGGTAACTCAAATATTTCAATGGAATTCTCGTTTTTAATAAAATTGTACTTGTCTTGAATAATGCCTCAGTTAAAATGCTAAGAAATTTTCAATAATTGTAATGATTGGAATTTAATTTTAAGAGTAAAGACATTATGAATGAATTTCTAATTTTTTTTCTACCAATAACCTCAATTGTAATTTTATTATTACTGCTTTCAGTTGTAGTATTAAGAATTCCAATAACTTCAACAAAAGTCTCTTTTGGATTTTTCTGTTTTTTTTTCTTAATATGGAATTTAGTGGAATTAAGTCAAAATTTTAAACTTCTTGATCAAAAAAACTTTGAACTTGCAACAGTATTATTTTCCCTTTTAACAATTTATTCCTCAGTTGTTGTGGCTGTTCATTTTCCTTTCTATCGAAGAAGAGAAGTTGTAGTAAATGTTTATACTTCTTTTTTGGGAGGAATGGGATTTTTTTTAATGTTACTCGTTTTATCAACTCCTTACATTAGAGATAATTTTCCTTTAGAGAGCAGGTTTTATTTAACTGTAAATTTGTTTATTGTTAAAGCTTTTTCATTACTTGGACTTATTTCTTCTCTTTCAATTGTTATTTACAAACTTACACTTTCTTCTGACAATTTTAAAAAATATTCTTACAGAGTAATTTCTTATTTTATAATTGCTCTTAGTTTTTTATTATTATTAAATTATTTTTTAACCCTTGAAGAGAAAATTTTAAAGTCTGTAATCAGTATAAATCTATTAGATACAATTTTTTTAATATTCTTTTTTGCTTCTCTCATTCAATTTAAGTTTTTTAGTTTTTATCCAGGTGTATTATCTATTTTACTTTATCGGGAGATTCCAAAATTAATTATTCAAAAAGAAGCCCCTTCTAATATTGATGGAGCAAAATATTTAAAAGAGGAACTTTGGAAAATTTATGAATCTGAAAATTGGAAAGCATTTTTAAATGAGTTTTGGTTTAGTATTATTATTGATGAAACTTTAGATAATGCTGTTGAACATGGAGGAAGAAGATGGGAAGATATGGTTACGGTGCAAGTATTTGAGACAAGTAAGTTTATTGACTTATACGTGATTGATGCCGGAAAAGGTTTTGAACCAACAAAAGTTCCAGACCCTAGAGATGCAGGAAGAAAATCAGTTCCTTCAGGAAGAGGAATTCATATTCTAAAGCAGCTATTTGAAGTTAGTTGGAATTTTCTTGGGAATGAAATCAAAATCAGAGTTTCAAAAGATCCAAAGAAAAATCCACAAGAAAATTAATGTCCTTCAAACTCACAGATTGCAAATACATCTACACCAAATTTTTCTTTAATTAATTTTTTTCCTCCGAGGTCTGGAAGATCTACTATAATTCCTGCTTCAAAAACTTCTCCACCTAATGTTTGAATTAATTGAATTGCAGCCCCTAATGTCCCTCCTGTTGCAATTAAATCATCCATTATTAAAACTTTGTCACCTGGAACTATCGAGTCTTTATGAATTTCAATTACGTCTGTTCCATATTCCAAGTCATATTCCTGTTTAATTGTTTCGCCTGGAAGTTTTCCTTTTTTACGAACAGGTACAAACCCAACTCCAAGTTGAAATGCAATTGCAGCACCTGTGATAAATCCACGAGCTTCAATTGCAGCTACTTTTGTGATACCAGCTTTTTCATATCGAGCCACAAATGTTCCTATAGTTAATGCAAGTCCTTCTGGGTCCAAGATCAAAGAAGTAATGTCACGAAACATAACTCCAGGTTTTGGCCAATTAGGGATTGTTCTGATTTTAGATTTAACAACTGACATAGTCTTTCCTTTAGTTTATTCTTAATCTAAAAAAAAAGAATCCTTGTAAAGAAATATTCTAAATGAGAAAATTCTAGATAGTTATGCAAAAGTTTTGGGAGTTCCCATTCAGAGGAATAAAAAGTCCTCTGAATGGTCGGGCTTTTCGCTACTTCTTTTATAAACATGAGACATAGGTCTCATGTTTATAAAAGAAACGCTTCAATCCCTAACTCTTGAGTTGAAAAATTGGATAGTATTTAATTAATTTTCAGTATCTAAAACCTTTTTGTATTGAATAACCTAACTAAATCCAAATAGTT
>JAAFIR010000046.1 GCA_013297885.1 Leptospirales bacterium | reverse complement strand
CAACTCAAGAGTTAGGGATTGAAGCGTTTCTTTTATAAACATGAGACCTATGTCTCAAGTTTATAAAAGAAGTAGCGAAAAGCCCGACCATTCAGAGGACTTTTTATTCCTCTGAATGGGAACTCCCTAAACTTTTGCATAACTATCTATTTTTTCTAATGAAAAATTTTCCCAAAAAATTATTCATTCAAAAATCAGAATTTACAAATCAGTTAACTATACTAAAATGTCAAAATCTAATTTTTATGAATCATAAATCAATTCTTAATGTAACTAAAGGCTCAATTTTTATTATGGCAAACACTCCAAATCAGGGTTATGTTTATATTTTAAAATCTGGTGAAATTGCTATAGATTCAGTTTTTCAATTTCAAAATAAATCAATTAATTTTTATACTGCTGGTGACACTTTTGGTTATGTTTCAGCAGTTACAAAAAACCCACATTCATCAACTCTTACAGCAGTTACAGATTGTTTAATTATCAAACTTGGAATTGATAATTTTTTTGATTATCTTAAAAAAAATCCTGATACATATTTAAAGATTTTAACTAAACTTTCTGAAAAATTACAAATTTTCATCGATCATATTGATCCTTTCAAAACTACTTCATTGGTGAAAACTGAAGAACCTGAAAAAATTTTAGATAATGTAAAAAGTTATATATTAAATAATCAAATTAGGTTGGCATGTTTTTCATTAAGTAAATATATCCGAACTGATTTTTACAAAGAAAAAAATAAAATAAAATTAGATCTAGCTAAAAAAGAACTTCAAAATTTAGATACTCGCTATTCCATTCCATCCTATCTAGAATATACTGATGATGAAGAATTCTTAATCAAAAAAAACGACATAATATTTGTAGAAAATGAAAAAGAAGATGATTTTTTTTATAGAGTGCAGGCAGGTTCAGTAAAAATTTCTAAATTGTTAAACGGTAAAGAAATTATTTTAGGGATTTGTACAAAAGGTGAATTTTTTGGCGAAATGGCAATTTTAAACAAAAGATTTAGATCAGCAACTGCAACTGCTTTTGAAGATTCAAAAATTAGAAGATTCACCTCCTCTAGTTTGTTAGAAAAATCTGATAAAGACTTATTATTTGAAATTTTTAGATTAATTTCAAGAAGACTCTGGTTTGCCTACCATAGGGTTTTTATGCTCAAGGTAACTGACCCTAATGTTAAGCTTTATATACAACTTCAAATGTTAATTGCTGATGAAATCACTAAAACCGAAATTCAAGAAATAAAAGATAAATATATATTTCGTTTTTCATTAAATGAACTGCTCAAGATGGTCGATTCTGATAATATAGATAGTGAAAAAATTTCAGAGTTCTTAGGTGATAAAAATTTATCTTTTCACAATGGGCAATTAGTTGTGAAAGATAAGTCTTTGTTAAATTCTAAAGTTGACATTATCAAAAAAAAACAAATAAGGCTTATGAAACAAATTATTCTATAAGCCGTGAATTAGGTTTATGGATTTAAAAATTAATTTAACTGACCCAAAAGTATTTTCACTTCCTGAAAAAGAAGAAAAAAGATCTGAGTCTAGTGATGTCATTCATTTACCCCAATATCAAAAAATCACTCCAATTTTAAAAAAGATTTTAGACTTAGTCGGACTCAGACACTCACAATTAACTGAACTGAATGCAGGTGAATCTTCAATACAATCTTTACTTAGCCTAGATTTTTTAGCTCAACTTTTAGCTAAAGATGGGACTATCAAAGAATCAGACAAATCGACACAATCAATTAGCCAAGCATTAAAACAAATGTTGGATACTTTTTCTAACGGTAAAGAAAAACATGGCTATCTTTATCCAATATTATTTAATGAAAATAACCATGTAATCTCAAAAATTTTGATTATTGCTCCTCAGAAAGAAAAAGAGACTCCCATAAAACCTTTTAGAAATAATTGTTTTGATTTTTCAAAAAAAGTTATAGAACAAATCTTATCGACAAGACAAAAACAAAGAAATCCTGTTTTTGATACAGAAGATATTTCTCTTATCATGCAACAAAAAGATGGGAATTCTTGGTTTTATCCAAAACTAATTTCTTTTGAAAATGAAATCGTACATCTAATTAAAAAAGGTTTTCATCCATATTCTTATATTCCTAATTATGATTTTATCACAGACTTTATACAATATGGAATTAAATTAGAAAAAATTCTAGAAATTACTCCTGATTATCATATCATAGATGAAAAAGTAGAATTTGATTTAAGTGGAGAATTTAAAAGAGTCCCAGAAATTTTGATTCATTATAAAACTCAGATTAATTCACTCCAAAATTTTATTTTAAGATTTATCCAACCTCTCGCTGAAAAAAATGGCTATTCAGTTTTTTTAACAAAACTTGAAAATTTTAAAAAGAAATTTGATTTTAAAGTTGGAATAGAACTAGAAGATTTAAAAACAAGAGAAGAGGAAATTGGGAATTTAATGAATAATCTTCCAATACAACTTGAAGAACAAACAAAAAAATGTTTTGATTTGGTTACTGAATCTTTAAAAATTTGTAAAAGATTTTTTTCAATTGCAGAAGGTCTTTCTGATATTAAAGAAAAAAATCTTTCAAATTTATTTCTTGTTTCAATTCAAAAAAAAATTGATGATCATTCTAAAGAAAAATCAACACTTTTTGTTTTGGATATCAAGTCTACATTAAATAAATCAGGAATTGGGAACAAACAACTTCTCTATGAATTGGAAAAAGAATTAAAACGTGAAATAAATTCAAAATATGGATATTTTGAAGCAACTAGTGGTGATGGAAAACAATTTTTTTATGTAACGAATCCTGCTTATATTACAAGTGTAATTCATAATTTAACAAGACTTAGTATTGAAAATTCTTCTTATAAAAAACAATTAGATATAGCAAATCATATTCATGAAAGATTAAGACAAACAAAATCTTCTTTAATTGATACAGGGATTTCAGAAGTTCAAAAAACAAAATATCTTTTTCAAATTGATGAGATGTATGCTGAACAAGAAAGAATTCGAAAAAAAGCAGAATTAAAAGATTCTTTTAATATTCTAGCAGGTGTATTTGGTTTTTTAGTTTCATTGTTTTATTTTATGGTATTATATAAAAACTATTCAGAATTGATTTATTTATTATTAGCAATTCCAATTAGCTTTATTGTTGGTTTTCTTTTTTCAGTTATTTTCAGAAAAAAACCATTCTTTAATAAAGCAATAGAAGAAGAAAAAAATTCTAATGATGATAATCAAAATTCAAATACTGAAAATACGAATTTAATTGTTAAAGCATCAGAAAATTATATTTTTTCACCAAGATATACTTCAATAGATGAAAGAATTTTTGATAGACATTCTTTAAAAGAAACTATCATTGCAAACTTAGAAGTAATTAAATCTAATTCACCTTTACTTGCAAAAGAAAAATCTGATGATAAAATTATTTCTACAGTTGAAAATGCTTTGTTATTTCACTCAGCTTTAATAAATGTGCCTAATGATTTAGTTCCCAAAGGAAAATCAAATTTAATAATTTTAAATCGTATGGATTTAAAATCTCCCCACATTAGAAATCAAATTGCTGAAAGTTTCAAATTTAAAGCGGCGGCTGGGCAAAGTGAAGGTACTTCAGGTTATTATAATTTTCTCTTCCAAGCTGTTGAAAGGGATTATTTTAAATATGTAAAAGGAAATAATCTTTCAAAATTAAACAATTCTTAAGTTAAATCGAATATTCGTTTTTGGTTTTAGTGTATTCCAAAAAAAACTCCACTTCTTTTTTACTTCCTGTTATCAAAGTTGTTCTTTGATGAAGTGATGTTGGTTCTAGTGCAAGAATTCTATCACCATCAACTGTTACTGCCATTCCTCCAGCTTGTTCTGCGATAAAAGCCATTGGTGATGCTTCATATAAAAGTCTCAATTTTCCTAGTGGATAATTTTTTGATTTTGTATCTTCAGGATAAAGAAAAATCCCACCTTTTAATAAATTCCTATGAAAATCTGCAACCAGCGAACCAATATAACGAAGTGTTTTTGGTTTATTATTGTTCTGGATATTTTTAATTTTGCGAATATAAGATTTTACTTTATCGGACCAGAAATCATAATTTCCTTCATTAATAGAATAAATACTACCACTTTCAGGAATTTTTATATTCGGATGAGATAAAATAAATTCTCCACAAGAAGGATCTAATGTAAACCCAACAACTCCATATCCCATTGTCATCACCATCATAGTTGAAGAACCATACAAAATATAACCTGCACATCTTTGCAAATCTCCTTTTTGTAATAGATCTGATTCTATACCTTTTGTACCATGAGGAGATTTCCTTAAATGAATAGAAAAAATTGTTCCAATCGAAACATTACAATCAATATTTGACGAACCATCTAATGGATCAAAAGCAAAAGTATACTTCCCAATTTTATATTCTGAAGGTATTTCTATTATCCCTTCATTTTCTTCACTAGCCATAACACATAAATGTCCACAAATTCTCAATGCATTTGTAAAAAGAGTATCAGCATACTCATCTAGTTTCATCTGGGTTTCACCCTGAACATTAACATTATTTGTAGAGCCTAAAATATTTTCAAGCAACCCTGCTTTTCGAACTTCACGAGAAACAATTTTTGCTGCATAAACCAAATGGTTCATTAGTGCTGTAAAATCTCCTGTAGCATAAGGAAGTTTTAATTGTTCTTCGATAAGATATTGTGAAAGTGAAATTGTGTCTGTCGCTAGTTTCATGATATAGTCATATTTTTTATAAATTTTGATTTTTCAAGAAATTCTTCTTATCTTATATTTTGAAAAATTAAATTTTCTTTTTTCTAATAGTTGATTGTTATAAAATTCAGAGGAAAAATTCATTCTATAAAAATTTAATCTTTATTGGAATATAAATCAGAAAAAGAATAAGAAAAATCCAGATCAATAAATTTCCATATTTTAAATAAAAAGTTGGGCCTGAATCAATCACCGAAACTTCTCTTCCATAATGAGCAACAGTTAAGTATTCTGTTTTTTTATCATCAACAATTCTTCCAAGATGATCCACAAAAGCAGAGGAGCCAGACATTGTTGAGCGAACCATCCAACGCCTATATTCAATAGAACGAATTCTTGCTAGATCAAGATGTTCTGCAGTTTCAACAGTTGGTCCATACCATTTGTCATTTGTAGTGTTCACAATAAATTCTGGCATATCATTTTTATAAAATTTTCTAACAAACTCAGGAATGATTACTTCGTAACAAGTAAGTGGCAGAAATTTTCCATCTGGGATAACTTCTGTTTTATTTTCTTTGTAGTATTCTTTGGTTTGTGCCATGTTCATATATGATGAATCTGCCCATTTGAGATGAGCTTTTCCAAACTTAACTTCATTTTTATTTTTGTAATATGTAATAAAATTTTGCTCTTCACCAGGAATAAATCTTCCAATCTGAGGAACAATAGAATACAAAACCGGAAAAATTTCACCTAACGGTATGTATTCCCCAAAAGCTAGCAAATAGGATTTGTAATAATTTTCTTTTCGATCTCCATTTGGATCAAATATTACAGAATTATTATGATAACGTAAATTTTTTTTATCCCCTATATTACTTTTATAAGAAGCATCAATTTCATTAAAATAAAAATTTGTTTTAAGTCTATTGGTCAGTTGAAAAATTAATGCTTCATAACGATACCAATATACATTTTCAAATAGAGTTGTTGCATCTGTATTATGAGCAGAAAAAAACGGAACAGCTGATTCGGGTAATACAATTAAATCTGGTTTGATTTTCTCTGAACCATCAAGAACCAATCTTTCAATTCTGAACATTAAATCTTCCATTGCTTCACGAACAGATCTTCCATCTCTAAATTCTAACGGTGCATCTGGTTGAATCATCAAAACTTGTTTTGTTTTTATTGGTGTAATACTATCCCATTTTAAAAATAAAAAATATCCAAGTGAAAAAAACGAAATCAAAATATAAACAGGAATGGAATAAACCCAAAGAACTTTTTTCTTATAAGTATAATCTTGTTTAGAAAAATTTTTATATGGAAAACTAAATAAAGCATAAGACAAAATTAATGTTAATGCTGAAAGCCCATATACAGAAAAATATTCAATTGATTGAGCTAAAATAATATTACTCGCAAGTAGGTTTCCGTAATACCAAGGGAAAATTTGATAAGTTCCAAACTCTGCAACTAAAATACAAAATGCTGGCAGTAAAAAATTTCTTTTACCCACTTTTCTTTTAAGAAAGCCAAAAAGTGCAATAAAAACTGGAAATTTCCAATTCACAATAAAACAATACAATAAAAATAATGGAAATGCAATAATGTATGGAAATCCGCCAAATTCATTAAGCATATACATAATCCAATAATAAGAAAATAAACAAAAGAAAAATGAAAAATAAAATCCTTTTTTAAAAATGATTTTGTATTGTTTAGAATATTTTTCTTCAAACCAAAATAATCCAAATGGTGAAAGCACTGCAAATAATGACAAACTGTATGGAGCAAAAGCTAGAGTTCCAAAAAAAGCTGTCCAGACATAACAAAATGTATTAAAGTATTTTGATTGTTTAAATTTTTTCAAAGTTTTCAAACTAATTCCTTTTAAGTAATGAATCATGAAATCCTTCTGGTAATTCATAACCCATCATATCTAAAATAGTTCCAGCAATATTTGCAAGTCCTGAAGATTCTTTTTTTTCTAAACCAAATCTGTTTTCTTTGTCGTATAACACTAAATTAACTGGATTTAATGTGTGAGAAGTTTTTGGAACAGGGATTCCATTTTGAAATTGGACTTTTCCTTTTTTGTCTAGCTGATACATCTCATCAGCGTTTCCATGGTCTGCTGTGATTAACAACACAAAACCTGTTTCATCTGCAACTGTAATCAATTTTTGAATACATTCATCTAGCACTTCTAAACTTTTTACAGTGGCATGAAAATTTCCAGTATGCCCAACCATATCTCCATTTGGATAATTTACACGAATAAATTCATATTCATTTGATTTTATCACTTCGATTAAATTATCTGTAATTTCAAATGCTTTCATATTTGGAGCTTGGTCAAATGGAATTATATCAGAAGTGATTTCATGATAAGTTTCAAAATTTTTATCTAAATAACCTGATTTGTTGCCATTCCAAAAAAATGTTACATGTCCAAATTTTTGAGTTTCTGACAAGGCATATTCTTTTATTTTTTCAGAGATCAAATATTCGCTCAAAGTTTTGTCAATTTTTGGGGGAGGAACCAAATAATTTTCTGGAATTTTTAAATCTCCATCATATTGCATAATCCCTGCAAAATATACTTTTGGAAATTTAACTCTGTCAAATTTATCAAAATTTTCATAACTAAAGGCTTGTGAAATTTCAATTGCACGATCTCCACGAAAATTATAAAATACAACAGAATCGTTGTCTGAAATTTTTCCAGTAGGTTCGTTTTTTTCATCTACAATGACAAATTCAGGGAGATATTGGTCTATTACTTTTGGATCTTCTTTTCTAAAAGTTTCCACTGCTTCTGTGATTGAAGAAAATTTTCTTCCTTCACCAAGCACATGAACTTTCCAACCTCGCTCCACCATTTTCCAATCTGCTTCGTAACGATCCATTGTGATAGTCATTCTACCACCACCAGATGCATACTGTATATCAAAATCAGGTGTTCTAATTTCAGCTAAAAATTTTTCAAAATTATCAATATATTCTAATGCAGATTTTTCTGGAACATCTCTTCCATCTAGAAGTGCATGAATTCTAATTTTTTTTACCCCATCTGATTTTGCATTGCGAATAAGCGATGTTAAATGATTGATATGCGAATGAACATTCCCATCTGAAAACAAACCAAGAAAATGTAATGTGCTAGAATTTGATTTTACATTTAAAATTAAATCTGTCCAAGTTTTACCTTTAAATAATTCTCCTGAATTAATTGAATTGGAAACTAATTTTGCACCTTGGTCAAAAATTCTTCCTGAGCCTAAAACATTATGCCCAACTTCAGAATTTCCCATATCTTCATCTGATGGCATTCCAACAGCTTTTCCATGTGCTTGAATTTGAATACAAGGATGATTTTTCCAGAGATTTTTGAGTGCAGGTAAATTTGCTTTGTCAATTGCATTTCCTTCATCTGCTTTTTTTTCAGTGTAGCCAACCCCATCTAAAATAATAAGTAGAATTTTTTTTGTAATGATATTTTGATTGTTTTTTTTAAGTGAAATCATAAATTATCTATTAACCAATTATCATGGTAAGATCCATTTAAATACAATTTAGCAGTATTTCTATGTCTTGGATAATGTCCTCCAAGAAAAGGAATGTCCTGACCTGAAGAATCTTTTTTTACTCGATCTGTCATAAAGCTAGCAACTGACTGATCATTTTTAGAATTTACCAAATCATAAAATTCTTTTACTTCTTTGTTGTTTGCATAAGATCCTCTCCAAAATAAATAAATTACAATTGAATCTATTTTAAATTGAGTGAGTGGAACTTTTATGTTTTTTTTCATGTTCTTAATGATGATATCACAATCTTGTCTTAAATATGTTTCTACAATTTGAAGTCTTTCTTCTGAGCTTGGTTTTTTGGAAGATTCTTGAAAATATTTTTGCTCATTAGCATCATCATAATATTCATAACCATATTTTTCTTTCATCATTTCAAGTTCATGTGGAGGAACTAAATGCCCGTAGCCAAAGATTGGATTTCTATTACCATCAAGATAAACATAATCACGATAAGATTCTAATTGTTTAATTGCATCAATTGCTTTGTCTGTATAATAAAATGAAAATGGTTGAAGAGTACTTTCAACTATTTGGGTTTGATTTGGTACTACCCCTACTGTTTGATAAACTGTTTCTTTTACAACTTCTGCTTTTGGAATAAAAATTGCAGTTTTAGAAATTTTCTTCCCTAAAATTAAAGAATCAGATTTTGATTTTAAATATATTGCAATTGAATCTAGTTTCGGAATAAAAATAAATTCTGCAAATGGACTTTCAGAACAATTTGTTTGAATCAAATTGATTTTTTCATCTGGTTTTAATTTTAATAAATTTTTGATTTGAGAATATTTTGAAAATTTCTGTAATGTATTAGGTTTTTGATTTAAACCTGAATTTTCACAATTTTCTGGAAGAAGAGAGTTCTTTTCTAAAGTTTGAATTCTATCTTTGGAAATTGAAAACTTTTTTGAATTTAAAGAATTTATTACTGAATCAGTTGATGGTTCAGTTTTGGTAATTTCCCAAAGTCCGAATAATTCGTCCAATGAAGTGATTTGTTTTTTTTCTACAGAAAATAGATTCAATAGTAGTATTAAATTGATAAAAATAAATTTCATACTACTAAAATTTTCAAAAAAGCTTAAATTACAATGGAAATTTATTTCTTTGAAGTTATTTCTAGATTAAACTTTTTTAATAGGTATCCAAATTTCTTCTTCTGAACTTGGATCATTATGTTTATATTTTTCACTTAATACTTCAAAATGAGGTCTATGGTCTAACACATAACCAGATTTAGGTAGCCAAATAGAATAAATGTATTGAAAAATTTTTGGGTCATTACTTGAACCTTTATAATCAAAAACAGCGTAAAGGCCATTCTTTAAAATAAATGTTTCCATATCTTTTGGAATAAAATCAAAATCTTCTACTTCAAGACTTGCCCATTTCTCAATTTGATTCATTGGACTAAAATTTTTGAAGTAATCCAAATCATAAACTTGTATTGAAATTAAATCATTGGAAACAGAATTTTTAATTTCTGATTTTCTTAGTATAAAACTTTTCCAAAGCTCAGGTGTTTTATTTTCAGCAAGGCTCATAATCATTTTTTTACCAATTATTTTTTTTTCAGTTAAAATTTCTATTCTTGGTTCAATCATAATTTCAATAATGATATAATTTTTAATTTGTCAAATCCAATAGTGATAATTTTTAAAATTTCCTATTTTGGTTATTAAATCTTTTGTATTTTGTTTGGAAGAAGGTTTTAAAATTGATAACTTGCAAAATCCTTGGGCGAATTTCTAATGTAGACTTTGTCTACATTAGAAAACCTGCTCTCAGCTACTATCAAAAAATTTTATACAAAATTTTTTGATAACGCTTCGATCAGTTTCGCTTTTTTTGTTTTGCTGAATATTTAAGAAATAAATAAAAATTTTTCCAATCTAGATTTAGTTTTTTCAAAACAAGCGATAGCGATTGAAGTGGAAATTCCGTTAGGAATTGAAACGAAAAGCGCGGTCGAGACAAAGTCTCGAATCGCCCAAATAATCCTAAAAAAAATTACGAACTGAGTACAGCGTAATAACTTTCTGAATAACTCACAATTAGTTTTGCTTTTTCAGGAAATCTTTTTAGTTCTCCACCGTTTACAACAGCTCTTGCATTTAAAAAATCTCTTTTAGCACCAAGAATGTATTTTGACATTGGACCAGCAGCTGGAGCAAACATTCCATCCCGCATTCCAATTATACAAATGTCTGCAGCAATTATTGGTTCACAAGCTCTGTCTGGATTTCCAATTAAATCAATTCCAAGTTTTGTTGACCATTTTGCATAATTTCCTCGACCGGTAATTTGAACATAACCTCGACCTTTGAATTTTGCACCATCACCTGAAGCAAGATCACCATTCCCAAGTGAAGGAAGTGCTTCTTTAGAGTAGCGTTTATTTGCGTCTACATCTGAAATTTTTTCAATCATTGAGTTTCCCATGTTCGCTTCTCTGCGAACTGTTCCTAAGACATATGCAATTTGACCGAGATCAGTAACAGAATTATTTCTACATTCATCTAACAAAATTTTGATATGAGTTGCAGCAACTTGAAGTTGTGCTTCACTAAATCTATCATTATTAGATAAATTATTTTTTCTAGTTGCATCAACTAATCTTGTTACTAAATCTCCACTTGAATTTCCAACTCCACTAGTATGTGCTGCAACTGCCATATGATTCTCCAAAAACAAATTCTGAATCAAGATTCTATTCCATAGATTTTTTTTTCAAATGATTTTTTCTTTAAAATTAAAATTAATATTATTGATAAAGATTTCTATTATGGTTTATTTTAAAATTTTGTTTTGTAAAATCTGCTATCAAATAAAAGACAAAAGATGATGAAGAAGCTCAAAATAAAAAGCATGATTTTATATGTATTAAATTTTATTTGAAAAGCGAGTTCTAGATTCAATAAATCAAATTCTAAAAAACTTATTGAATAAATTTTCGGTAATAAAGAATATTCTTCTCCATTTTTTAAAGACTTTGTATATATTTTTGATGAATAAAATAATATTCTTTTTTCAAAACCAACTTCCATTTGCGATTGCATTTCAATTAGAAATTTATTCCCTTTTCTATCTTTAGTGTGAATATCTAATGCTGATAGTTTTTCCAACTCACTGGCTTTATCTTGAGCAAGCTCGAGAATTAAAAATGATAAATGTTAAATGATAAATGAAAATTTTTATGAATACATCAATTCATAATTTATAATTCTAAATTCATCATTTGAGCGAAGCGAACAGTGCTTTGAATAAAAAATTATCTGTAAAAGGAATTTTGTCGGTCATGGATAAAATATCGAGAATATATTTTTTTTATTTGAGAAGTTTATTTTTGGATTGAGGAATTTATTTAGAACTCATTCCCACTTAGCAAGAGATTCTCCTCTCGGTAGAGATGTGAATATTAAACCAGAAAGCAACCCTATCCTGAAAGCAACCCTTCAAGTAAGTGGTTTGCATCATTCCTACTCATGGGATTTGCAAAACCAAGAAAGGTACACAACATAATGGACTGATTCTGACTTTTTGGTGGGTACACTTGTTGTCTCAACACATCTTAGACATTTACCTTTATTTTTCAAAGGAATTGATATGTTCTCGCATAAAGTTAATAAATTCCCCCTCTTGAACTGTAAACCAATCAAATTCCTCTACTGCAACCCAGAATGCTTCAATAAATTCATGTCCTAAACTTACCCATTCTGAGTAATGTTCTTTTTTACAACAATTTTTATTAATTTCCATAGTTTCGGTATTGAAACTTGCTCGAAAGCTTTGGAACCAATATGCTACTCTTTCTCGTTCGCTCATTTTCTTTATATTTCTTAATGAATATTTCATATCATAACTCTTTCATTAGTATTTTATAATCATTTTTGCCAATTGATTTATTATCTAATATTTCGAAATTGGTTTTACTTTTGAAGAGGAACTCGCTTTTTGTATCTTTCACATATTTTCCAAAACTCAAATCATGAATATCCTTTGCATTACTGTTAATTTTAGGAATTATTTCTATTTTAATATTTTTTCCCATTTCACTTGTAAATGAATCTTTGATATTATTTGCACAAGATATAAAATCATTGTAAGTAATTTTTTCACCTTTTTTGTATGAGTTTAAAAATGCAGAAAGCTCAATTTCAGGAATTTCTATTCCTCTATATAATTTTTTTCCCGCTTGTGCTGATGGTAATTTATCTAACCCACTATTTATTAGATTTTCTATTTTTTCAGTTTTTATCGGATTAGTTCCTTTTCGTAAACTTGAATTTATTTCTTGATAATTAAAAATTGTAGTCTATGAAAATATTGCTTCTGCATGATCTTTACTAAGGCCTTTATAAACACCCGATTCGACTACGTCACTAATTTTTTTATCGAATGGGACATTAAATTTGTTTGTTATATGAGTGAGATACTCATTCCAAGTAATTTGATTCTTACCAAATTTCCAATCACTTAAAGCATCTTTTATATTAGGATTTAATTTTTTGGAAATATTTCCTGCAAAATTGTCAATTCCATCACCGACACCTTTACCAATATCTTTGAAATCATCTGTTGCTTTAGCTTTATCAACTAAATTTTTAGGTAAATTTGAAATATCAATTTTTACATTAGGAGTTTTACCAAGAGCTTTTAATCCTCTATAAGCAAATGCACCTGCATATCCTAAAGCAGTATCTTTTGCCAGACTATAATTAGCTCTTGCTTGGGCATCACCACCACAAAGTCCACTTGAACAAAAGGTATCTTTTACATAACCTTTTCCAACATTCAAAGCCATTTTAGGTGAATTTAAAATTAAAGGAACTGTCCCTAGAAAACCTTCTTTGTTCCTTTCTGGAATTTTCTTATTTAACTCACCTTCTGACAGAGCTTCATATAATTGATTTCCAAGTTGTTTTGAACAGATTCCGGGATTGGTAATACATTTAGCATCTTTTGTTATTTCATCAGTTAAAGCTTCTCCATAATCTTCAGCATGTTGAATTGCTTTATCTTTCGCTTTTACTGCTACATTTTTCAAATCATTAGCTAATTCTTTTGAACCTTTTTTAAATTGATCAGGGTAATTCTTCACACCTTGAATAAAATTAGCTATTTCATGTTTTAAGGCACTACATAAGTTACCATTATGCACCAATACACCATCATTACCTACATAATAAGTCGAGTTGGTGTCAACTGTGAAGTTGTAAACATTTTCATGTCTATGTTCAGTTTGTATATTTGTGATTAATAGTGATTTACCGTTTGCTAGTTTTGAGAAATCACCGATTTTGATGTCTTTAGCTTGTTTCCATTTTCCATTCGCATAAGTATTGTTAAGCGACTCTTTTCTTGGTTCAATTCCACCAAATAAAGATACTCCAATATTTTGGTTAACAGTCGGGGGTCCTCTTTCTAATTCTGTTTTGTTCGCTACTATCCAGAATGGATGATTCCAAGTTGTTTCTATTTTCTCACCATTTGAATAAGTGATTGTGTATATCAATTCTGCTGTTCTTGTAAATGTATCTAGAACAGTTCCGCTTTTTTCTTTTTCCCCGGTAAGAAAAAGAACCAACCGAAGCTTCCAAAAGAAGCGAGGTTAGCGGTGTTAGGCGGTAGCCGTTAAGACAACCGCTAAATTTGTGAAACAAATTTAAAGGCATTATAAAATTTTTAAAAATAAAATTTGAAAAAAACTTAATAGAAATAAACGCTCGCAATCCTCTCCCTTGTAGCTCGCTAATTTTCCATTTAACTCATTTCTAAAGTTACCAAACTTGTTTTGTAAAATACTATCGTTAAACGATAGTATTTTTAAAAGAATTAGTAGAAGGAGAATTTTTTTCATTTTAATTTGAGTTTTTATTCTATCAAATTTACTCAAGTGAATTTATAAAGTCATTAAAACTCTTTGCAATGGAATATAGGTTATCATAGTTATTATCATTTTCAATTTGATAATCAACCTCATTTTCATGATCCCAAAAGTAAATTGATCCAAAATCTTTTTCACCACAAGAAATACATATTAAATTCCCAAATGCATCTCGTGCTATTGGAAAAATCTGATTTGGTAATCTCTTATGTTTCAATTTGTAATCATTTATATTGTCTAATAAGTTACTTAACTCACCATTGTGTATAGCAAAAAACCACTCAACATTTGATCTTGCTAGCTTATTTTTTTCAAAAAATTTAAAAATATTGGGTTTGCAACGCCCCCCATTATATTTAAGCAGATGTTTTTTATACTCTTCAGGTAATATTAACTGAACATATTTCTCAATATTCTCTATATCGCTTATTTGAATAGATATTTTAGTGTGGCTAAAAGTCACCATAATGAAAATCCCCCTGTATGTCCAGTTTGTTTATGAATTTTTTCATCGACTAATTGCATTTTTCCAAAATCTTGATGGTGGTGCCAAACATACCCCTCTGGAGTAAAATCATAACCAGCTGCATGATTCGCAGCTTCATTGTCGCGAATCCTATCACCACTTGGATATATATAAACTTGATTAGGACCACTTTGATAAAGAAAGTTGGAAAAATCTGGGAAACCATCATTATCGAAAGTTACTTTTGTTACAGGATGAACATTTCCAGATAGATGTCCATTTCTTTTTTTAATATAATCAAAAAAACCTTGCTGTTGTTGCTCCTGCTGAGGTTTTTTATTATCAGCATTTCTTGAAAGTTCCTCTTGTTTTTTTTTCTGAGTCTCTTTTAAAGATAATTGTATCTTTTTTTCATCATCATCTTTTATTGAACCAGTTGACATCCTTGTTTGGTTAGGTTGAAAAACGGAAGATACTCTTTCTCTGATCCTATCAAAACTACTACTTACATAATTACCAACTCGACCAAGACCATTTACAAAAGCAGTTCCTGCATCAGAAATAAATCGTCTTGCATTTCCAAATCCATTTGTTATACCTTGCCATGTTTCAGAAAAAAATCCTGGTCTAGTTGGAGTTATCTCATTACCAGTATTTGTTTCATTTACTGGTCTAGAGTTTGTTACTATATCAGTTGATTGGGTAGCAACAGTTTTAATTCTAGCAGGTGTTACGTCAGAGCCGTTTTTATTTGGAAAATAGCTCGGTGGAGTTGGCTTATGAGGTTCTTTATGAGGTACTGTAACAGTTGTTGCTGGTTTTTTTGGATCTTCAGGTTTGAATGGAACAATATCTGGAGGTGTTACAATTGTTATTTCTTGTGCATTGTCTTTCCTATTTTTCTTATAATAGTCAACAGCGACCTCACCAGCCTTGTAAAGCCCCATTCCTATTTCAGCGGTGATTATTGCTGACTGAGTTCTACATGTTGGATTATTCATGCATGCTCTAAATCCAACTGCTGCGCCGGCAACGATAACAGGTAGGCAAAGATTATGAACTAGAACTTTTTTGTTTGAAACATAATAAGTATGAAAGTCTTCAACTTCAAAATTGAATACTTCAACTAATTCTTCTTGAACTTCAAAAATTATTTCTTTTACATTTACTATTTCACCCTTTTCATTTAAAAGTTTATCACCTGATTTTAAATCTTTAGCTTCTAACCAACCACCAGAAAATTTTGTGGACTGATTTTCTTTTTCTTGTCTCACAACATAAAAAGGATGACCTAAAGTAGTTTCTATAAAATTTTTTTCATCTATTTTAACTTTCACTAGAACATCTACTTTGTTATGAAATAGTTCTTTTACCTTCTTATACTCATTCTTACCAGTCTTTTCATTCCAAGAAAGAACCATTTCACCAACAACAATTTCTTCAATTGGTTTAAGTCCTGTTGCAGTGTAAACAAGTGTCCCCTTCACAAAACAAGTCCTTGGATGAAACTTGCCATCTGCATCCACAAACCCAGATTCACCTGATGCTCTTCCACCAACGCCAAACATTGTTCCTAAGTTTCTAAATCCATCTCCAATTTCACCATAAGCTTTCTTTTCATCAGTTGTTCTAGATGTTGTTTTTGCTTGGTTATCTTTATCATTAGCTCCAATTTGTTTTAATAAAGCTTCTTTTCTATCTCTATTCTCTGGCTTATTCAAATCTGCTAATTCAGAATCGCTCATTGGAGGTTTTGTTTTGGATTTTAAATAATCATTTTCTGCACTTAATACCCTTGACTCCATCTCCGCATCAAAAGCCTCATTTGCTCTTGATAAAATCAAAGAACTTTTTACCTACAAAGCTTATCTTGAAAGAGTAATAGATTGCGATACAATTCTTGTAAACATCTACTTAGGATTTTTAATTTTATTTTAGCAAAGACTAAAACTTAGAGGTATCGACTCTCCAGAAATTTTCACCAAACAAGGATTATCCGCAAAAAAATTCATCGAAAACGAATTAAAAGACTGTAAATTTTTAATTATCAAAACTCATTCCAAAGACAAATTAGACCGTTATCTAATTGATATATTTTATTTGAATAATACTTCTGATGTGGAGAAGATTTTAAAAGGTGGTTTGTTTTTAATAATGAGTTGTTGATTGAGGGATTGGCAATTAGGTTTAAGAACGATTTATAGTGAATGGAATTTTTTTTAAAATAATAATTTTATTTAGTTTAAATTAAATTTCAATTTATTTCATTTACAAAAAAATTCAGAATCCAAAAATAGAACTTATGAAATCAAAGTTGTTTAGTTTTGCTTTAGGAATAAGTTTATTACTTTTTCTAAATTGTAAAATACTGAATCAACTTGGAATTCTTTGCCCAAATGATGAATTTGTAGTTACTCAATTTGACAAAACTCATGTTCCATTTTCTGAAAATTGTGAAGAACATGAAAAACAGGAAACTAATTGCTTCTGTGAACAAGATTTTTCAAACCCAAGTAAATTTAAATTCATCAAATCATTTATTTTAGTAAATTCAGTAGTATTGATTTCATTTTTTTTAACGGAACCAAATTCTAATTCTAAATTCACTGATAAAACACATTATCTTTCTCCAAAAAATTCATTCCTTTTTTTAAACTCTATTCATCTCCAAATTTGAGATTTAAATATTAGAATTTTCTAATATACTTTAAACTTAAATTACAATTCATTCAGGAGATGATTATGCAATATTTCAAATTTTTATTCTTATTTATAATGTTATCAATAAGCCAAATTATTTTTTCACAAACAATTAAAGAGTATTCTATCGAAGAACTAGTTTTATTAGCTGAACAAAAAGCAGATATTATTCTCGCTGGGCAAGCAAGTGTGGAGGAAGCAGAATTTTTAAAAAGGCAAGCTGGAAAATTTAAAAATCCAAGTATAAAATTGGATTATGGACGGAGAAGAGCTAGTAATGAAGCTGGTCCAGAATATGCTGTTGAACTTAGCCAAGATTTTTTTTATCCAGGTAAAAGAGATCTCCGAATTAAAATTGCTGGTGAAAATGAGAAGTCATTAGAAGCAAACCTTGAAGAAAAAAAATTAGAATATCGTTATAGCGTAATAAAACTTATTTATTCATACTTAATTTCTTCTGAAAAAGCCACTCATATTAAAGACAGAGTAAAAAGATTTACAGTAATGGAAACTTTTATGAAAAACAAAGTTTTTATTACACCACAAAGTAAATCAGAATTATATATCATTCAAAATCGACTTTTAAATTTAAATAAACATTTAATAGAATTAGAAAGAGACCAATTTTTGGAATGGGAAAAATTGAATTTCTTTTTGGGACTTGCAACACAAGCTAAAATAAAATCTTCATGGTTTAAAAATGGAATTAAATTGAATAAAGATAAAATTGCAAATGAAATGTTGGAAAAAAATCCAATCTTAAAAAAAGCAAAAATTTTAATTCAAAAATCAATTGCAGAAGCAAAACTTGCTAATCTTGAAAAATATTCTGATATAAAATTACAAGGCTCAATTGGAGAAGATAGGTCAGGAGTTGCAAATAGATTTTTTGATTTTGGACTTACATTTAATTTACCTGTGCTAGATAGAAATCAAAATCAAATTAAAAGTATTGAATCTAGAATTATTTCTGAAAACTATTTATTGTCTCACCAAACCAAAATGTTAATTAGTAAATTAAAAGCTGCAATTATTGATTATGAATCAGTGAAAGAAATATTAAAAAAATTTTCGATCTCCTCCATTTCAGAAATGGAAACCAAATTAAATTTTGCAGATTTAGAATTTAAAAAAGGAAGATTAAATTTGATTAATTATTTGGAATTGGAAACCGAGCTTCATGAAACCCATCATGCTATATATGATATTCAACTGGAGTATGTAGATAAATACACAAATATTTTATTTTTAACAAATAATCCTGAATTTATTGGAGAAACAAATGCTCAATAGTATAATTAAAATTTCTTTAAACAATAGACTTTGGATTTTTCTTTTTGCCATTTTGTTATTTCTATTTGGAGTGATTTCAGTTTTTAAAGTTTCACTTGATGCACTTCCAGATATATCAAATGTAATTGTGGAAGTAAATACCAAATCTGGCTCACTAGACCCTGAACAAGTAGAAAAAACAATTACATTTTATTTAGAAACTGAACTAGCTGGAATTCCTAGTTTAAAAGATATTCGTTCACTTTCTAAATTTGGATTGTCTAATGTAGTTTTAACATTTGAAGATGGAACTGATATTTATAAAGTTAGACAAATTGTATTAGAAAGGATACAAAATGTAAAAGATAAACTCCCAAAAGATGTAACTCCTGAGCTCACTCCAATTACAACTGGGCTTGGAGAAATTTGTATGTATTCAGTTGAAGTTAAAAAAGGAAGTGCTTTAGAAAAAAAGTCAGAGCTTGAAAAACTTCTCTATTTAAGAACAGTGCAAGATTTAAATATTCGAGCTCAAATCAGAAATCATGTAAAAAATATTGCAGAGGTTGATACAATTGGTGGCTATTTGAGGGAGATACATATTGATTTGATTCCAGAAAAATTAATATTTTATGGAATTAGCATAAATGAAATTACTAATGCCTTAGAATCAATTGGAGAAAATTTTGGTGGTGGGTATATTGAAAAAAACGATGAAATGATTATTCTTAGATCCCTTGGAAGTTCTTTACAATTGGAAAAACTAAAATTGATGCCAATTAAACAAGTTGGAACTGGTGGAATTATAAGAGTTAAAGATATTGCAATTCTCAGAGAACATGGTGCACAAAGAGTTGGTTCTGCGTCGCATAATGGAAATGAAATTGTACTTGGAACAGTGATGATGTTGATGGGTGCAAATAGTAGAGAAACAGTTCAAGATTTAAAATCTTTTTTTAAAATCATACAACTTCCTGAAGATGTTGAAATTAGAATTCTGAATGAAAGAAGTTTTTTAGTGAACTCCACAATTACAACAATTTCAAAAAATTTAGTCGAAGGAGCATTACTTGTAATTTTAGTTTTGTTTTTAGTATTAGGAAATTTGAGAGCATCCATTTATGTATCTCTTATCATTCCATTCTCAATGTTGTTTGCAGCAATTGGAATGTATGTATTTCATATTTCTGCCAACTTAATGAGTTTAGGTGCAATTGACTTTGGTCTTTTAGTAGATGCAGCAATTGTGATGATAGAAAATACCCTAGCAAAAAAAGAAGAATTAGGTGAACAAGAAATTCAAAATCCAATTCAATTTGTTTTGGACTCTTCTAAAGAAATTTTACAACCAGTAACTTATGGGATTTTTATAGTGATGTTTGTATATATTCCAATTTTAACCCTTGATGGAATAGAAGGAAAAATGTTTAGACCAATGGCAGAAGCAGTATTACTCTCTTTAGGAGGAAGTTATATAATCACAATTCTATTGATTCCAATTCTTTCATTGAATTTAATTAAATCACCTAGCAAAAAAAAGAAAGAAAATAAATTAAAAGAAAAAATAAATCAATTTTATTTACCAGTTTTACTATTTGGGTTTAAACATCATAAAGCTGCTTTAGGATTTAGTATTCTAATTTTTAGTTTAGCTATAGTTCTTTTTTTTAGAATGGGATCAGACTTTATTCCTCAATTAAAAGAAGGTGATATAATGATTACTGTCGTAAGAGAAAGCAATATCAGTTTAGCTAAATCAACAGAAACACAAAAAAAGGTAGAATTAATTTTAAAAGAATTTCCTGAAATTGATTATGTTTTTTCTAGAACAGGCACAACTGAAGTTGCAAATGATCCAATGGGGTTAAATATGTCTGATACTTTTGTGATATTAAAAAAAGAAAAAATTTTAGACCTCATAAAAAGTAAAAATTGGAATTTATTTCAAGAAAGAATCAAAGAAACTTTAGAATCTAATTTTCAAAATGATGAAATTACAATTGGTCAACCAATTGAAACAAGATTTAATGAACTATTGGAAGGAAGTAGAGCAGATATTACTTTTAGAATTTATGGTGATGATTTAGAAGAATTATTGCGATTACAAGAAGAATCTGAAAAAATTTTAAAATCCATTTCAGGAGCAAATGAAATTGAATTAGATCCAATTTCAGCTTTGAGAAAAAATAAAGTTTTAAATGTAAAACCTGATTACGACAAAATTATTCGCTATGGAATTTCTTTAGAAAATTTTAATTCTACTTTTACAGCAGCAATGAGTGGAATCACAGTTGGTAGCCTATATGAAAAAGATTTAAAATTTCCTATCATTGTAAAAATTTCTGAAGAGTATAGAAATTCTGATTCATCAATAAAAAATATTCCCATTGGAACAGAAGATTTAGGTTCAGTTCCATTGGGGCAAGTTGCTAGTTTAGAAGAATCAGAAAAAGTGATGACTATTTCAAGGCATAATGGAAAAAGATATGCTGCAATTTCAATTAATCTTACAGATAGAGATATGGAAGGATTTGTCAAAGAAGCAAAAGAAAAAATTTCTTCTTCCTTAAAAATTCCAACTGGATATAAACTATTTTGGGGAGGACAATTTAAAAATTTAGAAAAAGCAAAATTAAAATTATTCATCGTTGTTCCGTTTACACTTATAATTATTTTTTTACTTTTATTAAAAAGTTTTAATAGCTTAAAACAAGCATTACTAGTCTATTTAAGTATTCCGTTTGGAATAACTGGTGGAATTTTTGCTTTAATCATTCGTGATATGCATTTTAGTATTTCTGCTGCAATAGGATTTATCGCCTTATCAGGTATAGCAATATTAAACGGTGTTGTAAAAGTGAACAATATAAACTTTTTAAGAGAATCAGGTTTATCTTTAACTGAGGCTGTGAGAAAAGCCGCTGTGTCAAGACTCAGACCAGTTTTAATGACTGCTTTAGTAGCTTCATTTGGATTTATTCCAATGGCAATTGGTGAGGGTTTAGGTGCAGAAGTTCAAAAACCACTTGCAACAGTAGTAATTGGTGGACTCATTTCTTCAACTATACTCACTGTTTTTTTGCTCCCTGTTTTTTATGAATGGATTGAATCAAAAACGATTAAGGTTAAAAAATGAATTTTCGAATTTGCTTCTTAATAAAACTAAAAAATTTTTTAATTTTTAAGTTGACAAAAAAAAACGATCATAAGCCACTTGCATTAATGAAAAAGGTTTTGTCTTTAATATTGATATTAATTCTGTTTTTAAATATTGACTGTAGCAAAATTATGCTTTCTATCAAAAATTGTTGTCCCAAATCAAATAAGACTATAGAAAAAAATATTCCAAAATGTCATCAAGAACAAACTACAAAAAATGATGAAGGATGTAATTGTCCAAAACTAAATATAATTTCTTCTGATAATTTTAAAACTAAAATTATTGAAAAAATTATATTTGTTAAGTTACTTTTTTCATCACCCTTAAATACAGTTTTAATTTTACCAACTTTTGCTTTATCCTATAACTCCACAAATACAAATTTTAATTTAATCCAAAATCCTGAAATTTATAATATCTCCACTATTCAAATTCTAATCTGAAATCTTCTAATTAAGTCACTCATAACTTGAGTAAATAAAAACTTAATAAGGAGATTATATGTACACTTTAAAATTTATTATCATAATCTTTATTTCTATGAATTTACATTCAGAAGAAATAGAACAACAACTTTATGAATTATTAAATTCGCATCCAGAAATTAATTCATTAACAAAACAACTTAAATCAAAAATAGCAAATACAAATCATGAAACAACTTATCCCGATCCAAAATTTGGATTAGCTTTTAGAAATTATCCAACTAGAAGAGGATATTCTTTAAATGATAAAGAATATGACACTCCAGGAATGACAGGAATTGAATATAGTATTTCACAAGAAATTCCTTTTCCTGGGAGATTGACATTACAGGGTAAAATTAGTAAGTTAAATGAAGTTGAGTTTACTCATTTTTTAGAATCAAAAAAAAATCAATTTCTCACAGAATTTTTATCATTATCTTTGAGATACAATTTGTTAATAAAAAAAATTTCTTTAAATGATGAAATTTTAAAAATACTTGATAGTTTGAAAAATATTTCAAATTCAAAATTTTCTTCAGGAAGTTCTGTTTTATCCCAATCTTTAAAGTTTCAAATAGAATTAAATCAATATGAAGAACGAAAAATTGAAAACCAAAGAGATTTAAAAAATTATCAAACCACTTTAAACTATTTTTTAAATAAGCAAAAAAAATTAGAATACAATATTGAAGATTTAGAAAAATTTTTTAATACTAAAATTAATCTAATAAAATTAGAAAGAAATGATTCTAAAAATAAACTTATAGAAAATCCAAACTATAAATTAGCTTCAGTTGAAATTGAAAGAGCTAAAAATGAATCTAAATTATCAAATTTACTTCATGCTCCAGACACAGAACTTTTTTTTTCATACATGAAAAGAAGAAACCAGCTAATTACAATTGATAATGGTCCACTAGATTATCGAATTATGGATAATACTGAATATCGAGGAGATTTATTTTCATTTGGAGTAAATGTTAGATTACCAGTTTGGTCTATACTTTCAAAAAATGATTTAGCAGAAAGAGGGAATGAAAATTTAAAATCAAAAGTATTTGAGTTAGAAAGAAATAAACTCTTCCTAGAAACTAATTATGAAAAATTTTTGAATAATTTAGATTCTTTAGAAAAACAAATCATTTTCACTGAAACTAAAATCTTACCTGATTTAACTAAAAATTTATCTATTTTATCTTCAGAATATTCTAGTGGAAAATCAAATCTACTAGAGGTATTTTTAGCAAAAATAGAAATCAAAAAAGCAAGTATAAACAAATTGGATTTACAAGAGAAAAAATTTATAACTGTTCTTCTAATTTTAGAATTAACAAATAATTTATTAAATCATAAGGAGAATTAGAATGAGAAAACTTTTACTTTTAACTATATTAATCTTTTTTATTAACAACTGCAAAACAAAAACTGAAATTTGGTACTGCCCCATGCATCCAACTTATAATTCCGAGCATAGCGGACAATGTCCCATTTGTAATATGGATCTAATTAAAAAAGTAGATATTAGTGAAACAATACATTCTACAGAAAATCATCAGTCAAGTCCAAAAGTTGAATCTGAAAATACAATAGTCATTTCCAAAGCAAACCAAGAATTGATTGGGATTAAAACAACTTTAGTAAGAATTATTCCATTGCAAAAACGTATCATTGCTTATTCCAGAGTTGCTTACGACCCAGAGCTTTATACTGCAATAGTAGAATACAAAGAAGCCAAAAAAAATTATTCTAGTGATCCGATTTATTTGAATATACTAAATGCTAGTGTATTAAGATTAAAACAACTTGGATTAACAGAATCGGAAATAAATAAATGGAGTAGTTCACAAAAAAATCCTGATGAATTGATCATTGGAAGTTCCAACGGGAAAGCGTATATCTATTCATCTATTTTTGAATCTGATATAAGTTTTGTAAAAAAAGGGCAAGATGTTCAATTAAAAATAGATTCATTTCCTGATAAAACATTTATAGGAAACATTTATAGTATTGATTCCATATTGGACAATCAAAATAGAACTCTTCGATTTCGATCTTATGTAAGTGATAAAGAAAATTTACTAAAGCCACAAATGTTTGGTAATTTAGAAATTACCATCCCACTAAAAAAAGCATTATCAATTCCAAAAACTTCCTTAATCAATACTGGAAAACATAAAATTGTGTATAAGAAAATTTCTGAAGACAAATTTACAATCGAAATGATAAAAACAGGAATCGAAACTGACGAGTATTATGAAGTAATAGAAGGTTTAAAAGAAAACGATGAAATAGTATTAGAATCAAATTTCCTCTTAGATTCAGAAAGTAAAATAAAATTAGGTGGTAAAATAAATGAACACAACCATTGATAAAAATTCATTTACATCTAGAATAATTATTTTTTCAGCAAACAATAAATTTTTAATTTTGGTATTAACTTTTGTGCTACTTCTTATATCAATTTTTTGTATTAAAAATATTCCATTAGATGCAATACCTGATCTATCAGATACACAAGTGATTGTATATTCCAGATGGGATAGAAGTCCAGATATCATTGAAGACCAAGTAACTTATCCAATCATCACAGGTTTGTTAGGTGCTCCAAAAGTGAAAGTGATAAGAGGCTTTTCCGATTTTGGCTATTCTTATGTTTATATAATTTTTCAAGACGGCACAGATATTTATTGGGCTAGGTCTAGGGTCTTAGAATATTTATCACGAATCCAACCAAGACTGCCCGGGGGAGTTCAAACTGAGTTAGGACCAGATGCCACTGGTGTGGGTTGGGTGTTTCAATATGCCCTTCAAGATAAAACTGGACAAAATAGTTTAGCAGAAATTCGTTCTTACCAAGATTTTAAGCTGAGATATATTTTGAATGCACTTCCCGGAGTTGCAGAAGTGGCAGGTATTGGTGGTTTTAAAAAACAATACCAAATCATTTTAAATCCAATAGCATTACAAGCTTATAATATTCCGATGGAATCAGTAATTCGAAGAGTAAAAGATTCCAACCAAGAAACAGGTGCAAGAATTTTAGAATTAAACGGCACCGAATTTATGATTCGAGGAAAAGGTTATATCAAAAATATTTCAGATATTGAAAACATCAGCCTTGGTACAGATTTAAATGGAACACCAATACTTTTAAAAAATTTAGCAAGAGTAGAATTAGGTCCCGATTTAAGAAGAGGGATTTCAGATCTGGATGGACTAGGTGATACAGTTGGTGGAATTATTGTAATGAGACATGGTGAAAATGCACTGTCAGTAATTGAAAAAGTAAAAGATAAATTAACAGAAATAAAATCTTCTCTTCCAAAAGGTATCGAAATAATTACGACTTACGATCGTTCTTCGTTAATATTAAATGCGATCGATAATTTAAAAGCCAAGTTGCTTGAAGAAATGATTATCGTATCGATTGTAATTTTAATTTTTCTTTGGCACTTCCCTTCTGCGATTGTTCCAATATTAACAATTCCTATTTCTGTACTAATCTCTTTTATTCCCATGTTTATTTTTGATATCCATTCGAACATCATGTCTTTATCTGGAATTGCAATTTCAATTGGTGTACTCGTTGATGGTGCAATTGTTGAAGTTGAAAACGCCTATAAAAAATTAGAAGAGTGGGAAGCAAATGGTAGAATAGGAGACTACAACCAAGTGAGACTAGAAGCTTTATTGGAAGTTGGTCCTTCTGTATTTTTTTCTTTGTTAGTAATTGCAGTTGCGTTTTTACCAGTTTTTACTTTGGTCGATCAAGAAGGAAGATTGTTTCGCCCATTAGCCTACTCAAAAAATTTAGCAATGGCGATTGCTGCATTCTTAGCATTAACTCTTGATCCTGCATTTAGAATGCTATTTACAAGAATGGAACCTTTTCAATTTCGCAATAAACATATTAGTAATATTGCAACTACTTTACTTGTTGGAAAATATTACAAAGAAGAAAAACATCCCATTAGTAAAATTCTTTTTAAGTATTATGAGCCAACATGCAACTGGGTTTTGCAATATCCAAAAAAAGTAATATACCTTTCTATTGTATTAACACTACTCACTATTCCAATTTATATTAGTTTAGGGACTGAGTTTATGCCTTCCCTCTACGAAGAGTCACTTTTGTATATGCCAACAACTCTACCCGGAATCTCAGTTGCAGAAACTCAAAAAATTATGATCCAGATGGATAAAAAATTAAAACAAATTCCAGAAGTGACTAAAGTTTTTGGGAAAGCTGGTAGATCAGATACATCCACAGATAGTGCACCTTTTTCAATGATGGAAACAGTGATTCTATTAAAGCCACAATCTGAATGGAGAAAAAAAGAAATGTTCTATTCAAATTTTCCAAAATTCACACTTCCCATTTTTAGATTTCTACTTCACGATCAAATTTCAAAAGAAGAATTGATTTCCATTCTAGACAAAGAGCTTACTTTTCCAGGAATTTCTAACGCTTGGACAATGCCGATCAAGGCAAGACTCGATATGCTATCCACTGGACTTAGAACACCTATTGGAATAAAAATTCAAGGTGCATCCTTAGAAGAAATTGAAAGAGTCGGAGTTGAGATTGCTGAAAAACTAAAAGATGAATCTGGTATGAGATCCATATTTGCTGAAAGAGTTGCTGGAGGATATTTTTTAGATATAATTATCAACAGAGAAAAAATTGCTAGATATGGAATTACGATTGCGGATGCACAAAATATAATTCTTTCAGCTATTGGTGGTGAATCTGTAACTCAAACTATTGAAGGTAGAGAAAGATATTCTGTAAATATTCGATACCCAAGAGGTTTAAGAGAAGACTTGGACCAATTAAAAAGAATTTTAATTCCAACAGAAATGAATAACCATATCCCGATTGGGGAAGTAGCTGAATTAAAATTCAATACAGGCCCTGCAATGATTAGAGATGAAAATGGATTTCTAACTGGATATGTTTATATAGATACTACTGAATCGGATATTGGAGGGTTTGTTGAAAAGTTAAAAAAGAAAATTTCTAAATCAGTTTCATTGCCAACGGGCTATACTTTAGTATGGACGGGACAATATGAAAATATCATTCGTGTCAAAGAAAGAATGAAATATGTTATTCCACTTACTTTATTCATTATATTCTTTTTGATTTATATGAATACAAAGTCTTATATAAAAACATTAATTGTAATGTGTGCAGTTCCGTTTTCACTTATTGGAGCAATTGCATTTTTATATATTTTAAATTACCAAATATCGATCGCTGTTTGGGTAGGAATGATCGCCTTAATGGGGTTAGACGCTGAAACAGGTGTATTCATGTTATTGTATTTAGACTTATCTTATAATGATGCAAAAAATAAAGGCTTATTAAAAAACGAACATGAATTGAAAGAATCCATCATTCATGGAGCTGTCAAAAGAGTACGCCCAAAAGTAATGACAGTACTTTGTGCTATGATGGGGCTACTACCTATTATGTGGTCAACAGCAACTGGTTCTGATGTGATGAAACGAATTGCTGCTCCAATGGTTGGTGGATTGGTTACAAGTTTTATTTTAGAGCTTTTAGTTTATCCTGCAATTTATTTTTTATGGAAGCGAAAAGAATTATTCATTACAAATCAACGGAGTGTAATATGAACAAAAAAAAAGAATTTATCCCAGCTTTGGGATATGATTGGTTAACAAGTTTTTATGATTTAACTATAAAACTAACAATGCCTGAAAAAGAATTTCGATCTAAACTAGTTCAAATACTAGAACCACAGAGTAATGAAACTATTCTTGAATTTGGTTTTGGAACTGGTGAAAATTTGATTCTTACTCATTTGGAAAATAAGGAAACAAAATTAGTTGGTCTTGATATTGACCCAAAAGTAAAATCAATAGCCGAATACAAACTAAACAAACTTGGATTTAATATCGCATTAGATTTATATAATGGTTCAAATTTTCCTTATACAGAAAACTCATTCGACAAAGTTTTTAGTTCTTTAGTATTTCACCAACTTGAACGTGAAACAAAACTGTTTTGTTTAAAAGAAATTCATAGAGTTCTTATACCAAATGGAAAACTCATAATTGGTGATTGGGGGAAAGCAAAATCTAAAATGATGAGAATCGCATTTTTGTTGGTTCAAATATTAGATGGTTTTAAAACTACAGACGACAACGTGAAAGGATATTTACCAGAACTGATAAAACAATCAGGTTTTAAAGATGTAAGAGAAGTAGATTTTATCAATACTAAGATTGGCACTTATTCATATTATAGTGCCGTAAAATAATGAATTCATTTAAAGGAGAAGAAAAATGAATAAAATCAAAACAATCACAATAGGATTTTTAATTCTATTTGTAACAACAATTTGGGGACATGATGGAAAAACGACTGCTATCATGGAAGAAATGATCAAGCTTCATGAAGCTTTAGTAAAAGAAACTTCTACTAAACTTGATACAAAAAAACTAACTGAACTTTTAGCAAAAGGAGCTGATTCAAAAAAAGATTCTGAAACCTTTTCTAAAGCTATCCCAATAGCAGAAAAATTGAGTAAAGCTGATACTTTGAAAGATAAGAAAGAATTTTATTCCTTGTTAGTTGAATCTCTTTCTTCTGTTGTTGGGCGTCATGATAAATCAAATGCTAATTTATTTTATTGCCCAATGGTAAAAAAGAAATGGATTGCAAAAGGTGACAAAATTGTAAATCCATATTCAAAAGAAATGATTGACTGTGGAGAAAAGTTGTGAAGACTACTAGAACAGAAATTTCTATTTTTGGAATGACTTGTGATGGTTGTGCAAATTCAGTAAAAAGAAAACTTGAATCAATTTCAGGTGTACAACAAGTAAATGTTTTACTCAAATCAAATACCTCAGATTTAGAGTTTGATTCTGATAAAATAAGCCTAGAAGAAATTCTAGGCTTATTCAATTCGTCTCAAAATAAATATTCAGCTTCAAAAGAAAAAATTAAATCTAATTTTTGGAATGATTTTTCAATTTGGAAAGACGCTGGAAAAAATACTCTGAATTGTCTTATTGGGTGTTCTATTGGAGATTTTGGAATGATGACTTATCTTCAAATCTATCATCCTAAATTTCCAGTTCTCACAGGAATGGTTCTAGCTATGATTTCGGGTCTTTTCACTTCAGTAATTTTAGAAACTATTTTGTTAAAAATAAAAAATGGCTTTTCTTTAAAAGAAAGTTTCAAAACTGCTTTGTCTATGAGTTTTCTTTCAATGCTAGCTATGGAACTAACTGAGAACTTGACTGATTATACATTGACTGGGGGTTCGATTCCACCAACTCATCATTTTTTTTGGACAGCTCTACTATTATCAATGGTTGCAGGTTTTTCAGTACCCTTACCATACAATTATTATAAATTAAAAAAATTCGGTAGGGCTTGCCATTAAAATTATACTTAGTATTATTATTTTTCATAATGCTAAGTTTAATGATGTATTATTATTTTTTTACTGTAGATAAAAATAACTTAAGCCAGCGTCCTACTCTCTCATGAATTGAAATATTGGGACTATCGATAAAATTGTGTTTTGTTAAATCTTAATCTTATTAAAAGGACGAAAGATTATGATAGAGGAAGAAGTAAAAATGGGAAGGACGAAGAAACGAGACCCTAATAGAGAGCCAGATTT
>JAAFIR010000001.1 GCA_013297885.1 Leptospirales bacterium | reverse complement strand
GTAAATTTACCTCGCCTGATTTCTTCCACCACTTTTTTCTGAAACGATTCACTGTATCTTATATACGTAGGACTTACTTTTTCCATTTTTATCCCTCCTATATTGTCAACTATTTCAGGACAAGACAGTGTAACCTATCCATCATCAACTCCCGTTTCCGTTCAAGTGGGTCAACAACTTACGATGAGTCCTTCTCTCCCCATTGCGGGTTCAACTTATACAGTCTCTCCGGCACTTCCCTCTGGATTAACTTTAAATCCGACAACAGGTGTCATCAGCGGAACTCCGACAGGCATCATTCCGGCGGCAAATTATTCGATCACCCAAACTGCGCCAAATGGAACCGTCACAACTTGGGTGGTCGTCATTGGAGTTGTCGGAACTACGGCAGGAACTGGAACGGCGACTGGAACCGCTAATTTTACTTTAGGGGGAACGGTTACGGGACTTGGATCAAATGGTTTGATTTTGGCAAGCGGAACCACTACGATCCAAACTGTGACGGTAGTATCGGGTGCTACAACTTTTCAATTTGCGACTTCGATCCCCTCTGGTTCAACTTATGCGGTAACCGTAAATACTCAACCCGCAAGTCATACTTGCTCAGTAACCAGTGGAACAGGAACGATTTCTGCCAATGTCACAAATATCAGTGTTATTTGTGCTCAACTCGTTGTAGCAACCCCAGTTTTTGCACCAACACCCGGAAATTACGGAACGGCACAGGCGAATATAACAATCACTTCCGCAACTGCGGGATCTACGATCTACTACACAACAAACGGAGATACACCGACGACAGCATCTACTTTGTATACAACCGGCTTAGGGCATATTTGGTTTCTTGCAGGCAAAACTCTAAAAGCCATTGCAGTCAAATCGGGAAGCACAGACAGTGCGGTTGCCACAGCCGAGTATTATTATCTGCCTCTAAAGTCTGGTCAAACCACTCAGTATGTAGCAGGCGACGACGGAGCGACTCAACTAGGAGTTGCACGAAGTTATACAAACAATGGTAACGGAACTGTGACAGACAACGCTACCGGTTTGCTCTGGCAAAGATGTTCTAGGGGACTATCTGGTGCAACTTGTGGAACTGGTTCTGCTACACAGGACACCTGGGCAAACCAAGCAACTTATTGCTCTGGACTAACTTTAGCTGGAAGAACATGGCGTGTTCCAACCGTAAATGAACTAGCAGACTTAGTGGATTATGGAGTCTCAAATCCATCGATAAACCCAGCATTTCCAGCAACTGTTGCTAACGGTTATTGGAGTTCTACTACCTTCGCACCTGTTACAACCGATGCGTGGGTTGTCTATTTCTTTAGTGGCGGTGTCGGCAGCTCCACTAAGGCCGGTAACGGTTATGTACGTTGTATATCCGGACCCTAGCTTTGTAATTTGAATATTTGGATATTTAAAAATGGCAAGATATGAACATTTACCAATTTATAAATCTGCAATTGATCTTGCTATTTTTTTGGAGACAGGGGTTAAAAATATGAGCCGATATAATAAATTTGCCATTGGAACAGAGCTTCGTAAAAGAGGCTTAAATGGACTTTCTTTAGTTGTTCGTGCAAATTCTATTTTTGGCTCTAAAGTTGCTGTACTTGAAGAATTAAGGATAAATTTGGAGGAACTGAGACAATTATTATTTTTAGCAAAAGAAACTGCCGCAAACCGGTTTGCGAAATGGTCTTTTGAGCTGCAGCTCAACAATGTTGAATTTGGAATGATGAGTTATGAGAAAAATTTTATAGATAGGATTATTAGAATTGAAAAAATAAAATTTGAATTGGGGGATTAAATGAAAAAAAATATTGTTAAAGAAAAATCTTTTGAGTTCGCCTTAAGCGTGATTGGATTGTATCAGGAGTTAATTAAAGCAAATGAGTTTGTGCTATCTAAACAATTGTTACGTTCTGCTACTAGTATAGGTGCAAATATTGAAGAGGCTCAAGCGGGTCAGAGTAAAAAAGATTTTCTATCTAAAATGTCGATTGCTTTAAAAGAATCCAGAGAAACAAAATATTGGCTATTATTATTGGAAAAATCTCAAATTGTAAAAAAAGATTATCAAAATTATCTAGAACGGATTGAGGAATTAATAAAATTAATATCAGCAATTACTAAATCCACAAGCATGAATTTAAAGAATGAAAAATCATGAATCATTTATATAAGAGTTTATTTTGAAATTTTCTTTTTTTAAATAGAAATTATATGAATGCTTCCTTAAAAATGAGATTAAAAAATATAAAAAATAAGCTAAAATGAATTATAAACTACAAACTTGGAGAAATCAAATGATATACAAATTTTTAAATAAAATAAACAAGCTGCAAAAAGAACTTTTTTCAACACAATTTCCAAAAATTAATTTTTGGAAACCATTCTTAATTCTACATTTCACATTCATCATTTCCCTAACCGCTGAGCCTTTTACGGACAACAATAATGGAACTATACTAGACAAAAAAACTGGACTAATCTGGCAAAAATGTAGTAGGGGGCAGACAAACGATGCAACTTGTACAGGCTCTGCAACCACCCATCAATGGGCAGATTCAATTACTTATTGCACAGGACTCACTTTAGCTGGAAGAACTTGGAGACTACCTACTGTCAATGAATTAAGAGGAATTGTGGATTATTCACTTGCAACCTCACCCTCAATCAATACATCTATGTTCCCTTCAACAGTTGCTAACTATTATTGGAGTTCTACTACCAACGCTCTTACTGCAACCAATGCGTGGATTGTCAATTTCATTGCTGGCTATGTCGACCTCAGCAATGAGACCAATACCGGTTATGTACGTTGTATATCCGGACCCTAGCTCTGCACCTCACCCCCCATCCCCCTCTCCATTGCTGAAGCAACAGAGAGGGGGTGTTCTGTTGATTGGTCATTTTGGGAATTTGCACCTCACCCTAACTAGGAAGAAGTTGAAGTGTTTTTCTATGAATTCCCCTCTCCAAGTTTGACAACTTAGAGAGGGGAAATTTTTTTTGAAGTGGCATTCTCCGTTTCGTCAGAAATGGAGAATGGGTTCTTCAATTCAAATTTTCCTCTTCTGTAAAATTGGGTGAGGCTCAGAGGCTTCCATTGAAATTAATTTACCTTCAATATAAAATTTTCTTGCTTTTTATTAGAAAATAGTTACTTTACATCAATAGGAGAAATTACAATGCCAATTGATTCATTGTTAATTACGATTATTGCTTTCATATTTTCTTTTACAAGTTTAGCATTAACGGGTAAGAGTATTTTAAAAAAAGAAATTAAAAGGGAATTGATTGAAGAATTAAAGAATGCTCGATAAAATTTTTTATCAATTTTTATTTCAATTCTTTCTATAACTTGTTCAAAACTAGAACCAGAATCTGGATCCTGCAGTGGGTCAAGACCCACTTTCTGGACTGGGTTTATTTAGACAGGTGTCCCAACCCACTGATTTTTTTTCAACACTAGCGATAGAGATATAAAATGTCGCTTGCGAGTCTCGAAGAGACGGAACCATTTTGTAGCTTGGGTCTCATGAAAAAATCTTTTCTTTTTCATGAGACATCGCCCAAAACTTTAAGCTACTTTTTTTTCTACTAAAATAATATATATAATTCGATTACCAATTGACATTGTCTTCTTACGGTTATGTACAGAGAAAATCCCGTAGCAACTCTAATTCCATATCAAGATAAAGAAGTTTTAATCATTCATAAACCAATTAAAATTTCTAAAATCAAAAATTCTTTTAAAGGCAAAATTAGTTTTGACCCTGTTGATTATTTGTTACAAGATAGAAATGGAAATAGATTTTGAACGTTTATTTAGAAACTTCTGTTTTTTTAAGATGGTTGTTAAATTCTTCAAAAATTTATTCTGGTTTTCAAAAATGGAAATCTTGTTATACCTCAGAACTTTTTTATATTGAAGTGAGCCGTGTTTTGAATCGACTCCGTTTAGAAAAAGAAATTAATGATAAAGAATATGCTAGTCTTTTTAAAACTTTTTCTGATTTTTACAAAACTATCTATATTGTAGAAATGAACAAAACCATCAAACAAAAAATCTTCAGAATCTTTTCCAACAATAATAGGGACTTTGGATGCAATTCATTTAAGCACAGCAATTGCTCTGAGGGAAGAAAATCCAAAATTAGAAATTGTTTTTTTAACTCAAGATAGACAACTTGGCAATTCTGCTGAAGCTGTTGGTTTTAAGGTTTTGGGGAGATAAAAAAATTAAGAATTGAAAATGAAAAATTTTGAATCAATTTTTCAAGATTAAAAGTGCAAATTTAAGATAACTAATTTGGAAAATCTTTTGTGTTTAAAAAAATGTTATAAAATAAATTCGAGTGGTCGAAAGTCTTCCCGATTACGAAGTTCCATTAAATCACCTCCAGCTCCCATAACCATTAGACCTTCTTTTTCACAAGCTATTAAAACATTTTCAGAAATATCAAAAGCTGCTAGAACTCCAATTATTTTTTTTCCTTTATGCTCTGGAAACCAAAAAAGTAAATCATCTCTAAGTAATTTAAAATCAACAATATCTTTCTCCCTAAGAGTAGTTTTTGTAGAATTTAAAAATACATAATTTTGGTACAAGCCAATTGCATCGTATTCTTGATTACGACCATTTTTTTTAAATTTTGAATTGATAAAAAAAGCTTCTAATTCAAAACCAAATTTTTCTTTTATAATGCGAGGCATGCTTGGTAAAACTAGGTCTTCAACTATAGTTCCTAACTTTCGAGACATATCTCCAAACTTTTTGTTCAAATCTTTAATAGAGTCTTTCATTTCAGCTTTAAATTCTTTCATCTCAGTTTTCATTTCATTTTTGAATTCTTTCATTTCATTTTTGAATTCTTTCATTTCATCTTTGAATTCTTTCATTTCCAGTTTGAATTCTTTCATTTCCAATTTGAATTCTTCGTTGGAATTATAAGCTTTGTTAAATTCAATTCCCACATTACGAATAAAACTTTCTAAAGCAATTTCTAGACGATCGACTCTTTCTTCGGTTGCTGGCATAATTTCATTTAATCAAATATAATAATGATTGTCAAGTATTATTGAAATTTAGAAAATATTGGTTTTTTAGTAAAAAATTATTTAGTTTGATTTCTCTATCACAAAATGATCTTCAATAAATTTTCCATCCCCACCTTCATAATGAATAAAATATTCTAATTCACAATTTAAGTAGTTTGTGTTGTCAGCATAAACAGAATCCCATTCTGCATTAATTATATATTTTTTAAAATCTAATTTTGGATTTTTATTTTTTTTTAATTTGAATTTTGTTTTCTCTTCTTTATAATGAGAAGTATAAATTGAAATTATTTTTTGATGAAGAGAATTATCAAATGGAATTGATTTTTCAAAACAAATTTCTTTTAAAATTTCTTTAGAAGTATTTGGTGTAAGTTGTGAATTATTTTTATTTTTGTCTAATTCAATTTGAATTGTTTCTTGTATTTTAACAAAATTTTTATAATTTCCACACAAATTAGGGTTTTCTACATTAAGCCAATTAAATTTTTCATTATCTTCGTATCTATCTGAATGGGAGCTTATGAATGTTACCAAAAATGTATAAATAAATGAGCCAAACATTTTTAATCCATTTGGATAAAATGCAAACATTCCAGAAAAACTTAAAATTAGATCTATAAAAATAGTATTTTTATAAATTGTTTTTCCATAACTTTCTTTATCACTTAAAAACTTTTCTTTGATTTCATTAATGTCACAATTTTTTTTATAATAAATTATTTCTCTAGTTTTATCAATTGGAGTTCCAATTACCAAACCAGTAAATGCTGCAATACAATTATTTAATATCATAAAGATAAACAAACAGCACATTAAAGTTTTTATTTTTTTATAAATCATTTTTCTCAATACTACGCTTCGCTGCGAAAGTGATTGAAACGGCGTCAAAAAATTTTGAATGAAATTTTTTGACGGGAGTTGAAAGCACGGTTTTTTTGTTGGTCACTAAGCGAAGTCGAAGTGCCAACAAAAAAATTCGCCCATAAAAACTAAGCTCTAATGTTAAAACCACCATCCACATGTCTGATTTCAGCAGTGATTCTGCCGTATGGGCGGAGTAGGTAGGCAACTTCATAGCCAAGGTCTTCTGGTTTTGCATTTCCCATTGGGGAATTTTTTTCGTTATAGTCAAATGCTTCTTGTAGCCCCTCAATTGCTCCACCAGCTTTGGAACCGGTAAATGGAGAAAAACGAATAGCGTTTACTTTGATGTTATGCGATTTTCCAAGCTCCCATGCTAGTTCAATTGTGATTCTTTCCAGTGCTGCTTTTGCAATTCCAATATTTTTGTATGGATGTTGAACAATTTTAGATGCACCTAGGTAGCTTAGAGATACAATAGAAGAATTTTTTTGTAAAACTTCTTTTTGGAGTAAACTTCTAGTGAGAGCAATAAGTGAATATGCAGATACATCTTGAGCCCCAGCAAATTCTTCTCTGGTAACTTCAAGAAGTGGTTTTACAACACCAGCTCTGATAGTTTTGTCCATTGCAATTGAATGTAAAAAACCATTTAATTTGATACCTTTTTCTTTTAATGTGTCTGAAGCTTCATCAATACTTCCATCTAAAGTTACATCAAGAGGAATCGTAACAGTGTCTTTTCCAAGTTCAGTTTCAATTGTTTTTTCAAAATCAGAATAAGTTTTTTCTAAATAAGCTTTTGCTTTGTCTGATAAATTTGCATGGTGTTTTGTGAGACCAAGTGCTGTACAAACTAATTTTGCACCTTCTAGCTTTACTTGTTTTGCACAAGCAAGTGCAAGTGAATTTGGGTCAGTGATTCCTGTAATTAAAATGGTAGTATCTTTTAGAGACATGTTCCCTCGTTAAATTTGTTTTTGAGAGTTTAATTTTTCATAAACCTTTGATTCTATAAATATATTCAAAAGGTCACCGTCAACATGATTATCTTTTACTTCCATCTTCAAAATATCTAATGCTCTTTCTAGCGGAACAGCTTTTTTGTATGGTCTGTCTTTGTCTGTTAGAGCATCATATATATCTGCAATGGTCATCATTTTTGATTGAATAGGGATATCAGTTGCTTTGAGATTTCTTGGGTATCCAGTTCCATCTAATTTTTCATGATGAGCGTGAGCAATTCTTGGAACCATTTTCAGTCCAGTAGTCCAAGGAATTTTTGTGAGGAATTGGTAAGTATGCTCTACATGAGATTCAATTTCTTTTCGTTCTTCATAATCTAGAGAACCTTTTCGAATCGATAAAAAATTAAATTCTGTAGATGTTAAAACTTCTTTGTCTGTTCCATCAATAAATGTATAAGATAATTTTGAAATATCTTCTAGTGCTTTTGAATTTGTTTGTTCTAAAATAGTAGGTTCATTAGAATCAATTATCACTTTTAACATTTCGTTTAAACGATTGTTTTCCATGATGTATTCCATTTCTAATGCTTTTTCAAACTCTTCAAAACCAATTGATCCATTTTTTTTTAGATAATCAATTTTACGTCTTTCAAATTTTGATTCTAAATCTTTTTTCATATAATAGAATCTCCATTGAATTAATTCAACCTCATATGATTCTAATTTTTTGGATTTCACTAAAACTTTTTCTCGAACACCAACTTTTCCAAAATCATGAAGTAAAGATGCGTAACGAATTTCTCTTAAATGTTCTTTAGTAAATTTTATATTAGTAAATAATCCTGTAGACAGTTTATCTATAGTTTCAGCAAGTCCAACAGTTAGTAACGCAACCCGAAAAGAATGACCAGAAGTTGTTGGATCTCTTGACTCAATTGCAGAAACTGATGCAGTTACAAATCCTTCAAAAAGAGTTTCAATATCTCCAATTAAATTATTATTTTGTATCGCAACAGCTGCTTGACCTGCAACTGAAGTTACTAATTCTTCTGAATATTTATCAAATGTAAATACATCATTACCAACCATTTGCTCAACTGTAAGTTTATTGTTAAAATTTTTCTTTCTGTTTATTAATTGAATTACGCCAATAATTTCACCAAGATAATTCTTCATTGGAACAACTAGCATACTTTTGGAATGATAATTTTTTGCTTTATCAAAATCGGAATTAAATCTAAATTCTACATCTTTTGGTAAATTATAAACATCCGGAATGTTTAAAACTTTTCCTGTGAAAGCAACATAACCAGCGATACTTTGTTTGTTAATTGGTAGAGTGAACTCAGATGAATTCAAATCCATAGCAGAAATTTTAAATCTTAAATTTTTGGGATTTCCTTGCTCATCTTTATCAACTAAGTACAAAGAACCAGAATCTGCGACACAAATTTCTCGTGCAGAATACAAAATGTCTCGAAGAAGTTTTGTAAAATCTTTTTCATTGGAAAGACTAACTCCAATTCTAGTGAGTTTGGAAATATGATTAGTGGAAATATTTACTTTGTATTGGAGTTCAAAACTTTCAATTCTAAGTTGAAGTAGCGTAAAAGCATGTACAAAAGTTTGACATAAAAAAATGGATGGCATGGATTCAATTGAATTTGAAAAAAATAACTCTGCTTCTAAAATTGTTTCTTCAAAAACTAATGTGTTTAAGTCAGCATTAACAATAATTAAAGCTAAAATATTTGGATTAAATTTTAAAAAATTTTTAAGTTCTATTTCTGCTTTTCTAAGGCTATCTGGTTTTAAATAAAATATATACTTTAAAAATTTATCTGTTTTAGGAATTTCTAAATATTTTTCAAAAGGAATATATTCAGCAGAAATTTGTTTTGAATATAGCTCTAGTTTATCTTGAAGTGTGTCACTATCGCAAATGATGAACTGATTATGATTCAAAAAAACCTCTATGTTTAAAATTATTTGAATAATTAGTTTTTCAATTCATTTTCTTTGTTTTAGGAATAAAAAAAAAGCCAAGAAATTCATCTTGGCTTTACAAATTACGATTTTGATAATAATTCTTATCTCTTAAGACCTAAAACCTCTTGTATCATTTGGTCAGAAGTTGTAATTGTTCTAGAATTTGCTTGAAATCCTCTCTGGGTAACAATCATATCAGTAAATTGATCTGATAAATCAACATTAGACATTTCTAATATACCAGCATTGATTTTTCCTCTTCCTCCAATTCCAGATTCACCAATCATCACATCACCTGAGTTCATTGAATAAGAATAAAGTGTATCTCCAGCTTTATTTAAACCAGCAGGGTTTGTAAAAATAGCAAGTGCAACTTGAGCTAATTCTTGTTGAACACCGTTTGTATACATTCCAATAATTTTACCTGAATTATCAATAGAAAATGCTTCCATATAACCCATTGTGTAACCATCTTGTTTGATTGCTTTAGTAGTAAACTCAGCTGCATATTGAGTAATACCTTGAACCATTCCTGATTCACCTAAATTAAGTGAAAATGATTGTTTTTCAGGATTTCCTGCAATTCTAAAAGACACTTCAGCAGATAATTTTCCTGAAGAAACTGAGTCCACACCATCAGAAACACCAACTAGCCTACCGTCTGGAGCAAAACTTAATTCAAATTCAGTGTTTCCGGGAACTTGTGTATTTTGATCTTTACCAGCAACATCAACAGATACTTGAGTCGCATCAGTCATCGAAACAGAAGCTCTCCAAACATTATCTCTAATTTTATACATATCTAATTTAACTTCTCTTTCAATACCTTCATCATCGTAAACAATGATGCTAGTTTGATGACCACGTCTTTTTCTTGGATCAGGCTCGTTTATAAATTTTTTAATATCTTCAGGTTTTGAATCTTCAGGAACTGCTGGAACAGACGCGTTTAAATTTGATTGATAAATAACTTCTTTAGTTGCTTTCGCTGGTTCTTTTGAATAAAGTGGAAGAATAATATCATCAACAGTTGTTGCAGTGTTTACAAATTTATTACCTTGTTCGTCAACTTTTGCATTCCAACCTTGAACTTTTAGACCATTTGCAGGGTTAACATAATAACCATTTTTATCCACATTAAATGCACCAGCTCTTGTAAAAAATTCTTTGTCACCTTCTTTTAAAACAAAAAACCCTTCTCCTGAAATTGCTACATCTGTATTTTTACCTGTGGATTGAAAAGAACCTTGAGTCATAATTTTATCAATTGCAGCTATCAAAGATCCAAGTCCAACTTGCTTAGGATTAATCCCACCAAGACTTTCTTTTGGACCCATTGCACCAGACAACTCTTGAGAAATCATATCTTGAAATGTAACTCTTTCAGTTTTGAAACCATGAGTGTTTACATTGGAAATATTATTTCCAATAACATCCATTCTAACTTGGTGATTTTTTAAACCCGAAACTCCAGAATAAAGTGATCGCATCATAGTGCATTTACCTCTAAAATATTATTTTACTCAGAATAATTACTTTCTTTTTTTACACCAGGAAAACTCCAATCTACTGCTTTGTCTATTTTTGGTAAACTCTCAGTTGATTTTTGTACCGTAGTATTTATATCGGTAGGTTTTGAATTTTCAGTAAGTGGAAAATTTTTTTTTGCTTCTTCTTTTGGTTTTTCAGTTTTTAATTTTTCGTTTTCATTTTGAATAATACTTGGTTCAGCTATAGAAGTAATTTTTTCAGAATCAATTGTTCTTCCATTTACTCGTATATATGTTTTTCCTGTTCCATCAAAAAAAACTGCTCCTGCAATTCCAATCACTTCTTCACCAGTTATAAGATCTGGACCACTCACTAATTTACCAACTAATGAATAGCTTTGTTTAGATTCCATTCTGGATATTCCAGATGAAATATTTTTCATTTGTTCTAAAGAAGAGAATTGAGCCATTTGAGCAATAAAGTCTTGGTCTTTAACTGGACTAGTTGGATCTTGTTGAGATAACTGTGTAATTAATAATTTTAAAAAATCGTCTTTACCAAGTTGCTTTGGTGTGTCTCTAACTTCTATATTTTTGAGACCTGATTTTTCTTCTTTTTTTAATTGCTCTAGATAAGATTGAACATCAACTTTTTTATCTTTGTCTAAATATTTTTTCTTTAAGCTTTCTGAATTTTGATCAATAGATTTAGAAGAAGTAGGAGTTGTATTTGAAATTGGCATACTAAACTCTTACATCCACTAATTTTTTGGCAACACCAAAAAATTCATTATTGTCTGATTCTAAATTAATATCAGTTTCAAGATCATTTGAATTAGTCTTTTTGTTTGTAAAAAATTCTTCAGGTTTTTCTAAATTTTCTTTTTTTTCAAAATTAAAAAAGCTAGCTAATTGTTCTTCATTTGTTTTTACTTCTACAGAAAGTGAAGATAAATTTAGTCCAGATTGTTTTAAATCTTCTTTTAAAATTAAAAAATCATTTAAAAGTAAATTTTTAACTGTTTCATTTTCTACTAAAATTCTACCCTCAACTCTTTCTTTAGTTACATCAATATTTAAAGTGATTTTACCAAGTTCATTTGGGTACAAGGAGATTTGAGCAGTGTTTTTTCCATTTTCTACAATATTTAATTTTGCTTTTTGAACTAGTTCATTTAAAGATTTTTGAAAACTTTCTTTTTCTGGTTTTAATTCTTTTTGTTTATCAAGAATTTTTGAATCCAAATCTTGTTTAATTGGTGAAGAGATAATTGATTTATCTTCAGTTTTTGTTTGGTTAGATGAATTTTCTTTAATTACAAATAAGTTTTCTTTTTTTGCTTCTAGACTAATGTTCTCTTTTTTAGAAATTTGCCATTTTGATTTCTCTAAATTTTGTTCTTCAGAAAAATCTTTGGCATGTTTAAAGTCAGATTTGATTGATTCAATTTTTGAATTTAATTCTTTTTCTTCTTTTAACTCTAATTTAGTTAAAATTTCTTTATCTTTTTTATCTTTTTTTAATTCTTTAGGTTCTGATTCTATAAATAATTTTTCTTTTACTAATTCTACTTTGCTATCTTTTGAAAAATCAAAATTTTGTTTTAATAATTCAAATGATGTTTGTTTAAGATCAGATTTAGAAATTTCTTCTTTAATTTCTTGTTTGTCATTAGAAACTTTTATTTCAGTTTTTGAAATAGGTTTTTCATTTAATGAAATTTCACTATTTGATAATTCATTTTTAGAAAAATCATTTTGAAATGAATAAATTTCATTAGTATTATTTTTTTCAAATTCTACAATGAGATCTTCTTCATTATCTTTTAAACGATTTTCCAATTTAACACTTGGTGTAGAATTAGATGATTCAACTTGAAGAATTTCTTCTGTTTCTAATAATACAGGTTCAACTTCTTTAATAAAATTTTCTTTTTCAACATTTTGTTCTAAAATAGAAATTTCTTCTAAATCAATATCTTCTTCATTGCTATCATTTTTTTCATCAATTGATTCTTCATATTCAAAATTTTCTTCGGTTAGCAGTGATTGAAATTCAGATGGAATTTGTTTTGATTCATCAATAAATTTTGAATAAATTAACTCTTCTTTTGAACTAATTTCATTAAATTTAGGTAATTCAGTATTAAAATTAGTTTCTAATTTTGGGTTTTGACTTAATTCAATAGGTTTTGCTTCAATTGTTTGTAAATTTTGAATTTCGGTTATTCCAACTAATGTTTCCAATTTTTGGTTACTAGCTTCATCCATTGCACCATGCAAATAGTCTTTAAAGTTGGTTTTTGTCGAAGATTCTGAAATAAATTCATTTTTAAGTGAATCATCTTTGGAGCTGAAAAAACTAGTTAATGAATTAAATATTTGCATTTCACATCTATCATCGAATGATTTTTATTTTGCTTAAGATTTTTTTTGAAAAATAAAAATTTAATTTGATTTGTTTACTTGAAAAAAAATCAAGATTAAAAAAAAGTACTAAAGTATCAATGTATTACTCATTAAAAAAATTTATAGATTTTGTTAAAAATTTTAGAAAATTCCAATTGTCAAATTCCCAAATTTCAAAAATTAAATTTTCTGAAGAGTTTTTAAAAAAAGAAATAAAAAAAAATAGAGTAATTTATGGAATAAACACTGGTTTTGGTCCATTGGCAAATATTAGAATACCTGAAAAAAATTTTTTAGAACACCAAAAAAATCTTGTTTATCATCTTGCATCAGGTGTTGATAAACCATATTCTGAAGAAGAATCAAGGTCAATTTTACTTGCTAGAATTATTTGTTTGGGTAAAGGTTATTCTGGAATTAGTTTTGTTAATTTAGAAATATTAATAAATGGATTTAATCAAAAATTAAATCCATTTATACCAAGCCTTGGAACTGTTGGTGCTAGTGGAGATTTAACACCATTAGCTCATTTAGCACTTTCATTTATGGGAGAAGGTTATTTTTTAGTTAATGGAAAAAAAACTTATTCAAAAAAAGTTTTACTTAAAAATAAAATTCCAATCTTAAAACTTGGACCAAAAGATGGTTTATCAATTGTCAATGGAACATCAGTAATGACTGCAATTTCTTCACTTAACATTTATTATGCGATTAAAGCATTTGATTTAAGTTTAGGTCTTAGTTTTTTTTATGCAGAAATTTTAAATGCAAGAGAAGAAAATTTCTCAGCAATTCATAAAAAAGTAAAACTCCATAAAGGAATTTCATATGTTATTGAATTTTTTCAAGAGAATAAAAAAACTTCTACTCGATTTAGAAAAAACCAGAATTATTTATTAAAAAATTTGACAAATATCAAAGAGGATGAACTATTTCAAGATCCGTATTCGATCCGAACAATTCCTCAGATTTTAGGTGGAGTGAAAGATTTTTTAGATTATTCAGAAAGTTTAATTGAAAAAGAATTAAATTCAGTTTCTGATAATCCAATAATTTCTGATGAAATTTTTCATGGTGGAAATTTTCAAGGAAGCCACATATCGATTGTTTCAGATTTGATTTCAATATCTGTTATAAATATGGCAAATTTAGTTGAAAGAATGATTGCTCGAATCACTGATAAGAATTTAAATAATGGCCTTCCTGCATTTTTACAAAATAACCAAAACGGACTTCATTCAGGGTTTATGGGTGCTCAAGTTACAGCAACTTCTATCTTAGCTTACATGAGATCAATTTCAACTCCTGCATCTATTCAAAGTATCTCTACAAATGCTAATAACCAAGATGTTGTGAGTATGGGAACAATATCTGCGAATAAATCAAAAGAATTAATTGAAAAGTATTATTATTTAATAACAATACTCGCTATGCTTGTAACAGAGGCAAAAGAAATTATTCTGGAAAAATCAAAAGATAAGTTTTCTGAAAGTTCAAATAAAATTTCTAAACGAGTAAGAAAAATAGTTCCTAGTCTTATCATCGATAGATCTATTTCTCAAGAAATTGAAAAATTAAGTTTGGAATTTAAAAATAATTAAAATAAATATGAATTGATTTAAAAAAAATGTAATTTTAAATTTTGGAATATTTAAAAATATGAGGTTTAGATGTTGAAGTGTATTTTAGTTTTTATGTTAGCAAGTAGTCTTCTATATTCAAAAGAATTAGATCATAAACAAAAAATGAAAGATAAAATGAACGAATATTTTATTTACGAAAAAAACGAAGCTTTATTTTTTATGGGTTTTGGAATTTTAACTTCTCTTAGTGGTGGTTTATTGCTTAATTCAGAAGGTGATTACCAAAAAGGTATGGGAGTACCACTTTTAGGGATTGGTTTGATTCAATTAACTGTTGGTTCAACAGTTTTTTTTAGAACTGATAATCAAGTTGCATTTCTTGAAAAAGAAATATTTTCTAATCCTGAAAAATATAAAAAAGATGAATTAAAAAGAATGGAAGTTGTTAATTATTGGTTTAAGGTTTATAAAATTATAGAGTATTCTTTTGTTATAGCAGGAGTGGGACTTTATATTTATGGTTCAAGTAATGAGAATGAATATGCCAAAGGTTTTGGAACTGGCTTAGTAATTCAATCAGCTATTATGCTTGGGCTAGATTATTTAGCTGAAAGTAGAGCATTTGAATATTCAAAAAATTTAAAAGATTTTCAACTTGAAGTAATTCCTGAAGGTGCTGAAAAGCAAAATGAAATTGGATTTTTAAAAAATCTCAATAGAAAAAATTTTGGAAATGAAGGTTATTATGCTCTTGCATATAAAATTAATTTTTAAAATGAAAAATTATCTATCCGATAATAAATATTAACTAGACAGTAAAGCTATGTTTTACAGAATGTTTATGTAATCTTATCGATCATAACAAAAGATCAAATTTGACCAATGTCAGGTGGAGCTATTTAGAATGAAACTTTTTTCAATTTTGTTTACTTTATTCCTAATGAGTGCAAGTGTATTCTCGCAAGGAACTGTTGTCACACCAAGTGAAGAGCCAAATCAAATTTCAGAAAATGAAATTAAAAAAACGAAAAATGATACCAAAGAGTATGTTTCCGATTATTATAATTCCGAAAGAAGAGCAGCTTATTGGTATATATTCTCTGGAGCATCTACTACTGCATTAGGTTTGTATTATAAAAGGGAATATGATAATTATGTTCCCGATCCAGTCCAAATTCCTTTTAAAGAACGAAGCAATGGTTTTCCTTATACAACAATTGGAGTTCCCTTTGATTCTAAAAATAGTTCAACATTTCCACATTTTGGTGGTAAGGATAATCCAAGTTTCTCCTTAGGGTTTTCTTATCCAATGTTAGGTGTTGGTCTGTTTCATTTAGGTTCTGGACTTCTTATGTATTTTAATTCTGAAACTAGAAAGAATAACGCACATAGAGAATTAGATTCTGACTTAAAAGGCTTTAAAAACGAAGAGTCAAAAAGAATTGAAAGACTTGAAACCTACAATAAATATTTAAATTATTTTAACTGGACCTTAGTTGGTGCTGGAGCCTATGCAACAATCGCTAGTTCAAAAACACTTGCAGGAGATAGAAAAGATAGTGATGAATACATGAAAGGGTTAGGTTTAGGTTTATTAATTCAAGGTGGACTTTCTTTATTACTAGATAAGTTAGTTTTACAAAATCGTTTAACTGAGTATAAAAACAAAATTGAATCTTTAAATATTAATTTTTCTTATATTCCAGGAGTTAAAGGAGCTAATTCTTATTCATCATTAATGTCACCTATTGGCGGTGTTCCTGGTGAAGGAATGTATTCTTTGAGTGCTATAATTCGTTTTTAATGAAAGAAATCATATATACCTACTTTCTTGCTGAAAAGTTAGAAGCTTTTTCGATTTTAATAGTAGGTATAATTATGATTTTTATTTCAATTTATTTGTTTTTCCAAATTTCTAGTTTTTTAAAATTCATGTCCATACCAATATTTCTTCTTGCATTAATACAACTAAGTGTCGGTGGAATAGTTTATTTTAGAACTGAAAAACAAGTCTCAAATTTAATATCGACATATGAAACTTCAAAAAATGATTTTGCTAATTCTGAAATGAATAGAATGAATATTGTTATGGCTTCATTTAAAAACTATAAAATTATTGAAATTTCTTTTATACTCATTTCTTACATTTTATTATTTTATTCTATTCCTAAACAAATCGAATGGTTAAATGGACTTTCAGTTGGATTAGGTATTCAATCTATAGTTTTTTTAATAATTGATTTTTTTGCAGAACCAAGAGGTGCAATTTATTTTGAGGCAATTCAAAATTTAGCTAAAGAATTAAAAATCTAATTTTTATGAAAAAAGAATTAACTCTAGATCAAGTTTTTCAAATTACTTCCAAAATAAATTCTCTACAAGATTTACCGAGCCTATTAGATTATATAATTGATATTACTAAAGAAGTATTAAATTCTTCAGGTTGTTCACTTTTACTTTTTTCAAAAGAAGAAAACTCATTATTATTTCATACAGCTAAAGGTGAAAGATCAGAACTATTAAAGACTTTGAAAGTTCCAAAAGGCAAAGGAATTGCTGGTATCGTACTCGATACTCAACAACCCATTTTAGTAAATGATGCTGAAAATGATGACCGTGTTTATAAAACAATTGATCTTGAGATAGGAATAACTACAAAAAATTTAATATGTGTTCCCATGATTACTCAAGGGGAAGTTCAAGGAGTTTTGGAAGCTGTAAATTCAAAAGATGGATTTTTTACAGATGAAGACTTACACCTCCTAAATAATATGTCTGAAATTGCTGCAATTGCAATTAAAAATAGAATACTTTTAGATGATATAAAATCCAAATATGACCAGATAAATTCATTATTAAAATTAAGTAATGCATTACGCAGTATAACTAACTTAGAAAATTTTCTAGAAATCGCTTTTGAATCTGTTGTAAGTTTAGTTCCAATAGAAAGATTTTCTTTTATATATAAAAGTCGGAATACTAACGAGTGGAGACTTTTAAAATCATTTGGATTTGATCTCCCAAAAAATTCAAAAATTGATGTTAAGTCTGGTGTTTTAAATAAAGTTATTACTGAGGGTAAGCCAATTTTAATGGAAAACATGGATGATGAAAAATTAAAAAATATGTTTCCCAGAAGATACAAAAGTAAATCTTTTGTTTCAATTCCTTTATATATAAACGGAGAAATTTTAGGAGTATTAAATGTTTCAGATAAAAAAGATTTAACTCCCTTTACAAAATCAGAACTAAATTTATTTGTCCTTATTGCAAATAATATTGTAGAAGGTTACAAATCTTTATTAGTAAAAGAACAAAATGAAACTCTTCAAAACCTACAAAGAGATCTACAAATTGCTTCTAAAATACAAATGTATTCTTTACCTATTATTCCAAAACAAATTAATGAATTAAAATTAGAATCTCATTACCAAAGTTCAAAGGAAGTTGGTGGGGATTTTTATGATTTGATTTATCATACTGAAAATGAAATATCTATTTTAATTGGAGATGTTTCTGGTAAAGGAATTCCTGCAGCATTATTTATGGAATTTTCAAAAACAATTTTATCAACAGAAATATCAAAAACTAATTCACCATCAAAAAGTCTTTTGGATGCAGATTTAATTATTAAAGATAGATTCAATTATATGATGTTAGTTGAAATTATGCTACTTAGGATTATGATGAATGAGAAAAAAATAATTTATTCTAGTGCTGGTCATAATAGACAATTTTTCTTAAGTAAAAAAACAAAAAAGATTTCATTACTTTCTGGTAAAGGCATACCACTGGGAACAAGAATGAAAGATTTTATAATTTCTGAACAAGAATTATTTTATGAATCTGGGGATAAAATCATATTATACACAGATGGATTTACTGAAACTAGAAATAATAAAAAAGAGCTTTATTCTGAAGAAAAAATGATGGAGTTAATCGAGTCTAATCAAGAAAAAACTCTAGAAGAACTAAAATCTTTAATTTTAAATGAGACAAATAATTTTCGAGGAAATAAAGATTTTTTAGAAGATGATTGTACTTTGGTTTTATTGGAGTTATGATTCGAATATTTTTTTTTCTAATTTTATTTTTTTGTAGACCAGTTAATAAAGATTTTTTAGAACTAGAAAATTCTACTTTAAATAATAAAATTTCAAATGAAGAACTTTCTCTCAAAATCTGTAAAATAATTTTAAAAGAACAATTAAAAAATTTTGAATACCAAGAAAATTTAATTTATATAAATTTTGGTTCCAACTTAGCTTATACTTTTAATTCAAGTAGTAAATATTCTGAATTAATTCAGTTTCAGATTGTCCGATTTATATTAAATTTTCACTATTTTGCAAAAAAAAGAAATTTTAAAGAATTAAGAATTTCTTATTCAAAACCTTTTTTTTCAAGTCCAGATGGAAAAGAAACTGTTTCAGAATTTGAAATTTTTAGAGTTAAAATTGATTTGAATGAACTAAAAAAAAATAATGAGATTGAAAAATTAAAATTTCTAAGTGATGAATACAAAATGAATTCTAATTTAAGAGAAATTTTTAATCAAGTAAGGTTATTATGGAAAGTTGAAATGGATGAAATAAAACGAGTTGAATTAAAATGAAAAAATTATATTTAGGATGTTTAATTATTTTAGGTTTACAGCTCTTTCAAATTGATAAAAATAACCCAGTATTTGAATCTGAAAAAGAATTTAAAGCTACAAAAGAAGTTTTACAAATTTTAGAAAAATCATGTTATGATTGTCATTCTTTCAAAACAAAATATCCTTTTTATTCATATATTTTTCCAATTTCTAGTTTTTTAAAATCACATATAGATGAAGGTAGAGAGGAATTAAATTTTTCAATTTGGGAAGATTATACAGAAGAGAAAAAAAAATCTAAATTAGAAGATATAGTCGAAGAAATTCAATCTGATGAAATGCCAATTTTTTCATATAGATTGATTCACTGGAATTCAAAAATCAAATCTGAAGAATTGGAAATAATAAAAAATTTTGTAAAAAATCATCCATGAGTATTTTAGAAAATAGAGAAAAATTATTTTCTAATCCAAATTTTTTGGATTGGAAATTCCAACTTCAAAATAGAATTCGAGCTAATGATTTAGAAAAATTTTTTAACTTATCAGAAAATGAAAAAATTGCCATAAAAAATTCTATTCGATTAAATATAGGTTCTACTCCTTATTATTTATCTTTATCAGATCCATTTGATGAACATTGTCCCATCAGAAAAACAATTGTTCCAAATATAGGTGAAACTATTTTTTCCAAAGAAGAATCAAAAGATCCTTTACATGAAGAAAGACTTTCTGTTGTAAAAGGTTTAACAAGAATGTACGATGATAGAGTTTTACTTTTTTCAAACCAAGATTGTTCTGTTTTTTGTCGTCATTGTATGAGAGGTCGAAAAGTTTCATATAATGATCAACGAATGGAAACAAATGACCTTGAAAATGTTTTTGATTATTTAAAACAGCATCCTGAAATTTCTGATGTAGTAATATCCGGTGGAGATCCATTAAATTTATCTGATTCAAAGTTTGAATTTATTTTAAAAAATTTAAACGAGATAGAATCTGTAAAAATCTGTAGAATTGGAACTAGAAATTTAGTTACATTACCTATGAGAATTACTGATGAGGTTTGCAGAATAATTGAAAAATACAATAATAATAATTTATCCATTTTTTGTAATACACATTTTAATCATGAAAAAGAATGTACAGAGTTATCAAAAAAAGCGATTTTAAAATTGATCAAAGCAGGTGTTAGTGTTGGCAATCAAACAGTTATATTAAAAGGAATAAATGATTCAGGTGAAAAGATGCTCTCTCTTCATAAAAAACTTTTGGAACAAAGAGTCCGTGCTTATTATATGTATGATCCTGAACTCATTCCTGGTTCAAAAGATTTTAGAGTACCTCTTGCGAAAGGATTTGAAATTATAGAATATATGAGAGGAAAAATTTCAGGTATGGGAATTCCACATTTTGTAAATGATCTTCCTGGTGGTGGTGGCAAAATCACTTTAACACCTGAATGGTATTTAGGTTTTCATAGAGAAACAAGATCTCATGTATTTCTTTCTGCTTTAAGAGGAACTTATCATTTAAGCCCAGAGGTTGAAGGTTCTGAGTATGATTTAAAATACAAAGAAATTCCAAATTCCTTATGGGAAAAAATTAGATTAAATTTCAAAACTGCACATGTTGCCTAAAGTAATAATATTTGCTGATATTTATGATTCTTTTCAAGAATTTAATTCAATATTAAAACAAGAATGGGAAAGTAAAAAATCAATTGATTATTTAATAGAAATAATTCAAAGTTTAAATTATGAAGTTCAATTAATTGAACCTTTAAAAGCAAATTTTTTAAATAAAATTAATTTTGCAATTGAAACAATTTTTTTTAATTTATGTGAAGGTTTTGAATCAAGAAATCGGGAATCATATATTCCTAATTTAGCTGAATTTTTTGGGTGTGCATATACTGGTTCAGATTCATATGCAATTAATATTTCTATAGATAAATCCCTTACAAAAGATATAGTAAAAAAAAATAATATACCTACAAAAAAGTATTTAAAAATAAATTCTTTTGATGAAATCGATTTTAAATATCCTGCATTTATAAAACCAAATTTAGAAGGATCAAGTTTAGGAATTGATTCAAAAAATATTATTCAAAATAAATTTGAATTAAACCAAAAAATAAAAGAACTTCTTCCAATTTATAATGAACTTATTTTGGAAGAGTATTTGTCTGGAGATGATTTAACTATTGGAGTGATTGGAAATTATCCAGATTATAAAACAACAAAAGTAGCAAGAATAAAATATCCAAATAAAATTTATGATTCCAAAACTAAATCTAAATCAGAAATGCCAGAGAAATTATTTTTTAATATTGATACAAATTTAGAAAAAAAAATAGCTTTAGATTCGATTTTATTAGCTAAAGAGTTAAAAATAGATGGTTTTGCTAGAATTGATTATAAATTGGATGAAAGGAATAATCCCTTTTTTTTAGAAATTAACCTAACTCCAGGGATTTCTAAATTTTATAGTTCATTTCCAATTTGTTATGAGGCTAGTTTTGGGAATTACACAGAATTAATTCAGGAAATTTTAAATCTAGCAGTAATAAATTTTAAAAAAAATTCTAAATTTAATTATGGAAAATTGATTAAAAAATAAAAAATACTTTCTTTTATAGAGAAAATTTATTTTTGTATTTAGTTAGTCTTTTTTAAAAGAATTGGTAAATGGAAGAAACTGAAATAAATAGAAAAAATCGGGAAAATATTCTTAAAATCGGCTTTAACACATTAGTCGAAATAGAAGAAAAAGTTAAAGCTTTCCGAATTATGAACCAAAATGCCGCTAAAAGAAGATATATTATTACAAGAGATAATATTCGCGACAATTCCCAAAAAATCATTATTCCTAAAGCTGCTGAAATTGATATTTCTGGTGCAATGTTACTTAGAAGAAATTTTAAAAGTGATATAACTTTTAAAACTTTTCAACCAGATGAAGGAATTGTTATTATTTCTGATATGGCGACTATGGAAGGTGTTACTTTAACTATGGACATCGTTACTCAAATTATGAATCTGGGTGGAGGAGCTTATGAAGGATTCATTGACAGAGTTGATAGCTTTACAGATTTTATTAATCATTTAAAAAAAGCTCTTTTTCCAAAACTAATCATTATTGGTTATATTCCTAAAGAACGACTTCAAAGTGAAATGATTAATTTTGTTAGAGTTAAAAGAATTGATAATTATTTAAGAACTTTAGAGCTAACTCATTCCATTCACAAACCAAATGGTTATTTTCCAAAAATTAAACAAATTCCAATTACAGAAGATCCAAGAAGTTGGGGAAGATTTGTTGTTGAAATTGTTAGAGAATATACTAAACCATATCTTATTGAACAAATCTAATGAAATTTTTATTTATAATTTTAATTTCGTTCTATATTCACTCTAGCGAAATAGGTTTTTTTAAATTAACTGAAAAACCAATTTATTTAAAAAAAAATCTTAGTTCTAAAATTTCTTCTAGTGATGAATTAATTGGTTCTTCCAAAAAAAATGAATTTTTAATTATTAGTTCAAAATTAAAGAAAAAAAATAAAACTTACTATGAAGTAAATATGAAAACCAGATATATGGGTATGGGTAAAAAAGAAAAAAACTTTACTGGATTTATAGAATCTAGTTTAGGAGTTTTTTACAATAATGAAGAATTTAGTACCGAAAGTTTGAAAAAACTACCTGAAAATTTTCCTAAAGAATTAGCCAAACAAATTTTGCAAAAAGATAAGAATATAATTATAAATTTTGAAAAATCTTCATTACAAAAATTAAAAACTAAAGATTTTTTTTTATTATATTTACTTGAAGGTTATTATAACCAAGAAGGGTTTGGGACATATAAAAATTTTTCTTATTTAGTTAAAAAAGAAAACTCAGGGAAATTTAAAATTTTTGATGGAAGAATGATCTTATTTCAAGATTCGGTAGAAGATATAGATTTGGATGAAGATGGAGTTCCTGAGATTCACCAAAAAATAAGAGTTAGAACAAGTGTTGATACTCCCAATTTTTATGGATATGTAAATGGAAAAATGACTGCTTTATCTCTAACTGGTAATATTGACTTCAAAACAAAACGAGTTAAAATTTTATTACCTGGTTTATCTCCAGATGATGTTAAAGAAAAATATAAAGAACTAATTTATAAAAATGGTAAATTTGAAGAAGTAAAATAATTTTGTAGGAGTTTATAAATGAAAGTTATTAGTTATATAGCAATTATATTTTATATAATAGGAATTATTCTTGCTTGTGCAGGAATTTATTTAGATAGTGAAATTTTTGTAATACAAAATTTTAGTAGAGTGGGTATTTGTTTAATTTTGTTAACTTTTTATTTTGTTTATAAACTAAATGATTCAAAAAGTAATAATAAGCAACTTCATGGAAGTTTATTAATCGCAAATTCAATTTTATTTATTTTTTATGGTTTGAAATTTGAAAGTTTTGGTAAAGCTCTAGAAGAATCTTCTATTTCAAATCGATTTGCTGTGACTCGTGGAATCGTAGGTAAAGGTGTAAAACAACTTGAAGATGGTTCAGAAACTTTTCAAAGAATTGCTATTCCCAATATTAATCAAAATATAAAAATCATTGGAATCACAACTAATACTTTAGAGAAACTTCAGGGAACTTGGCCAATTAATTGGAGTATGTATGCAAAAATTGTAGATGGATTTAAAAATTCTACTAATACTGTTTTTTTTGATATCTTTTTTGTAGATTATAAAAAAGGACAAATGGAATTAATGGAGAAGTCTTTAAAAGGTTCTACAAATATGATTTTTGACTATTCCATTGAGTCGACATCAGAATCTAAAGACTCTGTAATAAATTTAGAATCAAGACTTGAGAAATTGAGAAGATTTCAACTTAAAAATGTAATAGATAAAAATGATTTAGGAAAAGTTTGGTTAAATTTTGCTTCACCACCAATTGAACATATTACTGAAAATTCTACTGGTATTGGTTTTGCAAATATAAGAAAAGAAGATCAAAAATCAAATCGAAAAATGCCATTAGTTGTTAAACTTATTAATCATGGACCAAACAAAGAGACTGAATTTTTTCCTTCAATTGATTTAGTAACAGTTTGTAATTATTATGGAGTGGATTTAATTAAAGATACTGAAGTTGTTTTTGGAGAATATGTTAAAATTAAAAATATTCCAAAGAAAATGATTACCAATCTTGATGGTCAAGATAAAGATATAATGAATTATCCAAATGAAGCCCGTGAAATTAAAATTCCAATTGATTATTTCGGACAAATGCAAATTAATTTTGAAGGTTCATTATTTTCTTTTGAGGATTATGATATTTTTGATGTTGCTGATTTTGGAAAAGAATTTGCAAATAATTTTAAAAACCATATTTTTTTAACTGCAATGTATTATGCAACAGGTAGAGGTGCTTCTAAAGATACACATCTTTCTCCTTTTGGTGAAATTTCCGGTATAGAACATCATGCTCATGCAATCAATACCATTTTAAATCAAAGATTTTTAACAAATGCACCAGAAATTTTAAATTTGATAGTTTTAATAATTTTGGGTTTAGGTTTTGCTTACTTACAATCCAGATTTAAAACTTATACTTCCATCCTATTATTTTTTGCAGTTGTAATTCTGTATTACTTAATAACCACAAAGATTTTTGATTTATTTGATTTTATTATAATTCAACCAACAATAATTATTTCAATTTTATTTATTTTTGTTTCTATAATTGCATATAAAATTTTAGCAGAAGAAGAAAATGTAAAATTCATCAGAACCACTTTTTCTAAATTCGTATCCAAAGATGTTGTAGATGAATTATTAAAAAATCCTGACATGATTGCACTTGGTGGTGCAAGAAAAGAAATTACTATTTTCTTTTCGGATGTGAGAGGTTTTACAACTTTATCAGAGGCACTTAGTCCAGAAGATCTAGTTAAACTATTAAATGAATATTTAACTACAATGACAGATTTAGTAATTGAATATAAAGGCACTATTGATAAATATATGGGTGATGCTATAATGGCTTTTTGGGGTGCTCCAATTGCTTTAGAAGATCATCCTTATTATGCATGTGTTGCAAGTCTAGTACAAATGGATAAATTAAAAGAGTTACAAATTTCACTCGCTGCCAGAAATCTTCCAACAATAGATATTGGAATTGGTTTAAATTCTGGTCATGCAGTTGTTGGAAATATGGGAAGTTCACATCAAATGAATTATACTGTAATGGGGGATACAATTAATCTAGGTTCAAGACTTGAAGGTTCAAATAAAACTTATGGGACTAATATTATTATATCTGAATACACTTATGAAAGAGTAAAAGATAGAGTTTATGCAAGAGAATTAGATTTAGTTCAAGTTAAAGGTAAGACACAACCTGTTAGAATTTATGAATTAATTGGATTAGTTAATGATGCTGATATGGAATTAATCAGGCGACCTTTAAGTAGTAGATAAGTCTAATTAATAATGAGTTATGAGTATTTAGAAAAAATTAATTTTCCAGAAGATTTAAGAAAAATAAATCCAAAAGATCTTCCAATAGTTTGTGATGAAATTAGGAAATATATAATTGACACTTTAGCAAGTATTGGTGGACATTTTGCAAGTAATTTAGGGGTAGTTGAATTAACTGTTGCACTTCATTATGTTTTGAATACTCCTGTAGATAAATTAATTTGGGATGTAGGTCACCAAACTTATCCACATAAAATTTTAACAGGAAGAAGAGAAGCTTTAAAGACCGTTCGAAAATATAATGGAATTTCAGGATTTCCAAAACGAGAAGAATCTAATTTTGATTTATATAATACTGGTCATGCTGGAACTTCTGTTTCTCAAATGCTCGGTGAGGCAGTTTCAAGAGATCTACTTGGAAAAAAATATAACGTTGTATCAGTAATTGGCGATGCTTCAATTGCATCAGGAATGGCTTTAGAAGCATTAAATCATGGTGGTCATCTTCAACCAAATTGTTTAGTGATTTTAAACGATAACTTTATGTCTATTTCTAAAAATGTAGGCTCAATTTCTAATTACCTAAATAATATTATTACTTCTCATTTTTTTAATTCCTATAAAAAATTTTATTATACATTTTTAAAATGGTTACCATTAATAGGACCAGCATTAATTTCTATTTCAAGAAGAGTCGAAAAAGGTTTTAAAGAAGCACTTTTTAGAGGAAATCTTTTTGAAGATTTAGGATTTAAATATATTGGACCAATTGATGGGCATGATGTTAATAAACTTGTTGATGTTTTAAAAAAAATTAAATCATTACAAGGACCTATTCTTTTACATGTAATTACTCAAAAAGGGAAAGGTTATTTTCCAGCGGAAAATGACCCTATAAAATATCATGGAGTTACACCTTTTAATATCGAAGATGGTGCTATGGGTTCAGATTCAAAAATTGCATATAGTAAAATAGTAGGAGAAACACTAATCGGGTTAACTGAAAAAAATAAAGCTATTGTTGCAATTACACCTGCAATGATTGAAGGTTCTGGTTTAAAAGCCTATTCTCAAAAGTTTCCTTCAAATATTTTTGACGTAGGTATCGCTGAACAACATTCTGCCGCTTTTGCAGGTGCAATGCTTGGTGGTGGTGCAATTCCCTTTTTATGTATTTATTCTACTTTTTTAACAAGAGCAATGGATCAAATAGTTGAAGATATTTCGTTAATGAATTTACCAGTAAGAATAGTAATTGATAGAGCTGGTGTAGTTGGGCCTGATGGAGAAACCCATCAAGGTTTATCTGATTTAGGTTATTTAACTGGACTTCCAAATATGGATATTATTTTGCCTTCATCAGCACAAGATATAATTGATTCTTTAAAATTTATGGAAAGTTATACTGAATCACCAATTGCAATTAGATTTCCAAAAGGTTCTGAGCCATTCGAAAATTTTTCATATAATAAAGATACAAAAATTGAAAAATCAAAAATTAGAATATTAACTGAAGGTTCTGATCTTGCAATAATATCATTAGGATTTATGCTCCCCATAGCAAAAAAAATAGATTCTATTCTAGAAAAAAATAAAATTCATTCTGGGATAATTGATTTATTCTGGCTTAGACCTTTAGATAATTTAAAATTAAATGGCTTTATTTCTAGACATAAAAAATTTATTATATTAGATGAAAGCTACTTGGACTCAGGGGCTTCTGGTTATTTATTAAATCGAATTGACCCCAAGAATTTAAACAGGTTTATTAAAACTTTTGCTTTTCCTCCAGAAGTGATTGCTCATGGAGATAAAACAGAAATTTTTAAACATTATGCAATGGATGAAGAATCAATTTCGAAAGAAATTTTAAAACATTTTTTAATTAATAAAAATTAGTAACATAAAATAACTATGTCTTAAATAATAGTTTGTTTTTTTTGTATTAAAAAATTAGTTTTTTAACTAAAATTAAAGACTGAATTTTTAAAACCCGAAAATAATACTACATGGATTATATTTTAGCAAATCTAGAACTTGGTAAAAACTTTTTTTATTCGAGTGATATTGAAAGAGCAGAATTTTATTTTTTAAAAACTCTTGAAGAAGAAGAAAATTGTGAATCACTTTTTTATTTGGGACTCATTGAAAACCAAAAAGGAAATTTTCACCAAGCATTATCATTGTATTATAGAGCAATTTTAGTAAATCCTGATTATGGAAATCCATGTAATGAAATTGGCGTAATTTTATTGAGACACGGAAAAGAAAGAGAAGCAGTATTTTGGTTAAAACGTTCTATTCGATGTATGGTAAATGATGCACCACATATACCCTTATATAATCTCGCAACTTTATACAAAATTTGGAATAGACCAGAGCGTTCTTTACAATATCTATATCGTGCGATTAAATTAATGCCAGATTTTAAAGAAGCAATCAGACTTAGAGATGAACTTCAAGAGATTTAAATGTATTTGATAAAAAATATGCACAAAAACCTGATGGAAGTTTTTTTCCTGTTTTTTCATTAATAAATAATTCTTTGTAAAAATGTTTTCCCTCAATTTTAATCATAGATTCTAAAATTCTAGATAAAGTCATTGGGCTAAAGCCACTTGAATGACAAGATAAAATTACAAACTCAGGAGCAGAATTACATAACAGCATTAACTCTTCTAAAAGTGGTATTAAATCATTTTCAATTTTCCAAATTTCACCTTTTGAACCTCTACCAAAAGTAGGTGGATCAAGAATAAAACCTTTATATTTTTTTTCGCGTTTAACTTCACGTTTTAAAAATTTTAAAACATCATCTTCAATCCAACGAACTTTGTTTTCAATTAGCCCAGATAAAGTTGCATTTTCTTTTGCCCAAGAAATCATTCCTTTAGAAGAGTCAACATGACAAATTGAATAACCTGAATTTAATGCAGCAAGTGTTGACATTCCAGAATAAGCAAATAAATTAATAACTTCAAAATCATTTTTTATACTACCAAATTTAGAAATTAAATTCCAATTTTTTTCCTGCTCTGGGAATATACCGATATGACCAAACGGAGTAAATTTTAATTTAGCAGATAAGTCACCAAAATTAACTTCAAAACTTTCAGGAATATTTTTTATATATCTCCAAGAACCACTTCCTTTTTCGTTTTTAGTATAATGTGCAGATATATCTCTCCAAATTTCAGGATTAGTTTTTTTATAAGCTGAACTAAGGGAAGGTCGAATAATTTTAAACTCACCAATTTGTTCAAGTTTTTCAAAATCTCCTGAATCTAAAACTTTATAATTCAAATCCCTGATTCCTTAATTAAAATTTCTGAGTTAGGAAATTTATTCTTTAATGCTTGGAAAATTTTTTTACTTTCTTCGCTCATTCCAATTTCTCTGTAAGCTATTGCTTTTAAATATAAAACTTCCATTTGAAATTTAAAGTTACCTGATTTTGAAATTTGAAGTAAAAACTTTTTATATTCTTCGTTATGAAAATGTAAAACCGCTATTGCACGATTACCTGAATAGGAGTAAGGATATGATTCATAAAATTTATTTAAACCTTCAATCAATTCAAAAGATTTATTTGAACTAAGTAATAAAATAATTTCAAATGGTGTTAGTATAGCTAAATTGTGTGCTTCTTTTAAAAATTGGTATTTTTTTATTAATTTATCTTTTTCTGAAATACCTGATAGTTTTTCATTTATAGATAAATTAAATTTCTTATCTTTTCCATTCATAATATTTATTTTTTTAATCCAAGTCTCAATTTCTATTCTTGAAAAAAAGTTTTTCATTAAAAAAAAAGTTTTTAAATATTGATTTGTATTTTGATAAACTTGGACAAAAGCTCTTTTTTCTTCTTTAGCTAAATTAGTTGATTCATTGGATAATAGTTGTAAAATTGGAAAGATATTTCTAATTCCTTTAAATTCATTTTTAAATAAATAAAAAACTACACCAAGTAAGTTAGGATACTTTCCTGTTATCACAATATCGTAAAGTAAATTTTTTTCGTTTTGATTTAACTCTAAATAATTATATTTATATAAGATATTGATAACAATTTTTTCATCTCCAGATAAAATGATGTTTTGAAGATTATTTTTGTAAACTCCTGCTAAAATTAAAAAAAATTGAAACTTAAGAGGTAAGGAATTTTTATTTAGAAATTTATTACAAATTGAAACCAAATCAGCAATTTTTTTTTCTTCTAAAAGATAAACAGAAATTATTTCTAAAATTTCAATATCATCTATAAAATTTTTATCATAAAAATTTTGAATTTTATTAATTCGAAATGCAGTTTCTTTTTCTGAATTTTTATTTTGAAAATAGGAAAATTTTAAATCAAGCTCAGGTTCAAAAAAAATTTCCCCATGTAAATTTGTTCTTAAATATTTTTCAGGTTCAAATTTTATAGATATTGATTTTTCTTTCCAGTAGGATTTTAGTTCTAAAAGGTCAGTTTTTTCTCTTAAAGTTTTTTTTTCAAAACCTGTATCTAAAGATTGAAATGGTGCTAGAGTATTTTCACTATTTGATGTAATGTAAATTTCATCCCAATTTAAAAAAGACTTTTTTTTAAACATAATAAAACTGAATAGCCAACCCTAAAATCAAATAATTTATGGAAACCATAATCAATGTCCATAGTAATTAAAGCCCTATTTTTATTCATCCTATTTTTCAATTCTAGTTTTATTTTCAGTGAAGATGATTATGCTTATCTTTTAAAATCAATGGCATGGAAAAAAATTTCTAGAAATTTATATGATACTAAACCAAATTCAGCAAACCAAGCATTTGCTTTATATCGGTTATATGAAGAGAATAACGAAAAAGAAAAAACAAGATCTACATTATTATATTTTATTATCACTAATTCGCATGTTCAAGAAGTTGATTCTAAATCAGTTTTATTCTTAAAAAACTTAAATTTAAAAGATTCAAAAACTTTAACAAAACTAGCTTTTTATAAATTAGTTAAAGATTTAAAAAAGCAAAGTCTAATTTCAAATCTAGAAAAATATGAATTGCTACAAAAAATTCCTATAGAACAAGATCCAACATCTATTCATGCATTTCAAGAATCAATTTCTTCATTAATAGAAATGGGAGAAAATTTTATAATCCAAAAAAAATATGATTCTTTAACAGAAGAAGAAAAAAATTTTATTTTAAATCATGAATCTAGATATCAAATTGCAAAGTCATATTATAAATCGGGAAAGTCTGAAGAGGCAAGAAAAATTTTAATTCATATATTTCATTCTAGAGAATTAAATTCTGATATGAAAAAAAAATCTATTGAACTATATAAACAGATTATAGGTGAGGATAAACAGTCTTTTCCTGTGGATGATTTAATTTATTTAGTAAACCATCTTCCTTTAAAAGAACAAAAAGAAATTTATCAGTTAAAATTACTACCACCAAATCTTAAAGTTTCAACAAGAACATTATTTAGAAATTTATGTATTTATTATTTAAATAATTCAGTTCCTTTTTTAAGTCCTTTTTTAAATTTAAATCAAGAATTTTCGAAAAAAGAAGAAGATATAATTTTAAACTTGGTTGAAAATTTAGTAAACAAAAAAGAATTTACACTTGCAGAAGATTATTTAAATCTTTATTTGAAAAATTCTTCCAATCAAAATTATTTTAAATTAAAATATCGTTTAGCAAAAAGATATGATAATTTTGATAAAACTTTTTCTAGTTTAATTGAATATTTAAAAAACAATCCTTATGATGTCAGACTTTATGATACCTTGATTGAAACTTTAGCTAATTCAGATTCTAATTCAGTATCTTATCAACAAGAAGAATATTGGGTAAGAGCTATTGAAACTTTACCCAACTTAGCTATTAAAGGTCGTCTTATTTATTGGTATTTAAGGTATTTGAGATATAAAGGTGATTTTGAGAAATTAAAAATTATGTTATCGAATTATTATACATTTTGTCCAGGTTCTTATTATACAATGGTAATTCATGAAGAATTTCAGCAAGAAATTAGCTCTTTACCTCAAGTTGAATCATTTGGAACAAAAGAAAATTTATTCAAATTTATTTCAGGAAAAAATTATTTAGAATATGCTATAAAACTTTCCAATCAAAATTTAAGTTATGCTTATTTTAAAGATTCATATGAACTCGGACAAAAGTTAAATTCGATGAAGTCAAAAATTGAATCAAGTAAACTTCTTTTAACTGCTGTAGAATACTTAAAGTTAGGTGAACAAGATAAAGGATCTTATTTATTAGAAGCTTATTTTTTAAAAAATAAATCTTCTGAATTAGAAAAATTTGAAATTTATGTTGGAGTAGGCGATTTATCAAAAAACCATTATTTGTCTTTATTTTACACTAGGCAGTTGATGAAACATTTTAAAATTCCAGATGACCCACTTCTATTGCCTTATAGTATTTACTCTAGGTTGTATCCGAGACCTCATAGAGAAATAGTTTTAGAAAATACAAAAGAGTTTGGTATTGATGAAAATATTGTTTATGCTGTAATGAGGCAAGAATCTTTTTTTAGAGAAAACGCAATTTCTTCTTCTAATGCAAGAGGTTTGATGCAAGTAATGCCTGCAACTGGTAGATTAATTGCAAAAAAATTAAAAGTAACAGATTATTCTCTTCATGATCCTGAAGTATCAATTAAGTTTGGGACAAAATTTTTAACAGATTTAATGGATTCTTATGGAAATCTAAAATGGGCTAGTATTGCTTATAATGGAGGACCCGGAAATCTAAGAAAATGGAAAAGAAGACATTATAAAAATGATTTTAACCATTTTCTAGAAGAGTTACCTACAAAAGAATCCAGGGATTATTGTAGAATAATTATTTCTAATTTTATAAATTATAAAGTTTTACAAATTATAGAAAAAAATTAATTTCTTGGAAATAAAAATTCATATGTCTTACCATTTCCAATTTCAAAACTATATTTTCCTGTTCTGATCCATGGATTATGTAATATCAATTCTTTATAGTTAGATTTATTTTTGAGTGCAAAATCAGGTAAATCTGGAATAGAATCTTTTACTAAAACTTTTTCAAATTTATAATCTTCGTATTGTACTGATTCTTCTAAATCAAAACCGTAATCTTTTGGATTAGACAAAATTAATTTTAAAGCAATGATTCTAAATAAATAACGATAAGTTTCTTGGTTTAAATATAATTTATAATAATCATTAACTTTTTGTCCACTTACTGCATCCTTCATTCCTTTTAAACCTCGATTATATGATGCTGCTGCTAGTGCCCAAGAACCAAATTCTTTATAAGCTTCATTTAAATATCTACAAGCAGCTTTTGTTGCTTTAAAAGTATTTCTTCTTTCATCAATTGAAGAACTTACTTCTAAACCATAACCCTCAGCTGTTCCTTGTAAAAATTGCCAAACTCCAACAGCATTTGCTGTAGATGTAGCATTAGGATTTAAAGCACTTTCTGCAACAGCTAAATAAAAAAAATCATCTGGAACATTATTTTCATTCAGAACAGAAAGTATTTGTTTTTTGTACCTTGCCATATTTTTAAAAATTAAAATGGTTGAAGAATGATAGTTTTGATTTACAATTAATTCTCTTTCCAATCTTTCATAAACATCTTTATCTTCAAGTGGTACTCTTTCACCTGCAAATTCTACATTTGAAGGAACTTTTGGTAATTGGCTTTTTACTAAATCAAGAGTTGGTTTGTAGGTATTACAAGAAAAAATTAAAATTAAAAAAAAAATTGATTTCATAATTCAAAATTAATTTTAATTTTAAAATATCAAGACTATCTTACTAATTTGATAATTAAATTTAATTTTTCAGCAACTGAAATTACATCTTGAATTTTTGATTTATCAATCATTATTGCATCAGCTGAAATTTCTTCCAAAATAATTTTTTTACCTTTGATTTGACCAAGTAGGAGTTCCATTACATGAAGATCATTTGTTTTGAGTAATACACAATCTTCGGTTATATTGACCATAGGAAGATTTCTTCCCCAATCATCAAATAAGAATATTAAATTTTGAGCAAGTTCAGCTTTACTAGATTCTTTTAAAAATTGAATAAATTGATTTGGTTCATAACCAAGCAATATTCCATTTTGAAAAGATTCTTTATTTAATATAAATGTATAAACTCTATCATAATCTTTGAGTTCTGTAAATACTTTCAGTAAATGGATTCCTTGCATTGAACATTTTTCAGGAAATGCAATTATGCTGAAATCTGGATTAATTGTGATTCCACCTTTTTCAGTATGTTTAGGAATTGATTTATTTTGAAAATAATACTTACCTAAATCAGAAATAAATAACATTCTATTTGGATATTCAACTTCTAGAAGTCCAAACAAATGAAGATAAAATACTCCAGAAATAATTTCTTTTCTTAAATCCATTAAGTCAGATTGAAAATTTTTCATTCTAAATCCTGGAGCTAAAAGTAGATTTTCACGAATGATATTACAAAAAATTACAGCTGGATTTACTTTTCCCATAGCTAAAATAATATTTATACATTTATCTAAAATTGGTTTATCATAAAATGGAACTTCAATTGGAGAAAAAACTTCTGGTGGATTGTATCTTCTAGTCCTAACTTCATTTACTTCATGAATTACTAAATTCATTACTTCAAAAATATCTTTTTTTTGAAACTCTTCAATCTCTGGAAGTAAAACAACATTTTCACCTTTAATATCCACTAAGTTTAATATTTTTAAGATAGGTAGGATTAATTCAATTTGATAAACTTGACCTTTTTCTGGAAAAATTTCAATATCAGGTTTTAATAAATCTTGTTCAGTTCTTTTATTGTCTGCTTGTTTAATTTTACCAGACTTAGCTAAACTCAAACCTTTTCTCGAAACAAATGAAATCATTTTTTTAATATTTAAAAAAAAGTCCAATTCATTTTTTGAAGTCTTTTCTTGTTTTTGTTTAGTATTTTTCTTAACAGTTGGTAATACTGTATTGTTTTGAATAAAATTTAAAATTTCTTTTGGAATTGCAACAATACGAATAAACTTTTCATCAATATAATATGTATCAATTAGTATAAATTTACTAATTAGTGAAGGTAATACAATTTCAAATTTACCCCTGTTAGCAATGATATAACTTCTTACGACATCAGCTTCTAAAACCCCACCATTGGTATAAATATATAATAGAACATCTTTTTCTAATTCAGTTAATGAAAGAATTGTTTTGGAAATTCCTTCTTCTGATAGAGCAAGTTTTCCAACTTCTTCAATTGTTTCAGCTTTTTTAAAACCTAAAATTTTAATCCAATCAGGAGAAATTTTTCTAATATCAATTTTATAAAAAAATTTGTCTAAGGAGAGTTTAAATTTCTCTGCTTTTGGATTTGTATCAAGTTTAACTAAATCTGCAATTTCAGGATAAGCATGGTATTTGTCTAAATTATTTGTTAATCGCTCTCTATTTTTTCTTTGATAGACTAAATTGTATTTTCTTAAAACAGTTAATTCAGTTTCAGCATTTAAACCCGGTAGTGTTGTTTTTCTAACAACTTCTCCAAGAGTTTGAACATATTTATTTTTTAAAATTTGAGTATAAATTGTAACTTGAATCGGTGTTAGTTTTTCTAAAATTCCTTTAAGTAAAAAATCATCTTGAAAAGCTGTGAGAAGTTGGTTGATACTAAACCTTCTATCTTTACCATGGAATTTTTGAATATTCCAGTGACCTGCTACTTTTTTGAGGTCAGGTAGTTCTAATTTTGCAAGTTCTTGGACTAAGATGCTTTCTTTATCGATTATTTGAGTGGTTGAACCATTTGACATAAAAATTGAATCTATACTTTAGGAAAACTCTATTCTGTAAAGGAAATTTTAGAGTAATTTTTTATTTGAACTCTCTAAATTCATAATTTTTTTTATCATAATTGATTTTTCAATATCTTCGATTGAGATTTTAGTAAAATAGTCACCTTTTAACAAAAAATCATCATCTTTAAGCCTAAAACGATTTTTATATAATTCAATAAATTCATCTATTAAAAGAGTTGAGTCTGCTGTATAAAGGAATTCTTTCCCAATATATAAAACTAAAAGATGAGATTCATTTGTGAGAATTTGTGCTAGTTCATTTAAATATTTTCTCGTCTGTGATTGAAATTCCACACCAAAAGTATACCCTGAAATGATTATTCTAACTTTATTTTTTGCTAAAACTTCATGGGTAATTTTAAGTTTAAAATTTTCTTTTAAAACTAATTCATTTCTATCGAGTTCAAGAGCATCTGCTACTTTTTGAAGTAAAGCTTCGGGTTTGAATGGCTTTACAATATAATTAAAAACTTTTAGTGAGGCAGCTTTAAGGATATCATCTTTTTCATTTAAAGCAGTCATCATTATAATTGGAATATCTTTTAATTGGATTTGATTTTTTTCTATAAATGTAAAGCCATCTACTATTGGCATCATTATATCAGTTATAACTAAATTATAACCTTGTTTAAGTTTTAAACCAGCAGATCTACCTTCCATAACATGATCTACTTTGAAGTTGTATCTCTCTAAAACTCGAATTGCTACTTCAGCTATAATCAAGTCGTCATCTGCAAGTAGTACTTTATAAATTTCCATATAATATTAATACAATTTATTCTTAAAGTTTGAAATTGAAAAGTAAGTTTTTAATTTCAAAAAAATAATTTCAGTTTTTTAGAATTATGAGAAAAATCAATTTTTTGTGATAATTGGGCGAATTTTTGCAAGCCATTTCATGGCTTCAAAAAACACGCTCTCAGCTACTTCTGAATCCTCGGACTAAAGTCCGAGGCTATTCAGAAACGCTTCGATCGTTTTCGCATTGTACCAAGTAACATCAGAATAAATTCTGATGTTACAATCTTTAGAGCTCATTTAAAATCCAACTTTTCTATTCCGTCCCAATTGGGATCTGTTCCGTTTTTTAAATAAAAATTACAACGGTGTATATAAAGCTCAGCTGTTTTGTCTTTAGGATCAATATCCAAAATGAATTTCATTTTTAGGAAACATTCATCAAATTTTTTTTGGTTATATACAACTAGCCAAAAGTAATTACTTATTACTTTTGGCTAGTTGTATGTCCCGATTGAATTATGTTGTTTAAAATAGGTAATTATTATTGTCAATCGGTATAAAACAAAATTCCATTTTCAAAATCTTTTTTAGTTTGGATTTTTAATTCTCGAATTCTACTAGATACTCCATTCAGAATTTCTAATATTCTAACAGCTTTGTTTTTACCTTTTACTTTTACAGTATCCAAATAACGATACTCATATTTTGATTTATCTTCTACTTCCTTCAACACATCTTCAGAAATTAAAATTGCAGTTGAATAAGTTTTAGTAAGACCTTCTAAGCGAGATGCAGTGACTCCAAAATTCAAATTTTTCTGCTCAGACTTTTTCCAACCTGTTTCCATTTTCTGAATATCGTTTAACTCTAATTTGTCGTCTTTGTCTTCAAAATATTCTGTATGTATTCCTAGAACAATTTTTCCTTCTGGCTCAGTGATGCTTATCACTTCACTAGCGGATAATGGCTGTAAGGTGAAGAATAGAATTAATGTGATAAGTAAATTTTTTTTCATAAAATATATCTCCTTTCTATCCCTTTCATCTTCAAAATTCTTCTCTATTTCTAAAGCTATTTAGAAAGTGGGTTATCGTTTGTACTAGTAGTGCCGTTGGGAAAGCAAAAATGAGAAAAAATTTTTGAAAAGTGAATTTTTTTAATTAATGAAGAAGTAAATATAAAAATTTTAGTTTATAAATTAAGTTTTTCAACAGAAAGCAAAAGAGATTGAAGCGGTGTCATAAAATTTCGTATGAAATTTTATGACAAGAGCGTAAAGCTCGGTTTTTTGTTTTGTAAAGAAAACTGCAAGTTATCTTTACAAAACAAAAAATTTGCCCAAAAATTAAATACAAAATCTCTTTAATTATTCACAGTTCAAAAAAAATAGGATTATGGAACTAGAAAGATTAAAATTTTTGAACGAAGAAGATATTTTTGAAATTGCTGAAAAATTTCAAACCCCAATTCATGTTTATGGAGAAACAGAGATAGAAAAAAAATGCCAAGAAGCATTAAATTTTCCAAACGAATTTGGTTTAATAGTTCGTTATGCAATGAAAGCAAATCCAAACTCTACAATTTTAAAAATTATGAAAAAAAATGGAATTTTAATTGACGCTTCTTCCATTTTTGAAGTTGAAAGAGCTATTCAAATTGGTGGCTACCAAGCAAATCAAATTATGCTTACTGCACAAGAATTTCCAAATAATTTAGATAAATATATAAATCAAGGTCTTCATTTTAATGCATGTTCACTTTACCAAATTGAAGAGTTTGGTAAAAAATTTCAAGGGCATGAAATTTCAGTTAGAATTAATCCTGGGCTTGGATCTGGTGCTACAAAAAAAACGGATGTAGGTGGAACAAGCTCTGCTTTTGGAATTTGGCATGAATACATAGATAAAGTTCTTGAACTTCAAAAAAAATACAATTTAAAAATCACAAAAGTTCATACTCATATTGGTTCTGGTTCAGATCCAGAAGTTTGGAAAGCAGTTGCAAAATATACTTTGGAATACGCGGAAATTTTTAAAGAAGTTCATACAGTTAGTCTTGGTGGCGGATACAAAGTGGGAAGAATGCTTGATGAAAAATCCACTGACCTTCAAAAAATTGGTCAACCTGCAAAAGAATTATTTAAAGAATTTTATGAAAAACATGGAAGAAAATTAAAATTAGAAATTGAACCAGGAACATATTTAATTGCTTTATGTGGAGTTATTCTCACAAGAGTGATGGATAAAATTGATACTGGAAAAAATGGGTACGAATTTATAAAACTAGATACTGGGATGGACTCAAACACTAGACCTTCACTTTATGGTTCAAGGCATCCATTTATTTTAGTTACTAAAAGAAAAAAAACTGGGAACAAAAAAAATTACGTAGTAGTTGGGCATTGTTGTGAAAGTGGAGATTTGTTTACTCAAAAAATGGGTGGGGATATTGATACTCGTGAAATTGAAGAAGCTGAAATAAATGATTATTTAGTGATGGAAGGAACAGGTGCTTATTGTTCTGGTATGTCCACAAAAAATTACAACTCCTATCCAGAACTTCCTGAAGTATTAGTTAGAAAAAATGGGGATAAAGTTTTAATACGTAAACACCAAGAAGTTTCTCAAATATATCAAAATGAAATTTCGATTGATATATGAGATTTTTATTTCTAGTTTTATTTTTATTTAATTGTGGGTTTAATTCAGAACAAAAATATTTATTAAAAAAATTTTCCGTTAATTCAAATTATTTAGCTGATAGTTTAGAAGATGAATTAATTTTTATGCTAAACTCTACAATTAAAATAAATAAAATGAATTTAGTTGAATTTAAAAATTTAGATGAGATTGAACTTACTGGAAATTTTAAACATTCAACTTTGGAGGAAAGATTAAAATTATTTTCTTCCTTAAAAAAATATACAATTTTAATTAATTCAATTTTAGAAGATAATGAAGAAGAATTTTTTTTAAATAGCCAAAGTTTTAAACAAGTAACTGGAAATAAATTTAAAATATCCAAAAAAATTTCAGAATATTATTTTTTTAATAAAAAAAAAGAACTTTTAAAAGATGTTATCCAATCTTCAGTTCCCATTTTTAAAGATTTTGTGAATTTAATAGATAAAGATTTTAATCCTGAAAAAGGACTCCTTCTGTTAAGTTTTAAAAATACTTGTAAAAAAAATAGAGTTTTGTTAGAAACAAAATTTTATGAATCAAATTTATCCAAAGAAAAAAAAGAAAAATTAATTGAAGATTATTTATTTATTAAAGATAGTTTAAATCGAAATGAAAAAAATTTAAAAAAAATTTCTGAAGCCCTAAGATTTTTTTTAATTATAAATGAGAATTTAGCAAAATCATTAGAAAATACAGAAATTAAATCATTAGAAGATTTGAATTCTATTATTTTAGAATTAAAAGAATTGAGAAAAATTTATGGAACTAATTGATTTTCAAACTAGTTTAGAAAAGCTAGAAAAAATAATTAAAGAATCAAAAGGTAAAGAAAGAAAAGATTTAACAGTAAAATATACTGAACTTTCAGATCTTTACCAAAAAGTTTTAGAGAGTAAAATTGAAGAAACGGGTAATGATTATAAAAAAGTTTTAAATTCCTTAGAAAAACTATCCCTTGAAATCATCCAATTTAAAAAAGAGCAAAAAAAAATTACTGAAATAATTAAACTAATTGATACTAGTTTAGAATTTATGGAGAAAATTGTTTGAAAGTTTTAATTTTAATTTTTAGTTTATTTTTTTGTAAAAATACAAAATATTTTTCAGGTTTAACGGCAAATACTTTAGAAGAAGGACCAAATTTAATCGAGTTAAAAGAAGATTTGTTATGGTTAAACACTAAAGAAAAAATTAAATTAGAAAATTTAAAAGGTAAAATTATTTTATTATCTTTTATCCGTTGTACAAATATCAACTCTATTCAAGTTCTAAAAAAATTAAACGAATTACAAAAAAAATACCAAAAAGAATTAATTGTTTTAGGAATTCATTCTCCAAAATTTTCAAACGAAAAAAATATTGAATATTTAAGACAAGAAGTTATTTCAAAAAATATCTTATTCCCGATTGCTAATGATATAAATTTAGAAACTTGGTCTAATTATCAAATTAATTCTTGGCCTAGTTTTATTTTAATTACCCCAAAAGGAAAAATTATAGGTAAAATTTCAGGAGAAAAAGTATTTCCTTCAATTGAGGAATCAATTTTAAATCAAAAAAAGTATTTTCAAATTGATGAAAAAAAAGAAATTAAACTTGGTTTAGAAAAAGATAAACTTCCTGATCGATTATTATCTTATCCTTCAAAATTAATTTTAAATCCAAAAGGAAATGAAATTTATATTTCAGACACTAATCATCATAGAATTTTAAGAATTGATATTGATAGTAGAGAAATTTTGGATGTAGTAGGTGGGATTGAAGGTTTTGAAGATGGAATATTTACAGAAGCAAAGTTTAATTCTCCCAACGGAATTTATTTAAAAGATAATTATTTGTATGTTGCAGATACTTCGAATCATTCAATCAGAAAAATTGATTTTAATTCAAAAAAAGTTGTTACAATTTTAGGATCTGGTAAACCTGCTGAAGGTCTGATTGTAGAAGGAAAAGGTAGAGATATTTCTTTAATTTCTCCAATAGATATTGTTGTTTTAAAAGATAAATTGTATTTTAGTGAATCTTCAGCAAATCAAATTTGGGTCTTGGATTTGATTAGTTTAGAGACTGAAAAATTTTCTGGTTCTGGAAGAGAAAATAATCAAGACGGAAATCACCTAGAAGCGACTTTTTCTATGCCTTATGGACTTACCCATGATAATTTAAAATTATATACTTCTGAAGCAAATTCTTCAGGAATTAGAAAAATTGATCTAGAAAAAAATGGTCTTGTAAAAACTTTGATTGGATCAGGAATAATGGAATTTGGTGATACAGATGGAAAAATTGAAAACTCTAAAATTCAATATCCAAATTTTTTACATTACCAAAATTTTAAAATTTACTTTGCAGATTCTTTAAATAATAAATTTAAAATATATGATATTAATACAAAAGAGTTAACTACACTTGCTGGTTCTGGAAAAGTAGGAAATATAAATTCAGATTTTACAAATTCTGAATTTTTTTATCCAAGTTCCATTTTTATTCATAAAAATTTGGCTTATATTACTGATAAATTTAATCACCAAATAAAAATTTTAGACTTAAACAAATTTACTTTAAATAATTTTGATTTTAAATTATCTGAAAAATTAATTCATTTATCTAAAAATAAAAATGAAACTTTTGAAGAAATTATATCAGTTCAGGAAATTGAAATTGATAAAACTTCCACTGAAATTAATCTCAAATTTGAAATAGAATCAGGATTTTCATTTTTAGATAATGCACCTTATTATTTTTATTCTTTTTCTAAAGATGGAAATATAAAAATTTTAAATCAAAATTCTTTAATTTCAAAAAAGTTTACTCCAAATAGAATTCTAAGTTTAAAACTTAATCCTTCTAAAGCTGAAGTTTTTGTAAATCAGATACTATTTTATAAAGAAGTAAAAAAAGATGCAGAAATTTTAATAAAAAAATTTTCTTTAAAAATTCCTTTAAAAATTTCAGAAAAAGGTTTGAAAAATCCACACCTAAATATTAAAGTAAACGGTATTGAATGATTTTAGATAAAAAAACAAAATTATATATAATTTTAAACGCCTTATTCTTAACTTTTTTGTTACTCGCAGAACTAACAGGTTTTAAATTAATTACTTTAGATTTGACAAATCTTTTTACATTAATTGGAATCTCCACTTTATTACCAACTAAGTTTATTATGACGATGGGAGTAATTCCATTTCCAATGACTTTTTTAATTACTGATGTGTTAAATGAATTTTATGGAAAAAAAATGGTAAGATTTACAACTTTACTTGGAATGTTTATGGTCGCAATTGCCTATGTGATTATTTTTATTGATCTAAGAATTCCAGCAAATGAAATTTCACCAGTAGATGATATATCCTTTGAAAAAGTTTTTGCTAGTGCAGGACTAGTGATACTTGGTTCTATAACAGCTTATTTAATTGGTCAATTAATTGATATCCAAGTATTTCATTTTATACGAGAAAAAACAAAAGGAAAGATGGTTTGGCTTAGAGCAACTGGATCCACAATTATTTCTCAATTAATTGATTCATTTGTGGTCATTTTTATTGCATTTGGAAAATATGAATCAAGTGAAATATTCGGTTTACCTTTTTTTCATTATACAAATATTTCTAGTTTAACAAATATATCTTTAACAAATTTTTTTTACAAATTGATAATTGCTATTTTACTAACACCTGCAATTTATTTAATACATAACTTGATAGAAAAATATTTTAAAGAAGATAACTCTAAGCTCTCTTAATTGAATTTACAAAATACATATCAATTTCACCTTTGTTCTTAGCTTTGATCTTTCCTCTGTAGTCACAATCAAAGTAATCTTTAATAATTTCATAGGTAGCTCCTGAGATATTAACTCTTCCTGGTTCACCGGATGATTCCATTCTACTTGCAACATTTACTGAATCTCCCCAAACATCATAACAGAATTTTTTTGAACCAACAACACCAGCAACTAAAGGACCTGAATGGATACCTATTCGTATTTCCCATTTAGGAACATTTGTTCCCTCATTATATAGATTTACTACTTGCATATAATCAGCTATTTCTAATGCCGCTTTTACTAAATTAATTGCATGAAAGGGATCTTCCTCGGGAATACCAGAAACACACATATAGGCATCACCGATGGTTTTAATTTTTTCAATTTTATAAATTTGTAATATTGAATCAAAATACCTAAAAAATTTATCTAATGATTCAATTAACTCATTTGTAGTTAACAGTTCAGATATTTTAGTAAAACCTTTAAAATCTGTAAACAAAATACTTGCTTGTTCATAAAAAATTGGCTTAGTTACACCCGTTTCTTTTAATTCACCAGCTATTTTTTTTGGAAGAATATTTAGAAGTAATTCTTCTGTTTCTTTTTTACTTAAATCAAGTGATTTATTTAATTTTTTAAGTTCAATTTGAGCTGTTACTAATTCATTGTATTGTTTTAGCGAATTTTCATAAGTAGAAAGTAACATATTTAAGATATGAAGCCTATCAGATAAGATTACGAACTCTTTTCCTGAATAGTTAATTTTAATTGGTAGTATTTCTTCATTACTTGAAAGTGGATTTTCTAATAATGCTTTAATCCTATACATTAAAAATTTTTTATCGTATGGTTTAGTTACATACCCATCTGCACCAACTTCGATACCAGTCATAATATCTTCAGGCCTAGATAAAGAAGAACAAATTATTACAGGGATATCTTTTAGATCATCTCTACTTTTTATTATTCTACACAATTCAAAACCATTCATATCAGGCATTTCAACATCAGTAATAACTATATCAGGTCGTTCTTTTTCAATTAGCTTAAATGCCTCTTTTCCATTTTTTCCCCAAAAAACCTTATAATTCTCTTCAGTTAAAATTCTTTTTAATACTACACCTTGAACCGCAGAATCTTCAGCAAAAACAATTGTATTATTCATTTTAAATTAAAGAAAAAATTTTTTGACTTATTTTATCTAATGGTAAAGTGAATTCAGCTGCACCAATCTCATTAGCTACTTTAGGCATTCCATATACAACAGCAGTTGTATGGTCCTCAGCAATAGTCCGCCCACCTAAATGTTTTAGTGATAACATCCCACTTGCTCCGTCATCTCCCATTCCTGTCAAGAGAACAGAAATTGTCTTCGAACCAAAATACTGTGCAAATGATTTAAAAGTTACATTAACAGATGGAGTATGACCGTTAGAAGAAATTTCTTTAGAAATTCTTAAAGTACCATCCTTATTAATACTCAAATGTTTCATATTTTGCGGAAAATAAACTGTCCCCTTTTCTGCTTTCTCACCTTCTTGCATAATTTTAACTTTTAATTTAATATTCGCACTAAGCCAGCTCACCATTGAATCAATAAAACCATCTGAAATATGTTGAACACAAATAATTGGAATTGGAAAATCTTTTCCAAAAGAAGAAAGTATTGTTTGAATTGCTTTTGGTCCACCAGTAGATGCTCCAATTAATAAATATTCAATTTTTGATCTACTAAATGAAATTGCTTCATAAGAACTAGTTTGAGAAACATCTTTATTATTTTTTTTATAAACAGGAACAGATTTTAAAATTTTAATTTTTGAAACTAATCTTTTTCCAATTAATTCATAATCTTTTTCCTCTCCTCCAAGAGGTTTGGGAAATACATCAACAGCTCCAGCCTGTAAAAGTGAAAAAACATTTGTTTCATCTTTTCCTTGAAGAGAAGCTGAAATAACTAAAATCGGTTTTGGTAAAATTGCCATCAATTGTTTAGTGAATTCTAAACCATCCATAATTGGCATTATTAAATCAGTACATACAACATCAGGATTTAATTTTTTTACTAACTCCAAACCTTCTTTACCGTTATTAGCTATACCTAAAATTTCAATCTCGTTTGATTTTTCTAATATTCTTTTTAGAATCAATTGAACGATTGCTGAATCTTCGACTAGGATAACTTTTATTTTATCACTCATATAAACCTTTTTATTGTGCTTATCAAATCATTTCTATCAAATTTACTTTTAATTAGATAAGCATCTGCCCCTATTTCTAATCCATGTTGAATTTGTGCTTCACTACCAAGCGAAGTTAATAATACTACCGGTGTTTCTTTGTATTTTGAATCTTTAATTCTTTTAGTTAATTCTATTCCAGTAAGTCGAGGCATTTCTAAATCTGTTAATACAAAACTAAATTTATCTTTTTTCAACTTTTCCCAACCATCTTCACCATCTACTCCAAGTTCAACTTGAAAACCTTCTGATTCAATGATTCGTTTTAGTTGAACTCTTGTTGTTAATGAATCATCTATAACTAAAATTTTCTTTTTTTCTTCTGTTTTGGAGTTTTCTTCAAATACTACATTTCGCTTAAATTTCAGAATTGATTCTATTAAATCTTTGGGATTTAATACAATACAAATTTCTCCTGAATCTAGAATTGTCATTCCAGAAACATTTCTAACTCTTTTTAAAATACCTTCGAAGGCTTTAACAATTACTTCATTTTTTTCAATTAACTCATCAACTAGAAGTGCAATTTTTACATTATTAGATTTTAATAATATACTAGGTGAAGAATTAATTTTTTTTTCGTTCTTATACCAATTCATTTCAAGATAAGGTTCTAAGGGAAAAAGATAATATGGTTCATTCTCAATTATAATTGTAGATTTGCCTTCCAACTCAAAAATATCTTTTTGTCTAATTGTTTTTGTTAAAATTACATTTTCAGTTGGGATGCCAAATTTTTGATTATTAACTTTAAAAATTAATATATTTGTAGTCGAAAATTTTAGTGGTAGTCTGATCCTAAAAGTTGTTCCTTTACCAAGAACTGAAATTGTTTCGATATCACCTTTAAATTTTTCAACAAAATTTTTTACAACATCCATACCGACTCCTCTTCCAGAAAGACTAGATACATCAGTTCTTGTTGAAAAGCCATGATGAAAAATAATATTTAAAATTGTTTTTTCATCCATTAAGTTTAATTCTTCTTTTGTATATAAAGATTTTTCAATTGCTTTTTGTTTTATTGTTTCAGGATTGATTCCTTTACCATCATCAATAATTTCAATAATAATAGAATCAGATTGAGCTCTACCAAATAATGTCAAAGTTGCTATTTCTTCTTTTCCTGAAATTAACCTTTCTTCTTTGGTTTCAATTCCATGATCAACAGCATTTCTTAGAACATGCATTAATGGATCTTTCATTTCTTCTAAAATCTGTTTATCAATTGTAGTTTCACCACCAATTATATCGAGATTAACTTTTTTATCTGTCTCTTTACTTAAATCTCTTATACTTCTATGAAATAAGTTGAAAACTGAATTTAATGGAAGCATTCTCATGCTAAAAATACTTCTTTCAATTTTAACAGAAGTTGCACTAAGTCTTGTTATATCATGTGATATCGTTTTTTTAAGATTATCTAATTTAATTACAGTTTCTTCAAATTTTAAATTTTGCTTTTCAAAATTTTGAATTAAATTATTTACTGAACTAGTTTTATTTTCGCTATTTAATATTTGAAACATTTTTCTAGTTTCTTGGAAAATATTTGAAATTTCAGAAAATGATTCTTCAATTAAACTTACATCTTTTAATCTATTTGAAATTCTATTTTTTGTAACAATTAATTCACCTGCTTGAGTCATTAAAGCATCTAATTTTGCCGGTTCAACACGCATTGTGTCTTGTTTTTTTTGTTCAGTTGTAGAGGCAGGTTTTTTTGATTCATCAATATCAGTTTTTACAAAACTAACAATAGATTTTTTTTTGCTTTGAATAATCTTTTCAATATCTATATTTGATTCTTTTTCAATTTTAGTAGTTTGTTCATTAGAATCATTTTCTTTTTGTAAGTTTTGAAGTTTTTCTATTTCAAAACTGTTTGGTTTTTCAAGAATTTGTTCCTTCTTATCTTCAACTATATCAATTGGATTTTCTGGAATTTCTTGCTCTTTAAATTCTTTTATTTCTGATAAAGAATTTGAAGATTCATGAATATTTAAGTTTTTTGAATGATCTTCTATTATAACAGTATTCATTGATTCAGGAACAAGTTTTAATTTATGAATTTCTGATAATTCTAAATTACTTTCTCTTGGTTTTTTTGGTGAATTTGTAACTCCTTTATCAGGATGTAATAGTCTTTCTAATAAATTTACAATATCTAATTCTACTTTTTCATCAGTTACAGCTTCATGAACAAGTTTACGAATTGCATCTAGACCTTCATAAAAAATATCGATATGTGAACTAGTTAATGTAAATTCACCACGCCCAGCTTTTCCTAGTGATTCTTCGAAGATATGAGAGATTGATTCAATATCTGATAATCCTAACATTCTCGAAGCACCTTTCATAGAGTGTGCTTCACGAAAAATTAAGTGCAGAGTATCATGATCATTTGGTTTTTTTTCAAGTTCAAGTAAACAACTTTCAATTACTTGAAGATGTTCATCACTCTCTATTTGAAATAATTCTCTTAACTCTTCGTCATCTATCATTAGATAATTTCTACTTTACCTTCAACTAATTCTTTTAATTTTCTTGTAGCATCAGTGATTTGATCAACACCAACTTTCGTTTGTGCTGTTCCAGAAGCAGTTTCTTGTGCTCCTCTATTAATAGAGTTCATTGCTTCTACAATTTCAGAAATAGAAATTGATTGTTGTCTTATATTAAGCGAAATTTTTTCAATACTATCAAAAACTCCACTTACTGAATCACTAATTCCTGAGAGTGAATCCAAAAGCCTATTACCCATTTTATAACTTTGTTCGGCTTGTTTTACACCTTCTTCAGTAGCCATTACTGTAGAGTCAGTTTGATTTTTAATTTCAAAAACTATTTCTTGAATTTTAAATGCTGATTTTTTACTTTCATCAGCTAATTTTCTAATTTCAACTGCAACAACTTCAAAACCTTTTCCATTTTCTCCAGCTCTTGCAGCTTCAACTGCAGCATTTAACGCTAGCATATTTGTTTCATTTGCAAGTTCACTTACTAAACTAATAATATTACTAATTTGAGAATTTTTTTCGGATAATTTCATGATTTGTTCAGCAATACCACTAACTTTAATTTTCAATTGATCAATTGAGTTTAACATTTCTACAACAGAAGAATGTCCGTTTGTAGACATTTCCTCGGCATCCTTGGCTTTATTTGTTACAACCATAGATTCTTCAGAAGAAATTCTTGAAGAATGTGAAATATTATTTAAAGTTGTTGTTGTTTCATTCACTGATGCAGATTGCATATTCGCATTTCTTTCATGATTTTCAATCACAGAAGAAATTTCTCTTAAAGAAGTTGAAAGTAAATTTACTGACTCTTTAATTGGAGAAGAAAGTGATTTTGAAAGTATATAACTTGCAATAATCATAATACCAAGAACAGTGAGAGTTAAGAACAATGTTCTATTTTGAAAAGAATTATAACTTGATAAAGTTTGGTCAAAGTCTAAATCAATTATAATTGCAAATTTTTGGCCTAATAAATCTAAAGGTGCATAAGATGTAAAAACTTTTCTTTGGTCAAAAGGGCTATTTTGCACTATAATTCCTGATTCACCAAAAAGTGCTTTTTTTACAGCTTCATTTTCAGCTTTCTTTTTTAAAATTAAACTTTCTTTTGGTTTTTCTTCTATATCTGTTCTTAAAAAATAGTCTGCACCAACTAAATAAGATTCTTCGTTTAAATTTGGTATAATTGGTTTTCTTACTTTTTGACTTATTTCATTTAAAGGTAATTGGATAACAAATACAGCTTCTATTTTTCCAGCAACATAAACATTTGAACCCATAAAAGCATTCACTTCATAATTAGAAGCAGCATAAGGTTCATATTCTGAAAGAATTACATCATTATTTGAGTCATTATTGCTTAAAATTCTTCTGAATAATTTACCTAGATTTGTGTCTTTATATTTTCCAGTTAATAAATTACTCATATAATCATCTTCTTTTGCATCTGTGAAAAGAATGTTACCAGTTTTTGCATCTATTAAGAATAAATCATAATATTTTTTTTCTTTAACTACCGCACTAAAATAAGGAGAGATTTTTTTTAATACTTTAGTATAATTTGAAGTATCAGAGGAAAAACCAGTTTTATTATTATTTGCTAAATAAATTTTTCTAAAATCATCCATACATTTATCAATATCAGAATTTTTACAATATTCTTCAAAAGCATTTCTTAATTCAATAAATCCTTCAGTTACAAAATAACCTTTTCTGAAAATTTTTACATCGTTGATTTTTGCCTTAAAGTATTCTTCTAATTCTTGTTTTTTACTTTCTCGAATGATTTCAATTTGTTTTTCAGTTGTTTCATATATGATATTTTTACCTGAAAAATAAGTTGGTAACGAAATACTTAATGCAACTAATAAAGTAGAAAAAACAGTAAATAAAATTAGCCTTTTAGCTAAATCAAGTTTATTAAAAATAGGATTCATTTATTAATCTCCGGAGTTACGTATTCTTCTACATTTAGTTTTTCAAATTCAAAAATTTTTTGTATATTTAGTATACCAGCAATTTGTTCTTTAAAAGTAAAAGTCCCTTTTAAAAATTCTTTTTCAGAATGTTTTTGGTCTAGTGGTGTATTAATTATTGAATTACTAGTTAGATATGTTACATCTAATAATTCATCTACTAAAAAACCTAGGCTAAGTTCATTATATTTTACGACAATGATTTTTTTATTTTCAATTCCTGTGCTTTCTATATTTTTTAGAATATAACTTAAATCTAAAACTACTAAAATATCTCCTCTTTGATTATAACATCCTGTTATATGTTTTGGAGTGCAAGGAATTCTGGAAATTGTTTCAGCGGATACAAATTCTAAAATATATTTTAACTCTATACAAAAAAATTCATTAAAAATCCTAAAAAAAACATATGAAATTTTTTCAGAATAATCATTTGTCTTAGTTTGAATTTGGTATGAATTTTTTCTTTTATTATAAATTTCTTTTTCTCTTTCTGACAATTCACCAATTAGTTTACTTAAAAAAGTATTGGTTATATTTTTTTTTGTTTCAATATCTGATAATTCAAATTTTGAAAGATCATTGATATTTAATATTTGGGTCAATCCAAATTCTGTATTTATTACATGTGAAATTATTTGAGAATTATCTTTATGTATAAATTTTTCTAATGAACCTTCTTCAATCTGGACAACATTATAAATTTCATGAATATGAATTCCAAAAATTATTGAATTAACTGAAGTGACTAATATTCTATCATTAGTTGAATATTTTTTTGTTTTTAAATTTTGTCGAATTGATAAATCAATTACAGGAATAATTGTACCTCTAAAATTAAAATAACCAACAATAAAACTATAAGTAGTTTCGATAGGGTTTAATTCTGGTAACCAAATCAACTCAACTACATTTTCAGAAGTTAAAGCGTATAAAGATTTATTCACTTCAAAAACTAAATAAGAATTTTTAATTTTCATACCCATGTTGCTGTTTCATCTTTAAAAAATGATTCAAAACTATTCAAGCTATAACCTTTGGTTTCATATTCTTTACGCAGAGTTTCATCATTTGTGAATAATTCCAAGCCTTTTTTTCGAATTTCTTTTGATTCTAAATTTTTATTTGTAAGAGTTAATAGACTTGCTAATGAAAGGTATGCTTCTAAATATTTTTGGTTAATTGAAATTACTCTTTGATAATAATTAATTGATTCGGAAAAATTACTTTCTGATTCTAATATTTGCCCCATTAAATAATTTGCTTCATAATTTTTAGGGTTTATATATAAAATTTTTTTACATTGATTTTTTGCTTCTAAAGTTTCTCCACTATCAGCTAAAATAAGAGCTTTATTTAATAAAGAACTTTCTGACTCGAGATTGATTAGAGTGTTCAACTTTTCCTGCTTAAATTTCTTATCTTGAAAAGATGGTTTGATTTTATTAGTTCTAGCTTCTAGTTTTAAAGGATAATTTTCATTTTTTAAAATTATTTTTTGATAAAAAGTATTTCCATTTTGAATATTAGGCGATAGTTCGACAGGAATATTTCCATTAATTTCATTATGCCCAGTTACTAAAAAAGAATTATCTTTTAGTGCTTTTGAAAAAACATCTAATATTGAATAAATTATATTTTTTTCCATATAAATAAATACATTTCTACAAAGAATAAAATCAACTTCATTTCTGAGAAATGAACTTAACAAATTCTCTTGTATAAATTTAATATAAAATCTATATTCAGGTTTTACAATATATTTGTCTTTAAAAAAATCAAAATATCTTTGTATTGTGTTATTATCAACTCCTCTAAAAGACCAATTATAATATTCAGCTTTTTTTGCTTTTTCAATTGAATCAAAATTTATATCAGTAGCAAGAATTTGTATATTCCAAGATCTTATATCTAGAAGTAAATCTTGTATTAGAAATGAAATAGTATAAGCTTCTTCACCAGTTGAACAACCTGCTATCCAAATTTTAATTTTTTTTTGATCTCTATTTTTTTCGATAAGTTTAGGAAGTATTGTATATTTTAAAAAATCTATTTGAGTTTTATCTCTAAAAAAATAGGTTTCAGAAATATTTAATATCTGAAAAATCAATTTCCACTCTGCATCAAATTGAACTGATCTTTCTTTAAGATAAAGAGTATATTTTTCAAAATTAAGTTTAGTGGCAATATTTGATTTTGAAAATAATGACTTTAAAAAAATTTCTTTTTTATTTTCACCTATTCTTACGCCTGTTTTTTCTGCTATTAAGTTTGATAAATGACTAAAGAAAATTTCTTCCATTAAAACCTTGAAAGAATCCCAATTTGAAAATTTTGGTTTTTATTTTGATCTGTAAACAGATTCATTCTTAATGAGGTTTTAGAATCCTCATCAAATTTTTTTATTGTTTGTTTAGACCAAAAATATCCAACTACTGCTGAGTGTAAAAGTTGCAAAACATATAGTCCAGCAAGTCCATTTGCAATTGATTGAACTGCTTCTTTTTCATCATCCACATCTCTCTGCAATTTATATAATGAAAATAATTTAGTATTTTGATTAAGATTAATTAAATTTGTAAAATCGTTTCTTGATGAAACAGTAAAACTACTAGTAGAAGTAATTGTTTGGTTAAGTATAAAAGGTTGAATTAGAAAATCATTTAATAATTTGTCATTGTATTTTTGTTCTAATGAATTTACATTTGTATTTAAGCCTACATAACCAAATGCTCCAATAAAAAATAACGATGTATACATGGTTCCAAAAGAGTCCCTAGCATAATTAAGTCCCCAACCTGGTATTAAAGTTGATCTCCAGATTACAGACCAGAGACTTCTTGGTTTTGAATAATATTCTTCAATATCAGGATCTATACTTAAAAATCGTTCAATTCTTCTGGTTCTTTTTTTTAAATCTCTAACTTCTTCTTCTAGTTTAGATAGCTTTGAACCAGAATCTTCTAAATTATTTTCAGATTTTAATTTATAAATATCTGTTTCTAAAAGTTTAATTCTATCTTGGAAATTTAAGTTTAATTTTTCTTGTTTTTCTTGTTCTTCAATTGCTTTAGCAATTTCAACTTCTAATTCTAAATTTTCAGCATCTTCTTCTTCTTTAGTTTTTTTTACTTTTTTACTTTTTTCTATTTTCAGTTTTATTAATTCTTCTTTTACTTGTTTTTCTTCTTGTTCTTGGGTTATTGCATAAATTACTCTTCTAATTTTAGATTTTGATACTATATTATCTTTGCCCTTAATATTTATAACTAAAGAATTTGCATCTTGTGATTTTAATTTTCCTTTAATTGTATTTCCATCTCTAAAAATAACTGTTTCAGAGAAAACTGAAAAACAGACCAATAATAAAAAAAGAAATAAATTAACCAACATTTCTACCTCATGACATATTTATCTAAAAGCAAAAAAAATTCTAGCAATTTATTTTTTGACTAAAATATAACTTTTAATTCTATATACTTAAAAATGATTGAAAACTCAATAATTAAACTATTTTTAAAATCAAATTTTAATGATACTTTTTTTCTAAAAAAAAAATACTTAGTTACAACTGATACAATTTCCCAAGGAACACATTTTAAACTAAATTGGAGTTCACCTGTAGACATTGCTACTAAACTTGTAGAAGTAAATATTTCAGATATAGCATCTTCAGGTGGTTCTAAAAAAGGTTATGCATTGTTAAACCTAGGACTTAACAAAGAAACAATTTCTAAAATTTGGATTAATGAATTTTCAAAAACGTTGTTAAAACTATTAAAAAAATACAATCATGAGATTATAGGCGGAGATACTTATTTTTCAAAAAAAATCAATTTGAACTTAACTTTAATTTCTGAAAATAATTTTTCTATTGGTAGAAAAGATTCTAAAGTGGGAGATTATATTTATTTAACAGGGTGTCTTGGTTATTCTATATTGGGTTATAAAATTTTATCCAAAAAAATAAATCTTGCAAATAAAAAAAATTCTACCCGAGCTATAAAAAAGCATCTCACTCCAAAATCCAGATTTTTTGAAATTAAAAAAATTTTAAAAAAAAACAAAATCCATTCAATGATGGATATCAGTGATGGATTAATTCAGGACTCAAAAAAAATGGCTACTGAATCAAAAAATGATTTTTATATAAATATTAATTTATTACCAGAATTAAAATTTTTAAATAAATATTTAAGCATTGATGATATATTAACCTCAGGAGAAGAGCTAGAGCTGCTATGTACTTCGAGTGAAAATATTCCTGATCTAATAAAAATTGGAGAAGTAAAAAAGGGAACTGGAAAAGTAAGTTTTTTTTTAGAAGGTAAAATTTATATTCCGAAAAATATAGGTTTTATCCATTTTTAAAATTTTGTAAAAAATTCAAAAAAATCATCCGAAAAAATAATGTCTTTATTATGTATTTTACTTTTAGATTGGAATTTAGAATTTTTCCAAGTTTCAATTAATTTTGTAAATTGAGTATTTTCTTTATCTAATTCAAAATTTGTTTGTCTTAATTCGCTTTCAATTTCTTGTTTAATTTTATTTTTTTCTTTTGTAGACTTTGAAAAAAAATTCCAAGCAACATCCTTTTTAAATTTTCTAATTTGGGTCTGAATACCTCTTAATGATTTTTCAAGTGAAAGTTTAGTTTTCCTTAAATCAAAAATAGAAGATTGTAAGATTTTTTTACCTGTTCTCATTTCTAAATTTTGTAAAATATAATCTAGTTTTGATTCATCATTCATTCTATAAGCATCTTGAAGTTCATTCCATAAATCAAGATCAGCTTTAGATTGATTTTTATTTTTATCAGGATGTAGTTTTTTTGCAAGTTCTCTATATTTTTCTTTAAAACTTCCACTATGCTCAGGATTTTTTTCTTTTGGAATTTCATTTCGAAAATTGTAATTAAATTTCTTAAAAAAATCATTTAACTCTTCTTTAAAAACATCATCTTCGTCCTCTTCTTCAAATTCATCATCTTCTAAATCATCATCATATGAATTATCATTTGACTCTTGCCTTTTTTTAAATTCTTCTTCTCTTTTTTTTTCTAATTTTCTTTCTTCCATAACTATTCTATAACATTCTGGGAAACTAAGTTTTCTTAAAAATGAAAGATTATAAACCTCTTCTACTATTTCTCTTTTTTCTTCTACTGTTTGCATTTTTTTTCTAGTAGATTCTATTTTATCTTGAAAATTGGATTGAACCCATGAGTCGTAAGTCGGTTTGTCTCTTGTTTCAAATTGATCTATTTCAGTTTTTAACAAATCGATTTTATCTATAACTTTTTTGCATTCTTTTTCAGCTTTTTCTCTTATTTGATCAGAGTTTAAAGGGATTAAAATTTTATCTTTTGCAGAAATTTCTATATCAAATTTTGAAAAATCAAATTTATTTTTTATGGAATTTTTTTTAGATTTTGGCTCAAGTTTTAAACTTATTTTTTTTTTAGAGATTTTTTTTTTAACCATATATAGCATCTCTTAAATCTTTTTTTAAATCTTCACAAGACTCAATTCCAACAGATAGTCTTAGTAATCTATCAGTTATGCCTAATTTTTCTAAAATTTTTACAGGAATAGCTGAATGAGTTTGTAAAATAGGGTAGGTAATTAGGCTTTCAACACCACCTAAACTTTCTGCAAAAGATATAACTTTAACATTTTTTAAAATTTTTTCTACAATTTCTTTTGAAGTTACTTCAAAGGAAATCATTGCTCCAAATCCAGTTGATTGTTTTAAATTAATTTCATAATAAGGGTGTTCTTTTAAACCAGGAAAAATAACTTTTGTAACTAAAGAAATTGATTTTAAAAAATTAGCAAGTTCTAATGCGTTTTGTTCCGATTGTTTCATTCTTATTCCAAGAGTTTTAATTCCCCTTAATATCAACCAAGAATCAAATGGTGCAAGAACAGCTCCAAATGAATTTTGGATGAATCTTAATTTTTCAGCGAGTTCAGGGTTTTTAACTGCCACTAAACCTGAAAGAGTATCATTATGCCCACCTAAATATTTTGTTCCTGAACTGATGACAATATCTGCACCAAGCTCGATTGGTCTTTGAAAATAAGGAGTTAAAAAAGTATTATCTGCGATTACAAGAATATTGTTTTTTTTTGCTAATTTTACAACTTCAATTATATCTGTAATTTTCATCATTGGATTTGTCGGAGTTTCAATAAAAATTGCTTTTGTATTTTTTGTAATTGCTGATTCTAGATTTTCTAATTTTTCAGTATCAATATAATGAAACTGCATTTTACGGGTTTTAGCAATATGTTCAAAAATTCTAAAACTTCCCCCATATAAATCGTCACAAACTAAAAATTCATCACCACTTGAAAACATTTCAAAAATCGCAGAAATTGCAGACATACCTGTAGAAAAAGCAAAAGCATCATGTGCTTTTTCAATTAAAGCATAAGTTTTTTCAAGTTTTTCTCTGGTTGGATTTAGGGTTCGAGAGTAGTCGTATCCTGTTGATTTTCCAAGTTCAGGATGTTCAAAAGTAGCAGTCTGGTAAATTGGTGTACTAATAGATCCTGTAGATGATTTATTTGTATTACTACCATGCACTAGCAAGGTCTCTAAATTCATAATCTAATTATTTGTTCCTAAAATAGAATGTCAAGACATAATTCTTTAATAAGAATTGCATTTTATTTAAGTTATGGGCAAATTTTTTTGTGACAAAAAATTTAGTTTTTTTATAATTTAATTTTAAAATCTTCACAAAAAAACCGGGCTTTTCGCTACTTCTGACTTGCATCGAACAAAAACACAAACAAGTCAGAAACGCTTCAATCCCTTTTGCTTAGTGTTGAGATATTTCTTTTAAAATATAAAAAAGGTAATGAATTAATTTGAAAAAAATAGTTTTTTTTTATTAGCAAAAATTGATATAAATTATTTTATAAAGCTACAAATATAATCTGTGACTTCAGAAACTATCATTTTAAAATTTGAATTTGCTGGAATGGAAAAACTTTCTCCAGAAGAAATTTCTTTCCATTCTGAATCTGCAATTTTAGTTTTTAATTTACCTGATTGAATTTCCATAACTTCTGCAAGTTCAGTTGAGAATTCATATTCTCCAATTTGCATAAAACCAAGTGTTTTTTTTTCACCATTAGGAAATATAATAGAACGGCTAACAACTTTACCATCAAAATAAATATTTCCTTTTTTGATTAAAGTGATGTCTTTAAATTCAGACATTACTGCATTTTATATTTTTTCTTAAATTTATCAACTCTACCTGCAGTCATGATAGTTTTTGCTTTATCAGTGAAAAATGGATGAGATGCAGAAGAAACTTCAATTTTGATTAATGGATATTCCTTACCATCAGTCCATTTAATTTTTTCAGCAGAATTTGCAGTTGATCTTGTTTTAAAAACAAAATCAGAAGATAAGTCTTTGAAAATAACTTCTCTATAGTTTGGGTGAATTCCTTCTTTCATTTTAAACTCCTAATTTGAATTCATACTTGCTAAAAAAGCATCATTTGTTTTAGTTGATCTCATTTTATCAAGCAACAATTCCATACTTTCAGTGATACTCATGGGTGAAAGCACCTTTCTTAAAATAAATACTTTTTGTAAAACATTTGGAGGAAGCAAAAGTTCTTCTTTTCTTGTTCCTGATTTGTTAATGTCGATTGCAGGAAAAATTCTTTTATCAGAAAGTTTTCTATCCAAATGAACTTCCATATTTCCAGTTCCTTTAAACTCTTCAAAAATAACTTCATCCATTTTTGAACCTGTGTCAATTAAAGCTGTTGCTAAAATTGTGAGTGAACCACCTTCTTCAATATTTCTAGCAGCACCAAAAAAACGTTTTGGTTTGTGAAGTGCATTTGAATCAACACCACCTGTTAAAATTTTTCCTGAAGTTGGAACGACAATATTGTAAGCACGAGCTAGTCTCGTTATGGAATCTAGTAAAATCACAACATCTCTTCCATGTTCAACAAGTCTTTTTGCTTTTTCAATTACCATTTCAGCAACTTGAACATGACGTTGCGCAGGTTCATCAAATGTGGAACTAACAACTTCACCTTTAACATTTCTAGCCATATCTGTTACTTCTTCAGGACGTTCATCAATTAAAAGAACTATTAAATAAACTTCAGGATGATTTTTTGTAATTGCATTTGCAATACTTTGCATTAAAATTGTTTTTCCTGTTCTTGGTGGAGCAACAATAATTCCTCTTTGACCTTTTCCAATTGGAGTCATCAAATCCATAATTCTTGTGTCCATATGAGAAGGATCAAATTCCATATGAAGTTTTTTATCAGGATATAATGGAGTTAGGTTATCAAAAAGAACTCTTCTGTTTGCAACTTCAGGTGAAACTCCGTTTACAGTTTCCACTCTTAACATTGCAAAAAATCTTTCAGACTCTTTCGGGGGCCTAATTAAACCTTCAACAGTATCACCAGTTCTTAAACCAAATAATTTGATTTGAGATGGAGAAACATAAATATCATCAGGACCTGGAACATAGTTATAATCTGGAGAACGTAAAAATCCATAACCATCTTGAAGTTTTTCCATCACACCAGCAGCATGAACTTGACCATCTTTTTCAGATTGGCACTGTAAAATTGCAAAAATTAAATTTTGTTTTTTTAAGCCATTCGTATTTTCCACACCCAAACTTTTTGCAAGTTCAGTGAGCTCACTAATTGATTTTTGTTTTAATTTTACAAGATCAATTGGTTCAGGAATTGGACCTTCATAACGAATTTTCTTTTTGTGAAAATTGTTGTTATTATTATTCTTTTTATTATTTGAATTAGTATTTATATTTTGTTCAGAAAAATTTGTTTCTTCTGTTTCAGTGACTTGTGCAGAGTAGTCTTCTTCTACAACTACTTGATTTGTTTCTTTGCTTTTATTTGCCATAAGTATTTAATGCCTTGGTAACGCGGAGTGGGGGTTAACGCTTTTTAGTGTTAGTAGGCTTTTTTTTACCTCTTGAAATTTTCTTCTTCAATTTGTTCTTATTTAAACTTTTACTTGATTGTAATTTTGATTTCAGTGAATTTTTATTAGAATTTCTTTTTGAAGGAATAGAATCTATTACCTTATTATTATCGGTTGATTTTTTTTCTAGCACTTTTTTTTCTTTTCGGGGAATAGGGGAAGATGTTTTTTCTGCAAATTTTTTATAAATTTTTAATTTTTTAATTTTATTTTGTAAGGTAGTTCTTGGAATTTTTAAAGCTGAAGCAGTATGCGAAATATTTTCATCATTATCTAATAGTTTATAATAAATAAATCTACTTTCAATATCATTCATCAGTTGATCAAATCCGACATTCATATAAAATCCTTCTTCAAATGAGGGAAATAAATAACCTTTATCGTTTTGTTTGAAAATAAAATCTTCAGGGTTTAAAAAGTGAAATAAATAACCAGTTAAATTTTCTTTTTCTTTTAATGGAATCACTCTAACAGTAAAACCAATCTCTTTAAGATGTGATTTTATATTTGGTAATTTTGATTTTTGGTTTAAGCTATGATTTTTTAAATAATTAGAAATTAAATCTCTTGAAAGTTCTAAAAAATATTTTTCTGCAATTGATACTGAGTCTTTAAATTTTGGATGTGTTAAAATTTCGTTTTCAAATTTCTCATTATAAAATGTTGTGGCACCATCTTTATCTGTCGAAAAAAGGGCATCAGGAAAATTCGATAATAGCTCAGACATTAAATGAAAAATAGCTTGTTTGTTTTCAGTAAATTCTTCTTTTTTATTTTCTTTTTTTATTTCCATTATAGGAAAACTAGTTTTGTTAATTCTCGAAAATTCAGCTAAGAATCTAGGTTTGTCCCAAGAATCTACCCTTTGAGAATTTTCATTTATAACAGGAATATGAGTATGAGCTTGGAAATAAAATAAAATCGATTCAGACATTTCTTTTTCTAAAAATTCATCTGGGATTTTTTCAAATTCTTTTGAATCAGATAAATCTGCCATTTCCATAGTAACTTTATGTTTTGATAAAAGACCAATCACTTCAAATTTATCATTAACTACTGGAATTTGAGAGACTTGGGTAACAAGGAAATGTTTATAAAATGATTCTACTTTCATTTAATTTATGAGCTAAATTTTAGAAATACAAAACTTTCTAGAATAGCAAGTGAATTTTTTTGTAACAGCCCTTTTTTGGGCATCATCTTGGTTGTGTGAAGTCTTTTTTTGTTGTCTACTTTAGAACATGATTAAGGGTAATTTGTTTAAATTTTTGAAGTAATCTAATTTAACAAACAACTACTGTTATTACTACAAATATTGGGAATAATGAAAATCTATTAGGTATTGGTGGTATAGTAAACCAAAGTACTACTTCTAATTCAATTTGAAGATTGGTTTGTATTGAACAATAAGTGAATAAAATACTATCGCTAGTCGATAGTATTTTTTTAAGAAAAGCTTAAGAATAAAAACAGATATAAAAAAATAAGTTTCAATTAAGAATCTTCACTCATTTGCTGGTTCAAAATAAGCTAAGTTTTCTGGACCTTCATGGATAATTATTTTTTTTACTATGCCATTTGAATTTTTTACTTCCTCTTTAATGTGAAAATAAAACCAACGAGCTATATTTTCAGAAGTAGGATTAATTCTTTCAAATTCTTTTAAGTCATTTATTAAAATATGATCTATTGTTTCAATTAAACTAGCAAATTTTTTTTTGACAGTTAAAAAATCAAAACTAATTCCGTCTTGCCTAATATTTTCTTTAGAAGCCAAATAAATTTCTACTTTCCAAGAATGCCCATGAATAGCTTCATCAGATCCATCAGCATAATATTTGTACAAATAATGAGATGATTCAAACCTTGCTTCAATTCGAATATAAAAATTCCCTTTTTCTTCTAAAAACATATTTCCATTATTTTTGAAAGTCCAAGTCTTTAAATAAAATTATTTTATAATTGTTTTGTTTTTTTTGGGCGAATTTTACCCACCTAACCCTCTTTCCCTTCCTTGCAGGGAAGGGAAAGAGGGTTAGGTGGGTAAAACCGAGCTTTTCGCTTTTGTCAAAATTTTTTATAGAAAAAATTTTGACATTGCTTCAATCCCTTTCGCATAATATTGAAAAATTTTATTCTAAAGTTCTAACATAAACTGAATTTCCATGCTCTTCATCAAGCCCTTCCACATCTGATAAAACTTTAACAAATGGGTAAAGTTCCTTCAAAGATTTTTTATTAATTTCTTGAAACGTGACTCGTTTTAAAAATGTATCAACTCCTAGTGAAGAATAAATTCTTGAACCACCAGCAGTAGGTAAAACATGATTTGTTCCAGAAATATAATCTCCCATAGCAACAGGAGAATAATTTCCCAAAAAAACTGAACCTGCATGAACAATTTTTTCAAAATCTGAATTATAATTTTTAGTCATTATTTCTAAATGTTCTGGTGCATATAGGTTAGAAAATTCAATTCCTTCATCTATATTAGGAAAAACTAATATATATGAATTGTCTTCAATTGCTTTTTGCTTCATTTCTTTTCTTTTGGTTCTAGTGTTTAATGCTTTGTCTATTTCTTCACTAACAACTTTTGCTAATTTCATCGAGTCTGTAACTAAAATGGCTACTGAGTCTTCACCATGTTCTGCTTGAGAAAGTAAATCACAAGCTACCCAATTTGGATTTGCAAATTCATCTGCAATGATTAAAACCTCTGATGGTCCTGCTGGAGACTCAATTCCAATTTGACCAATTCCTGCTAGATAGGTTTTAGCTGCAGTGACAAAACGATTTCCTGGTCCCACAATAAATTCAGCTTTTTCAACTGTCTCTGTTCCATAAGCTAATGCTCCAATACCTTGTGCACCACCAATTGTATAAATTGTGTCAACACCTGAAATTTGAGCAGCGTATAATAGAACAGGATTTAAACTTCCGTCTTTTGAGGGTGGAGTAATTAAACTTAATTTTTTTACACCAGCAATTTTAGCAGGAATTGCTCCCATTAGAACTGAAGATGGATAAAGTGCTTTTCCGCCAGGAGCATAAACAGCAGCAGATTCTATTGCCGTGTATTTAATTCCTAAACGATTTCCAGAAACCTCAAATTCATTTGTTGTTTTTAGTTGGTGTTTATGAAATTCACGAATATTTGATTTTGCTTTTTCAAGAGCAGTTTTAATGTCTCCAGAAATATTTGCTTCTAATTTTGAAGTATCATATCTAAAATTTTTTAATTCAACAGAATCAAATTTTTTTGTATAATTTAAAATTGCTTTATCACCAGTTTGTTTTACTTCATTTAAAATGGGAACAACAATATCCATCGCTTCAGTCAAATCATTTTTTGCTCTAGATAAAATTTGATTGATTAATTCTTTGTTATGAATAGAAATTTCTTTAATTTTAATAGACATGATTCTATGTTTTTTTTGTAAAATTAGAAAGCTTTAATTTTTTTAACTTACTTATGATCTAAAGTATAAACTCCATTCCACTCTAGCGGAGGATTTTTTTGAAATCCTTTAATTCTTTCGATATAAAATTTGGATAATTCATCGTAGGTAAGTTTTGAAAAAATATTTAAACTTTCATTGAATTTTTTTTCTTTATAAAAATTTAATCCATTCGTAAATTCATTAATTAAGTTTTCAATTTTTTCTTTTTCAAGTTCATTAGAATAATCTAATACTTCAAATAATTTAATTGGTTTTGTTTTACCTTTCACAATAACAGTATCAACTTCACGAATTAAAAATTCATCTTTTGATAAATTTTGGATTGATTGAAGAGTTGACTCGGAAATTAAAATAGAACAAGGATAAAACTTTGTTAAACTTTCAATTCTGGAGCATAAATTTACATTATCTCCTATGATTGTATAATCTAGCCTTTTATCTGATCCAATATTTCCTGCAATAACTTCTCCAGTGTGAATTCCAATTCCCATTTTAATTTCTTTTTCAAAAAATAATTTTTCTTTATTTAAGTTTTTCAAATTTTTTTGCATATTTAGTGCAGTGTGAATTGCTCGAATAGAATCATCTTCATTTTGAATGGGAGCTCCAAAAATTGTAAGAATTGCATCACCAATAAATTTATCAATTGTGCCATTTTGAGAATAAATTACTTCTGTCATTTTGGAAAGATACAAATTTAAAAAACTAACTACTTCAGATGCAGAAATTTTTTCAGAAATAGAAGTAAAATTTCTAATATCTGAAAATAAAATCGTAACTATTTGATTTTTTCCACCCGGTTCGATGTTTGCATTTTTATTATAAAGTTCATTTACAAGCTGTGGTGGTAAATATCTTTCCATTAAAGTTTTTGTATTTGCTTCTTTCATCATTTTCATATTGGAGTCAGTAATTAAATATCCTATAAATATAAAAATTATAAGAACTACTATCATTCTAGGTAAATCTACATTTGCATCCGATGGCAAATTATAACATATTCCTATATATAATAACAATGACATAATGCCAGAAAAAATTGTAGTAAATTTGGAATAACGTAGTAAATTTAACACGAACAAAAATATTGCTGCTGAAAAAGATGTCCAGTATGGTAAACTTCCTTCTCTTGGAATTGTTGGATCAAAGTTTAATGCAAATGCAATAATAGAATAGTCGCAAACAATAATAAAAAGTTTAATTGATTCATTATAAATTTTTTTATATAACAAAATCAAAGTTATTAACGAAATCGAAAGTAGAAGTGAGTTGATAAAAAGTGATAGTAGGGTAGGTTTAAAAAGAGTAAGTGAACTAAATCCAATAAATGAAAGAAAGTCAACTGCTGATGGAATAAAAAAAATGATAAGTCTTGTAATCGCCAAGGATTTTTCATTTTTAAAACTTCTTTCTTTTAGGATTGTATCTAGAATATTTGAATTCATTTTATTTATCTCACTAAAATGAATAAATAAAGTTTTTATGAAAAGTAAATCTAATTATTTTATGAGTTTTTAATATATATTTGAAATTTATTTTGAAATAAAAAATTAAAATTTAAATTTTAGAAAAATCTAAAGTGAAGTTTGGAAGGATTTTTTGATCTGCTTTAATTTTTTTAATATCTTTTAAAATTTCTACTTTTTTGTTTGGTCTGTAAATGTATAAAGTTTTTTCATCAAAATCCAAAAGCCATGCCAAACTCACTCCCAAAAAAATCCAATCTTCCATTTTTTTTTGAAGTTTTTTAAGTGAATCTGATTCAGAAACTAGTTCCAAAACAAAATCAGGTGGGGTTGGACAAAACTTTTTTCTTTCTTCTAATGATAATTTTTCCCAGCGAAAGTTTTTCATATAAGAAACATCAGGAGAAAAAATAGCTTTTTCACCAAGTTTAAATGCAGTTGAAGAATCAAAAATCAAACCAAGTTTATTTTTTTTATTCCATTTTACAAATTCAAAATTTAAAGATGAGTTTCTATAACCTGTTTCAGCTCCTGTTGGTGGCTTGATGATAATTTCTCCTTCTAAGCCTCTTTCAATTCTTGCTTCAGGATTTTGTTTACAGACTTCTAGAAATTTTCATCAGGGTTAATTTTAGTTATAGTTGGTGTATCGAGCAAGAATGCGATCAAAAAAAAATTATCAGTATTTTTTTTAAAATTTGTCAAAATTTTTTTTTGGTTATTTTGAAAAAATATTATAACTTAGTTTTTGATAATTCAAAAATAAATTTTTGAAAATTTTGCTGGAAGGCTTTTTCGATTAAAAATATTTCACTACCAAAACTATTCTCTTGAGCAAAAATTATATAGTTTTTAATTTTGTTACCATTATTTTTTAATAAATATATTATCTCTACAGAAGCACTACCTTCATAATACCTCCTAGAATATGAACCCAAAGATTTGATTTCAATTTCGATAGAATATTTTCATTTTTCAATTTTTTTAGTAATACTTGATTCTAAAATAGATTCTTCTAAAATTTTTTTAAATTGTTCTTCTTTAATAATTATACTAAGATGTTCTATTTCAATTTTTTCAAATGTATTCAAATAAATTTTTTCAACTGAGATGGAATCAAATAAATTTTTCTGAACAAAAAATAATTCTTTAGGTCTTAAATTTTCTTCTAGTAATTGAATAGGTGAACAATTTAAAATTATATAACAAAGTAATAAAACCCACATTTTCATTTTTATCTTCATATTAAAATTATTGCATAAAAGTTTAAAAGAATCAATAGGTAGAATCCACCATTATGGAAATTACCTATTTGAACAAAAAAGTTTTTCCCAACACAAGCGAGAGTGATTGTAGCGTTTTGCGAAGCAAAGTAGCGTAAAGCACGGTTTTTTTACCTTAACCCTGTTAGCCTAATAGGGTAGGGACGGTAGTGTAATATTATTCAATTCAAATAAAATTGGGTTAGGTAAAAAAATTCGCCCCATTCTTCATTCATCATTTTAAATTTTACATTCCTCGACTAAAAGGAGAGAAAAAAATCATCATAGCTTTTGCAGTCCAAAGAATGGTTCGTATCCAATTTGTGTACACCAATTTTTGAATTAAATCTAGGGAATATCCTTTTGAAAGCTCGTTATGGATTGGAACTTGAATTAAAAAAGTAGATGCCCAAACTAGAACAACTAAAATCAAACCGATCAAATTTTGTTTGTTAAAATTTTCTGAAACTAAATAAATAGAACTTCCAAGCTCTGAAAACATCATTGGAATTACAATAATGCCAATCAAACTAGAATGAGAAGAGTGATAGTCTAAAAAATTTTCTTCACCAACTTTTGCCATTAAAGGATAATGAACAATTTGAATTGTCCAAATTAATCCCATTAAAATTAAACTACTACTTTGATTTATTAAATTCATAAATTTTAGACTTAAAGTGTTTATTTAAAATTATCCAAAGTGTAAAAATAAATTTAATAACAAATAAAAAAACAAAATTTTTTATAAATTTAATTTCTCAATAATTCTTTGTAAGATTATTTAATTATTTTAACAGTAGAATTTTTTTTATTTATTTCTAAATTATAGAATTCATTTTTTTCTTTGATTAAATATTTGATTTTATTTTTATCTGTAAATTTTTTTTTAGATACAATATCTGCTCTACAAAAATAAAAATAATGTTGAACATCTTTTTTGAACTTCCATTTTTTATCAAAATAAAGAATCGAATAACCTTCAGTGAGATCTCCCCCTCCACATCTTCGACAAGCATTGGGGTTTGGCAATTCTGAAAAATAAAATAGTATTCGATTTTCATTTTTATCCTTTTTAAGGCTTAAAAATTTATGATACCTAAAACCCCATCCATCCAGAATTATTTTTTTAAAATTGGGTAGGGTGAAAAATTCTTGATGTCTTGCAAAAAAAATTCCATTCCCTTGAAAAACAAATTTTACTTTTTTCCCAGCTTTATTATAAATTCCAGTATTGTTATCATAAAATTCAAAGAAGTAATTAGGATTTGAATTTTGATAAATTTTTTCTAATCTATAATCAAGCCAATAAATTTGGTCTTTTAACTCATCTGTATTAAATTCTGTATGTTTATTTTCAAAAATTTCTTGTGATTTTTTAAAATTAGGATGAAAATTATAAACTCTGATTTCTTTATCCACCAAAAATCCATCAAGTGGAATTTTTATTTTATTTTTATCAAAGAAAAACCAGCCCTTAATCGTTTTATTTCCATCTGTGCAATCTATAATATATTCTTTTTTTAAATAAACAGTAATAAATTCATTTTTAATTTTTGCTTTAAACATTACTGAATCCAAAGATACATGAATTACTTTATTGTTCAAAAAAAAGAAACAAATTAAACTTAAACAAAAAAACTTATTTACAAATCTCTCCAATACTATGCAAAACGGGATTGACTTGAAGCGAGAATTTTATGAATACAAAATTTTGACCAAATATTAGAGCCTGATTTTTATAGTGAAGTGTTAGCAAATAGAACTCATTTGTCTTTTTTTGGATAAGAATAAATTCCAAAACCTTTCTCATGATTTTTGTATTTTCTAACTTTATCAATTAATTCTTCTGTGGAAATTTCATCTAATGCTTCTTCTTTTTCGTTTTCATTACCATCAAATTCATTTTCATTTAGTTTTTCAACCATACTAATTCCTAGATAATCTAAAAGTTCTAAAATATCTAAACTCACATTTTGTTTGATGATATGGTCGTCATACCAATCTTTAAAATTACAATAAAAACTAACAGAAATTTCTGAACCAAGAGATGAAATAGATTTTAGCACAATATGAATATCTTCTTTTTTCACCTCTGAATAATTTAGAACAATTTGTTTAATTCCTTCAAGCACTGCTTCCACTTTTACACCTTTAGTGCTTGGAAGAAGGTGAAAAGAAAAGTGCACACGTTTTTTTCTTCTTAAACTTAAATTTTCTACTTTTGCATTTGCAACTTCCGCATTTGGAATTGATACAATCGAATCATTAAATGTCCTAACTCTAGTACAGCGAAATCCGATCTCTTCTACATCCCCTTCAATTCCATTTATAAAAACTTGATCCCCAATTTTAAAAGGTCTATCTAATAATATCATAATAGAACCAAATAAATTTGCAGCCATATCTCTAGCCGCTAGGGCAAATGCTAAACCACCAACTCCAAGACCAGCGAGAATTGACATGATATTAATTCCTAAATTTTGAATAGTAACTAGTGTGCCAATTATTAGAACAACAATTCTTGTGCTTCTGGATATAAATGGAATTACTTGGCTATCTAAAATAAAATCATCATTTCTTTTTTCATGGGATAATTGTTCTAAGTATTCAGTAAATGCTAAAGATAGATCATAAAAAAATCGAACTATATTAATACTTAACCAAACTTGTAAAATGATGCTTAGGAACTTTAATACAGCACCTTCAAAATCTAAAATATTTAAACAAAAAAACCAAAAACCAATGATAACTAACTGAGAAAGTGGTTTATCTAAAAAAACAATAACTCTATCTTTCCATTTGATTTTTGAATCTGGAACACGAATTATGATTTTTAAAAATATTTTAGAAATAAATTTTGTTACAACCCTGAGAAATAGCCCTAAAATAATGGCTATTATTAAACCAAAAATTTGCCACAAATAAACTTGGAAAATTTTTACTTTAGAGAACTCAGGGAGATATTTTTCAGACCAAGGATCTTCGTATCCTGCACCTTTACCAGAATTTTTTAAAAAAGGTAAATGTTTTGTTTTTTTGTAAAATTCAGTAGCTCGATAAACTGTGTCTCTTGAAAATAAAAATTCGTTTTTTCTGTCCCCACTTTCTACAATTGAAATTGCAATTTCAGTTTTTTCTAAAGTCCATTTTGTTAAAGGTACTTCAGGAGGTTTTGTTGTTTCAGGAATTGAATTTGGATCTACTACTTCAATTCTATCAATTACTTCTTTTAAAAAAATGGCAGCTTCTCTACCTTTTTCAGACCTTAATAAATAAGAAATTCCCTCAAGGTTCAAACATCTAACCGCGGTATCAAGTTCGTTTAGTAATTTTTGATCTTTTGTTTCTAGACCTTTTTTATAATCGTTCATGGCTTTTATAAAAACCACAAAAGTTTCTCTTGGTGTTTCAAATTTATTTGCTTCGAGTGGATTTAGTTTTTGGTCTTGGGGTAAAATGGAATTAAAGAATATAAAAAACAGAACAAGAAATCTCATAATGCAAAAAACTATTTTCAAGCAATTAGTCTATACATTTTTAAAATGATAGTTTGGTAGTCTTAAAAAAAATGGCATCATGACAGAAGTAAAACAAGAAAATCCATATTCAAAAACTGTTTTTTTACCAAAAACAGATTTTCCAATGAAAGCAGATCTTGCAAAACGTGAACTAGCTCAAATAGAAAAATGGCAAAAAGAAAAAATTCTTTCTAAGATGAAAGATAAAAGAGATAAAAATAAATCATTTAAATTTCACGATGGTCCTCCTTATGCAAATGGAAATTTTCATCTAGGTCATGCACTAAATAAAACTTTAAAAGATTTAGTAATTAAATCGAAACATTTTCTTGGTTACCAAACAGATATAATTCCTGGTTGGGATTGTCATGGACTTCCAATTGAAGTTCAAGTTTTAAAAAATTTAGGTAAAGATGCAGCAAAACTTGCTCCATCTGAGCTAAGAGAAAAATGTAGAGAATATGCAAACCTTTTTGTGGGAAAACAATCTGAAGACCTTGGAAGATTTTTATGTTTTTTTGATGAAGATAGAAAATACCTTACCATGAACCCAGAATTTGAAGCTAAGATTATTGAAGTATTTGGTGATTTATTTTCAAAAGGATATATTTACAGAGGAAAAAAACCAGTATATTGGTGTATTGCACTTGGAACAGCACACGCTGAAGCTGAAATTGAATATGAAGAACATACATCTCCTTCGATCTATGTAAAATTTCCAGTAAAAAATTTAGATAATACTTTTGTAGCAATTTGGACTACAACACCTTGGACACTTCCTGCAAATTTAGCAGTTTGTTTTAACGAAAAAATTGAATATGAAATAGTGAACACAAATTCAGGAAATTTAATTTTAGCTAAAGAACTTAAAGAAAAAGTTTTTGCTGAAATTAGCCTCAAAGAAATTTCTTCCAAAAAAATTTCTATTGAAGAAATTAAATCTTTAAAAGTATCTCATCCATTTTTAGATAGAGAATCTAAAATTGTTTTTGGAGAACATGTTACAATTGATGCTGGAACCGGTGTTGTGCACACTGCTCCAGGACATGGAACAGATGACTATAAAGTTGGATTACAATATGGTCTAGAGCCATATAGCCCAGTGGATGATCGTGGAAAATATACAGATGAATTTGAACTCATGAAAGGAATTTCAGTATTTGAAGCAAACCCAAAAATAGTGGAGCTATTAAAAGAAAAAAATGTTCTACTTCATTTTAGCGAATTTAAACATTCTTATCCACATTCTTGGAGATCAAAAAAACCTTTAATTTTCAGAGCAACACCTCAATGGTTTTTTAAAATTGATGAACAAGATTTAAGAAAAAAATCTATCGAAGCAATAGACAAAGTAAATTGGATTCCAGATTGGGGAATTACAAGAATTCATTCAATGGTGGAAAATCGTCCAGACTGGTGTTTGTCTCGCCAAAGAAATTGGGGTGTTCCAATTCCAGCATTTAAAGCCCCAAACGGTGAAACTTTTATGACTGAAGAAACTGTAAAATATTTTGTTGAGCTTGTAAAAAAAGAAGGCATCGAAGTTTGGTACAAAAAAACTCCTGAAGAATTAATACCTAAAGATGTTATTTGTCCATATTGTGACATCAAAGATTTAGTAAAAGAAAATGATATTTTAGATGTATGGTTTGATTCTGGAGTTTCCAATTTTGCTGTAATGGAATATGACGGAAAAAACGAACCAGCAGATTTGTATTTAGAAGGAACTGACCAACATCGTGGTTGGTTTCAATCTAGTCTTTGGCCTTCGATGGCATTAAGAAATCATCCACCATATAAATCAGTTCTAACACATGGTTATATACTAGATGAAAAAGGGAGAGCTATGTCCAAGTCTTTAGGAAATGGAATAGATCCTTCCAAAGATATCATCCAAAAATTTGGTGCTGATGTGATGAGACTTTGGATTTCTTCTCTAGACTTTAAAGATGATATCAAAGCAGGAATCAAATCTGTGGAAGCTGTGAGTGATCAATACAGAAAATTTAGAAATACATTTAGGTATTTACTTGGAAATTTAAATGATCATTCTGAAAGCGACAACTTAGAGTTAAACGAACTAGATGAAATAGACAAATACTATTTAGCATTACTTGCAAATTTATCAACGGAATTAAATGAAAGTTACGATAAATACCAATTTCATTTGGTGTACCAAAAAACTCTAAAATTTTGTAGTGCAGAATTATCAGGGGATTATTTTGAAATTATTAGAGATAGAATGTATTGTGATAAAAAGTCTTCCAAGTCTAGAAGATCTTCTTCGACAGCATTAAAAATTATTTTAGAAACATTGGTGATTTATCTTGCACCAATTTTAAGTTTTACTTCTGAAGAAGTTTGGGCAATGTATGGAAAAAAAGAATCTGTCTTTTTGGAAAAATTTCCTGACCTTACAAAATACAAAAATGATTCTTTAATCGAAAAATTTTCTAAACTATTTGAAATAAAAACTTCTGTTCAAAAAGTATTGGAGCTTGCTCGTGCAAATGGAAAACTTGGAAAATCTTTAGAAGCAAAATTATTCATCAAAGAAAAAAAAGAAACTTATTTAAAAGATTTTGATAAAGAAAAACTTTCTATGTATTTTGTCGTTTCAGGGATTATATTAGAATCTTCTAATGATGAAATTTTGTCTGAACTAGATGATGAAAATTTGTCTGAACTAGATGATGAAAATTTCCTAATTCAAGTTTTAAAACCAAAACAATCTGAATGCCCAAGATGTTGGAGACATACTGAAGATATAGAACATGAAGGCGATCTTTGTTCCCGTTGCAATGATGCCGTAAAATAGTTTGTTTAGGAATTAGCTTTTTTAAAGGTTTTATTTTTTTCCTTTAATTTGGATTAAACTTGGAATCGTTTTTTTTAAGGTGATTTTTTTTAACTAACCAAAAAAAATATTGTTTTTTTGAAATTTCTATAAGCTATTTTTCTAAAATTTACCAAATATGTTATTGCAATACAATTCAAGATACGATAGTAACTATTACAAACAGAGAATGTTTTTCTAGACTCCAAAGTAATTAGATGAATTAAGATAATCTTATAATTCATTCTAATAAAAGTTTTTATATACAAGTACTAAAAGTAATTACCCATTACTTGTGGTAGCTTAAATATCCCGATTGAATTTTGTTGTTTAAAAAAGGTAATTATTATTTTTAAGTCTGTATAAGTCATTTTTTGCTAGAATTAAAAAAAAGCTAAAACTCGATCAATTGAATTGCACTGAATCACCAAAAAAAATAGAAAAAGCAATTACTTTGGAAGTCTAATAAATAAGGTAATTATGAATCTCCCAAAAACATTTAAAGAATTAAAATCAAGTAATTATAAAGAAAGAACAGTTCAAGCTGAACTTGCTTGGAACTTGTCTACAAAAATCAAAAACAAAGAAACTCTATTTCCTAAAATTCATGGTTATGAAGATACAGTTGTTCCTTCTCTTGTAAATGCAATTTTGTCGGGGCATAATATTGTTATGCTGGGAGAAAAAGGACAAGCTAAAAGTAGAATTATGCGTTCACTAACCTCGCTACTTGATGAATTTATTCCTATCATCAAAGGTACAGAAATTCCTGAAAGCCCTTTTGCACCAATCACAGCAAAAGGAAAAAAAATTATAACTGAACAAAAAGACGACACAGAAATTTCTTGGCTTCATCGTGAAGAAAGATATGGAGAAAGACTAGCTCCAGGTGCAAAAATTGGTGATATCATTGGGGACTTAGATCCATCTAGAATTGTTAATGGAGAAGCATTGTCCTCTGAAGGTGCAATTCATTTTGGATTGCTCCCAAGAATGAATCGTGGAATTTTTGCTGTAAATGAAATGCCTGATTTAGATTATTTAGTTCAAGTTTCACTTTTTAATATATTAGAAGAAGCTGATATACAAATTCGTGGAATTCCAGTTCGGTTTCCTCTGGATGTGATGGTTTGTTTCACTGCAAACCCAGATGATTATTCAAGAAGTGGAAAAATTATTTCTCAACTAAAAGATAGAATTGGTTCTGAAATTAGAACACATTATCCAAAAACAAGAAGCATTGGACTTGAGATTACTAAACAAGAAATTGATCTTCCTATTTCAACTCCAGAAGTTGTAATGCCAGAATTTGTAGAAGATATCATTGAAGAATTTACAATTCAAGCTAGAAGTTCTCATTTAGTAAATCAAAAATCTGGTGTGAGTGCAAGACTTTCTATTGCTAATTATGAAGTTGTATTAAGCTCTGCAAGAAAAAGAGCTTTAGTATTTGGGGAAGAAAAAGCAATTGCAAGACTCACAGACATTGGAAATATTTTTGCATCGTGTTCTGGTAAAATTGAATTAGACCCATATCGTGATGAAGCAATTTCTGAATACCAAGTTGTGATTAAACTTTTAGATCAGGCAACAAGAATTGTATTTGAAGAATATTTTTCTCCAAAAAAATACAGTTCTAATTTTAGTGAAATTGCAAAACAAATTTATGCTTTGGGAAAACTTGAAATTTCAGAACAAATGCCAAAAGAATCTTATAAAGAAATTTTAAAACAAGTTCCAGCTCTTTGGGATTTACTTCATGAAAAATCTTATGATAAAGATGAAGCTTTATCGGTTACAGTAATAGAATTTATTTTGGAAGGACTTGCTACAACTGGAAAACTTGCAAGAAGAAGACTTGGAGAAATTTCAACTTTTAAAACTGTGGATGCTTATTAATTTTTGAATTTAGAAAAATTTTTATCTTCACTTAGCAATATGGAAAAAAGCCGAGATAAAAATCGGTTTTTAAATTATACCCTTGATTATTTCAAAGTTTTATTGGATAAATTTTCTACTTCTAGTAAAGCTTTAAACATTTCAATTGTTGGAACAAATGGAAAAGGTTCTACTACTGAAATTTTAAAAGAATTGATTTTAAAAAATAATTTGACAGAGCTTGTAGGAACTTATACTTCACCTCATTTGATTTCTGAATTTGAGAGAATTAAAATTAATCATAAAAATATTTCAAAAAAATTTTTTGAAGATTTTTTAAATTCTAAAAATTTTAATGAAATAGAAACATTAAAAAAACTTTCTTATTTTGAATTTTTTACTTTAATAGCTAAAAATTATTTTTCCGAAAATCAAACTGAAATTAATCTTTATGAAGCTGGTCTTGGTGGTAGACTAGATGCAACAAAATTAATGAATTCTGAAATTATTGTACTAACTAAAATAGGTTTAGACCATAAAGAAATTTTAGGTGATACAAAAGAAAAAATTTTAATAGAAAAACTAGGGATCATTACAAAAAATACAAAAAAAATTTTTTATTTTGAAAAAGATTTCCCTTTAAAAAAAATTATAGAAGAAAAAATTTTAGAGTTTAATTTAGAATCTTATTTTTTTGAAACAATAGAAAAATTGGATTATATTAGTTTTAATACTGAATATGCAAAATTTATTCTAGAGAATTTATTTAATAAAAAAATTGAAACAAAAAAAATACAAATTTCTGGTCGAATGGAAATTTTAAAAAACAATCCTCTTGTAATTTATGATGTTAGCCATAATCCTGAAGGTGTGAGTGAACTTTTAAGATCTTTAAAATTATCTTTTTTAAGTTTTAATTCATTTGATGTAGTTCTTGCTGTATTAAAAGATAAAAATGTTTTTTCTATTTTAGAAATCTTAAATAATGATTCAAGAATCAAAAAAATTTACCAAATAATTGGTGAAACTTGGAATGAAGAAAATATTTCTTCTAAAAAAATAAATTATATTTCTGAAAAAGATTTAGAAAAAATTTTTCAATCAAATGAAAATATTTTAATACTTGGTTCATTTAGAATTTATGAAAAAGTGAAAAAAATTGTATAATTATTTTTATTTATTTTTTGTTCATTTTTCAACTTGGTTGTTTTTGTATTTTTTACCTTTGATCTTTGCACTCTTTCTTGCTATTTTAGTAACATATTTACTTGGTAAATACTTTAAAAAAATAGAAAAAAATAAACAAAATCGAACAAGGATTGCTGAAATTCAAAGACTAGAGGCAATTCAAGATTATTCTATAAAAATTCATTTTATACTAAAAGCTTTTTTTATAGGAGTAATACTAATGACTTTATTTTTAGGAATTTTTATATTTTTTTATGAAGCGAAATAGGTCTAAAAGATATGACTAAAATCACCAAAACAGATGAAGAATGGAAATTAATCCTTTCAAAAGAAGCTTTTCAAGTTTTAAGAAATCATGGAACAGAAAGAGCTTTTTCAGGAGAATTAAATAAAAATTATGAAAATGGAAAATATATTTGTGCTGGTTGTGAAAACTTGCTGTTTAGTTCAGAAACAAAATTTGATTCAGGTACAGGTTGGCCAAGTTTTTATGCTCCATTAAATAATAATTCTGTTGAAACTACAGTTGATAAAAGTTTTTTTATGACAAGAACTGAAGTACATTGTGCTAAGTGTGATGGTCATTTGGGACATGTTTTTACTGACGGACCAAATCCAACTGGTTTGAGGTATTGTATGAATTCAGTTTCAATGAAATTTATAAAGGAAATATCATAATGAAAAAAATTCTTAGTGTTGGACAATGTAATCCAGATCACTCTTCAATAAAAACTTTTTTAACCAGAAATTTTGAATGTGATGTTATTCGTATTGATTCTACTGAACAAGCTATAACTGAACTACAAAATAATTCTTATGATTTAGTTTTAATAAATCGTAAATTAGATATAGATTATACTGACGGAACCATTTTGATTACTAAAATGAAATCTATTGAAAATTTCAAATCTATTCCAGTTATGCTAATTTCTAATTATCCAGAATTTCAAGAAGAAGCAGTTTTACTTGGGGCTGTTTATGGTTTTGGAAAGGCTGAGCTTGGAAAAGAAATCGCTGTTGAAAGGGTAGCAAAAATTCTTCAAAATATTTCTGTTTAATTTCCAAGAATATTTACTATAAAAATTAATAATACTTATTTAAAAAATTTATTAACTAGGTTGTTAGAATTTCTATAATTTTTCGCCTAGCTTTTGATCCTTTTAAAAGCAAAATGTTTTCTTTAGGAACTAAAAATTTTTCAGAGATAACTCTTAAAAGTGAATAATTGATCTCAGGATCAGTTTGTTCTTCTTTTAACATTACCAAATATTCATCTGGTTTTAAAAAAACCATTCCTTCTTTTTTGGAAGATGGTTTTGTTCTAATTTTTAAAATCATAAGATCTTTTTTCTTTTATTTTGATGGGAGTTCCTTTTTTTTAATTAAAATGTAAAATTAAAAATTAAAAATTTCTAAAAAAATAAAATTTAATTTTAAATATTTCATTTTTATTTTTCTGTGAATAAAAAAAAGGTCGGGCTTTCAACTCCCGTAAAAAAATTTCACTTGAAATTTTTTTACGCCGTTTCAATCCCTAACTCATAACAAATTTGTAAATTTTTTTTATTTAAATAAAAAGTCAAAATCATTTTTTAATAATCTAGATTAAATTTAAATGGAATTAATTTTGTATTTAACCCTTAACCAAGTTCTTTTTATAATATTCTGAATTTGATTTTTTAAAAAAATAGTACTCATACCCGAGAAACCTTTATTTAATTTTATATCATATTTATTATAGTTTAATTTGATTTTTTCTCCATTAATAATATTTGATAAATTGTTTCTAACAAAATATTGTCCAAATGGAACTAGTGAATTTAAAGGTGTGTAATAAATACAATCTTCAAAAAAATAATGTGTAACTTGTGACCATCTTGTTAGTTGTTTATTTTTTTGAAGTGAACCGCCATGAACCAAATTTGCACTCCATATTAGTGCTGAACCTTTTTTTAGAGTTAAAAACTTTGGTGTTAAATTTTTAGATTTCATTAAATTTATAATAAAATTTTCATAATTTTGGTAATTCCATCCATCTTGAATGTTTGAAATATCAGTTAAAGAATATTCAGCTAATTTATGAGATTTAGGAAAATAAAATACTGGTCCGTTTTCAAGTGTAATATCTTCTAATGCAATCCAAACACCACACATATAATTTTTTGGAAGACTACTAAAATGGATACAATCTGAATGAGCTCCTTGTTCAGTCGCCATTGGAAAATTTAAAGTTTGAAAAGGAATTGGTTTTCTCCCATATAATAATTCTAATATATTTAAAATTTGTTCAAGACAAGCTAAAGCTTTAACATTCTTAGAAATTTTAAATGCATCTTGTATTCTTGTATCCCTAAATTTTTTTGTTGTTGGATTAAATCCAAGCAAGGGTGAACAGTCAGTTTTGATCCCAGTTAAAATTTCATCAGAAATATTCAAATTTTCTAATATAATGTATCCATTTTCATTGTATTCTTTTGCTATTGAAACTTCTGTTTTAGTTAATTTTTTTTCAATAAGTATATCATTAAAAAAAGGTGATTCAACCCAAGGTATATTCATTGATTCTTTATTAAAATCTTTATCCCAAAGAGGAATTAAATCAGTTTCTTGCATATTCTCTTTATCTTATTGAATTAAAATTTGTAAAGTTCAAAATATTAGAAAATTACCTATTTTATAAACTCAATTTTTTTTTATTTTTACCCTTTCTAATCGAGATGGGAGTTCCTTTTTTTTAATTAAAAATATAAAATTAAAAATGAAAAATTTCTAAAAAAAATAAAATTTAATTTTAAATATTTCATTTTTATTTTTCAGCGAATAAAAAAAGGTCGGGCTTTTCGCTACTTCCTAAGACAGAATTAACTGCTTCGCAGATGCCAGTTAGCTTTTCGCTTCCAGCGGCAAATGGCAAGCTCGGCAAGTTTTTGCCTGAAATTGGTTGCAAGCCACTGTCTTAGGAAACGCTTCAATCCTATCCTTGCGTGAGCGAGGAGGGGCTTTGCATAGTGAAGCGTGATGCAAAGAGATGGGGACTCTAGTTGAATAAAAATTTATTTTTAATGATAAATATTCTTTCATCCACCTTAAAATCTAAATCCAATTCCAACTTGTCCTGCCTGAGGTGATAAATTTAAAATTGGATAAAAAGAAAAATCTGGAGGTTTAGGATTTATGTTATTGTATTTTTTTCCTGTTCCACAATATAAATAACAAATTAAAGCAAATGAACTCCAAATTCCACCACCAATTCTGTCTCCATCTGCATAATTATTATTTTCATTTGCTAAATTATTTTGCATCCAAGCAACTCCAATTACTGAAAGAGTGTAATCATACTTAAAACTTTGAGCTTGGTTATTATAACCTAAAATTCCTAAAGCATAAATATTTCTTTGATTTTCAAGTGCATTGAATTCGGCTTTTTTATGTCCATTATATTCATAAAAGTTATTTCCGGCCATCAGAAGTAGCCATGTTATACCTAAAGCATTATCATAATTTTTCTCTGAACCCTTTACCACTTTTTTTTCTTCTGAGTAAATGCTCATTGAACTAAATACTAAAATACAAATTATTTTTTTGAACATATCATCTCCGTTGGATTATAAAATTAAAATGGTTATGAAAAAAATTTAGTAAAGAAAGTTTTTTGTTTTTAATATAATTTCAAAATTTGATGGAGTAATTATTTTTGCAGTTTTAAATGAACAGAGTACTAATAAATCTTTATCTCCAGTAATAAGATAATCTGCTTTTGAATAATCAATTAAATCTAGTAAAAAATTATCTTTTTGATCTCTGCTTAGAAAATGTTTAGGTTTAATTTCTATTTTTTCTACAAGAATCTCTAAAAGTTGAATTAATTCTTTAACAGAATCTGCTGGGAAATATTTTTTAAATTTATCTCGACTGGTTACAATTTTTATTTCATCTAAAAGTTGAGAAGTAGTAATAATTTTAATATTACCATTTGAAATCTGAAAAGTAATTTTCGATAAAGTTTTACCAATTAAATAGCTAATCCAGATATTTGTATCAAAAATAACTTTAATACTTTTTTTTATCATAAATTTCTTGTCTTATTTTTTCAATTTCTTCATTAATTATTTTTGAATCTAATTCTTTTGTTTTAAAAGTTTTTAATAATATACTTAACTTATTATAAATTTCTTCTTTTTCTAATTCTTTACTTAATTTTATTTTTTGAGGTTTAGAAAGTTTCATTACAACACCAAGTATTTGTTCAAAAGTTAAATCTATTTTTAGAGAAGTTTTCATGATTTACATTCTTTTTATTTTTTATTAATTTTCAATAACTAAAAAACGGATCATTTTAATCTAAAAGTAACCATTGAGAAAAAAAAAGGTCAAGTTACGGCGGTTATTTAATTCACAACTCATTCATCATTTCATTAATTTTATACAAAGCAGAAAAATCTTCTTCGCCTAAGTTGTGATTCATTCCAGAATTATAAATGGATTTGAGAGTGGAAATTAATGCTAAACTAGATTTAGTTTCATTTGCTAAATTTAGTGCATGATTCAAATCTTTGTTCATGTTCTTTAAAGAAAAATTTGCTTGGTAATCTTTTTTGGAAATGGTGTTTAATTTGAATTCAGAAAGACCTGATTTTGCTGCTGAGTTTGAAATAATTTCTTTTAGAGTTTCAGTTTCTAGTCCTAGTTTTTTGGACAACACAATTCCTTCCATGTACACTTGTAATAGACCAGCTTGAATCATGTTTAACACAATTTTCATTTCTTGACCTTTGGTCACTTCGTCACAATAAATTGTTTTTTTTCCAGAAGCATCTAGAATAAATTGAAAAGATTGACATTCTGTTTTTTTTGCACCAATCATAAATAAAATTTCACCAGATTCTGCAGCAAGTTTTGAACCTGTCATTGGAGAATCAAAAAATTGGATTCCTTTTTTTTTAGCAGCTTCAAACATTTTTTTGGTCAGAGTAGGGGAAGTAGTTCCAAAATCTAATATTAGATTATTAGAATATTCTAATATACCTCGATTGAAAAAAGCATCTTCTACAAGATGGTCTTCTGTTAAACAAAGAATTGTGATGTCAGATTCTTTAACTGCTTCTGCAATATTTGAAAATAGAAATGTGTTTTCATTTTTGAGATCAGCGATTTTACTTAAGTTTCTTGCATAAAGATTAAGGGTGGAATTTGTTTTTTTCTGTAAATTTTTAACAATTCCACCCCCCATTATCCCAACCCCAATAAATGCTATTTTCATTTTACTTTAGCAAGTTTAACTGGTTTCCATTCTAAAATAGATTTAATTGCATATTCTGATAATTTATAAATAGTTGGCTCATTATTTTTGCGAATATAATAAGCATTATTTTTTCTATCAAAACCAGCGGATTGAATGGTAAATAATTTTGGAACAGAATCTTTATCTTTATAATTAACTCTTAAAGAAAATGAATTGGACTCAAAACTTTTTGTAACCGAATCATCTATTAAAATATCATCTGCATTCATTGAAGTTAATTTATTTAAAGAAGTGTTCATATCCTCAGTTGTAATTTCACCTTTGGAAGGAGAATCCAAATTCCAAGAAGCCGCTTTATTTATTTTATAAGAATTAGAATTTGATTCTAGCTCAATTGAAATAAAAGCATCATTATTCAAATCAAGTGGAGAAATTCTTTTGTTAAAAAAATGATTGATGTCGCCTCGTCCTGTATGAGTTTTTAAATTTTCTTCAACCAAATAAATTTCAGATGAGTCTTTAAATTTTACGTTGGAAGAATTTCCATCTTTACCAGCATTTCCAATGAAGAAATAACCAAGTGAAGAAGTCCCATTAAAAAATTCAATTTTTAATTCGTCTTCATTAAAACCAAATTCATCTGATTTATCTTTGGAAGAGCTAACTAAAGTAAATTTTTTTGCACCAAGAAATGCTTTGTTTAAAGCTTCTACTCTATCAAATTCAGCAGGAATAGGTTTTCCATCTTTGAATAATATCCAAGAATCAGATTCTTTTTTTAATTCAAATTTTGAATTTGCTAGTTTTGTTTTTTCAATTTCGATTTTATTTATTGATGAAATATTTGTATCTAAAAATGGTTTTGCTTTATCATAAGAAGTAGCTCTTAAACCAAATGGGTCTTTTGTAAAAAATAAAACCAAAACCAAAAATATATTTGCAAGAGTTATAGAATAAGCAGGATTTGATTTTACAAATTCTGAAATTTTTTGTAAATAAGGTTTCATTTAACAGCTCCAATAGTTCTTTTTTTAAGTCTAAAAACCGCAAACACAGCAACACCAATTGGTATAAGTAAAATATTTACAAAGTTCCAAAATATTTTTTCACCTTTGGATGCATCTTTTAAATTTTTAGTGTAGGATTGTTTTGTTCTGGTTGCGAGTAAGTCTGTGTCCCCATTTAATATATCAAATAAATTTAATGCAAAACTGAGATTATGTTTTTTATACATTTGAACATAATTATCTTGAGCAAGTAAATCTGATAAAATATAAGGAGAACCAAATACTAAAATATTGGAAGTTTTTCCTTCTTTGGTTTTATCTATAAAAACTTCCGTGCTTCCAGTTGGAATTGTTTCTTTTGTAAAAGAAGAATTTAATTTTCCTTCTACATGAAGTCCAAGTAAATAGTTTTGGTTTTTAGCTTCAATTTTCGCGGCTGCAACTTTATCTTCAGATACCAATACAAAATTTTCTCTTCTGTCTGCTTCTTTTGTACTTTCAACTAATTTTGTAAACTTAGCTTCTTTTTGTTTGTCAGCAACTAATTCAATACTTGAAGACCAAGGAAGTAGAATTGCTTTTGAATTTTTAGTGAACAAAGAATCTTTGTTGAGCATAGAACTTTCAGAAGTTGCTAAAATCCAAAGTGGATAATGATAAGCTGTTGCATTTGGATTTTGAAGTTTTTGAAAAATATCCATCACTGAATAAGATTCATTTGGCTCAAGTATCATATCTACATTAAATTTAAAACCATAAGAAGATAAAAAATTATTTATCGCAGGAACTTGCGCATCAGGACTAGCAATTCCATCTTGGCTTTGGTTCATAAATTGTTGCTGTCTTCCGCCACCAAGTGAAAAGTTAAATACTTTTTGGAAGATCACTAAATTTCCACCACGCATTAAAAATTGATCAATATGGTATTTTCCTTTGTCGCTAAGTTCAGGAGAGCCAACCCAGAACAATGTTTTTACATCATCAGTAATTGGTTCTTCGTTTACGTTGATTTCAGGAACAGATCCATTTTCCTGTGAGTAAGCATAATGAATAAATACTCCATAAGAATCTTTTCCAATTCCAGCACCACCTTGGTTTGGATCAGGGGAAAGAAAAATTCCATTTGCTTTGATAACAGCCATTGAAGAATTTTGTGTTTTGGAAAGCATTTTTTTTAAACTAGATAAAACTTGGTATTCCAAACTTTCAGCCATATATGCTACTGGAATAACAGTTGATTTTGCACCCACAGTGAGTTTTAATCCAAAATAAGCTTGTTTGATTGAAGCAGAATTTCTATCTTGTTTTTCTAAAGTAACAGCTTTAATTCCAGCTTCTTCAGTTCTTTTTTTATTTGCTTCAGAAGAATCTGGATCATAAAAACGAAGTTCCACTTTTGAGCGATTAATATTTGCCATTTCTTTGATTAATTCTTTTGTGAGATTTAATCTAGCTTTGTGTTCTCCTGGAATATCAGTAGAATAAAACGCATCAATAAAAAGTTTTTCTGGTAAATTTTGAAAAGTTTTTTCTGTCGATTCAGTTAAGTTAAATCTATTTTCACGAGATAAATCTTTTCTACAATAAAAGTCTGTGAATAAAAAATTGAATAAAAAGAATAATAGTATAAATTGAATCGACAAAAATTTATAATTGGAATTGTATTTTGAAAAAAAATCTTTCATCTTTTGCTCCTTAATAAAAATACATTTAAGCTAAGCATGAGACTTATAAAGCTCAAATAAAAAATTACATCTCTTGGGTCAAATACTCCCATTCTAAAAGATTCAAAATGAATTGAAAGAGATAAGAATGATACAAAACCAGCTAAGAAATTTGAAAAGAATTTTAAAATTGGCTCATATCCCATTAAAAATAAAATAAAACACACCAGAAGTGTAATGATAAAAGCTGAGATTTGGTCTTTTCCAAATGCAGAAATTAAAATCCCAATGCTGATATAAGCCCCCCCCAGTAGTATTGTGCCGATGTAACCAGAGAACACCAATCCAAAATCCAAATCTCCCAAAATTTTTACAGTTAGTGGAGCAAGAAGTGTACACAAAATCGAAATGGTTAAAAATGCCCAAGCAGATAAAAATTTACCAATTACAATTTCAAAATCTTTCATGGGTAAAGTTAAAAGCACTTCTACAGTTCCAGATTTTTCTTCTTCAGACCAAATTCTCATGGTGATGGCTGGAATAAAAATAATATAAAGAATTGGAATCCAAGAAAAAAATTGTTCAACAGAAGCAATTTTTAAATCCCAAAACGAATTTCCGCCAAGACCATAAAAAAACAAAAACGAAATCAGTAACAAAAAAAATGCACTGAAAATATAACCAATTGGTGTGTTAAAATAACTACTTAGTTCTTTATAAAAAACAGTTTGAATATTTCTCATTTTATTTCCTTGTAAGCTCTTCAAAAATAGATTCTAAAGATTTTCGGTATACTTTAATTTCTCTGACATCTAAATTTGATTTTTGTAAAGTTTTAAAAACAGATTCTGGTTTAAATTCTTTTAAGTGAATGATATAAGCTTTAAATTCGTTATCATCCTCTTCAGTATGCTCTTCTACTGAAATAAAATCATCCCCAGAAAAAACTTTTTTAATTTCTGAAAAATTGGATTTAGAAGAAATTAAAACTGAATGATTCGAATAAAGATTTTTTACAGAAGAGTTTGCTACAACTTTTCCATTTGAAATAATTAAAACTTCATCACAAATATCTTCCACTTCTTGTAAAATATGTGTGGATAAAATTAAAGTTTTTTCTTTACCTAGTTTTTTTATCAAATCTCTGATATGAGAAATTTGATTTGGATCTAGACCAGATGTTGGCTCGTCTAAAATTATCACTTCTGGATCATGAATAAGAGTTCCTGCAAGAGCAACTCTTTGTTTAAAACCTTTTGATAAAAAACTAATTGGAGTTTCAAAATGAGATTCTAATTCACAAATTGTTTTTACTTTTTCAATTTGTGTATCAACTTCACTTTCTTTTACACCACGAGCAAGTGCCATATATCTCAAATATTCTGAGATTAGCATTTCGGGATAAAGTGGAGCAGACTCAGGCAAATAGCCTAATTTTTTCTTAAAGTCGAGCGGATTTTTTCTTACATCTTCTCCTTTATAAAAAATTTCTCCACCTGTCGGTTCCATATAGGAGGTGAGAAGTCTCATCGTTGTAGTTTTACCAGCACCGTTTGGACCAAGTAGCCCAGTGATTACGCCCGGTTTTACAGTGAACGAAATATTATCTACTGCTGTTTTTGAAATAAATTTCTTAGTTAAATTTGTAACTTGAAGCATATTAAAATCCTAATTGTAAAAAAATGTTTCATTGTCTAGAATTTTTTTAAGAATAAAATTTCATTTAAGTTAAAATTTTTTTGGGCGAATTTTTCCCACCACTTTTCTGGAATGTTGAATTTTAAATTAAAAATGATAAATTAAGTGCAAATCAATTACTTAATTATTTTAATTTTTAATTCTTGATTTTTCTTTTCCATTGGGAAAAAACACGCTTTACGCTGCTTCCCTTTGGGAAACGCTTCAATCGTTTTCGCTTGTATAGAAAAATTTGTAATATAAACTCTAAATTTATAGAGAATTTTTTCCAATTCCTAATTCAAAATTCATCATTCATATAATTTCTGATGTATTACAAGTTTCCAGAATAAAAATTATCTATTTTCTGAAAAAATATTTGACAAACAAGAGTAATTATGTTAAATTGTTACAAAATTTTTACAATAGGTAAAGTATATGGAAAACAAGCAAACAAGCAAACAAGTGGAAAATAATTTTTATGATTATTTTATTTTTTTTAATTCACTGTAAACAAAACGGAAAAACAAAAAAATTATTTATTCCACTAGCTTTACTCGGAGATAATTCTCCAAACAAACAAGGCACTGTATCTACAACATCCACAAATCCACTAGACACATCAATTCACCCAAATCCTGGCGAAATTTATTTGGCAAATATCAAAGCAAAAAAATACCAAATCAAACCAAGAGGTGAAGTCTCCACATCAGTAACTGCAAAAATGAAATCTTTTGATTCTAGTGCCAGCTCAAGAGCAAATGGTAACGGAAATGGAAATTCAAATAACAACCAAAATAATGGACCTCAATCTGAGGGTGATGTGGATGAAGTTTGGATCAATATCAAAGAAATCCAATTTGTTTCTGAAACTGGTCCCAAAATTACAGTTCCAACTAATGTAGCTTCAGTAGATTTATTAAAATTAAAAAATGATGCCACTAGTCTTTTTTCAAAAGCAATTGTTCCCGAAGGAAAATACAACCAGATTCGTTTAATTCTAAATAACCCTGAAGGAAAAGTGGTTAAGAACGGAGTTGAATTTCCACTCAAAGTTCCGAGTGGCACTCAGTCTGGTCTCAAACTAAATGGAGAAATTGATTTGGTAAGTGGATTACTTTTAGAATTTACACTTGATTTTGATTTACAATCTTTAAAAAATACTCCCGGTCAAGGATATATTTTGAGACCCACAATTCCCATCAGCAATATCAAAACTCTTTTGCCGTTTGTTCATGGAATGTTAATTGTAAAATTTAAACAAACTGTAAATGTTACCAACAACCCAAATGGAACTGTAACTACTGGAATTTCATCAGTGGACACAATTCTCCAAAACAATAACGCACTTCTTGCAAAACAATTTATTTCTGATTTTCCAAATATGGATATGGCAGTTGCATCTGATCCAGAAGTGGGGCTAGACAGAGTTTACCTAATTTATTTTAAGCAAAGCCAAGATGTGTTGCTTGCCATGTTTGATTTGAATAATGATGTAAATGTAGAAAAAGCTATGCCAAATCAATTTATGGATTCAACAGTTCCTGTATTTCCGAATGATAATTTAGCTGTAAACACAAATATGACATTAGGTCGTCAAGGATTATATCTAACTGCAATTAAAGCTTACGATGGTTGGGGAGTAACTGCTCCAAAATCAAATGTATATATAGCTGTAGTTGATACTGGTGTGGATGATACACATGAAGATTTGGTTGGAAGGGTTATTCAAAATCGTTCATTTTATAAAGGAGTATGTCATCATTTTGGGATTTTTCCTTATGAATATGTTCAAAACAGAGAAAATTCCAGACCTCAAACTAATAATCATAATCATGGGACTTGGGTCACAGGAATTGTGAACGCAAATACAGGTAATACAATAGGAATGGCAGGGATTGTTGGACCCAATTGGACTACTAGGGTATTAGCAATAAATGTTTTTAATGATTGGTTAGCTGCTGATGGAGGACCTAGAACAGATGATATTTTAGTTTCAAGTGGAATTATCGAAGCAACAAATAAAGGAGTAAGCGTTATTAACATGAGTCTTGGTGGACCTGGTTATGAATATTGTTTACAACAAATACCCTGTATCCAAAAAGTTTTTACTCATCCGAATGAGCTTGGAGCTATTAGATATGCAAACAGAAAAAGAGTCACATTAGTTGCTTCAGCTGGAAACGAAAAAAAAGAAGTTAGTAATTATCCTGGTACACAATCATTTAATGGGAATTATCCATCGTCATTCCCTGAAGTGATTTCTGTTTCTGGAGTTCGAGTAAATACTGATAGAACGATTGGTTTATATGATGGCTCTGTGCAAACAGCCACTGATACAGATGGAACAAATTATGGAAAAATAGACATCACTGCTCCTGCACAATATATTACTTATCCAGGTTTTCGTTTTGTAAATAATGAAAGAGTAAATGATTATTTTAGTTGGAGAGGAACTTCATTTTCTGCACCAATGGTATCAGCATTTGCAGGTCTCTTACTCTCGATGGACTCAAGTAAAAGACCTGAACAAGTTCTAAAATTAATGTGTGACAATTCAACTAAAGTCACAATTAATTCCGATGCAAATATTAATCGCAAATATACTGGTTGTGGAATGATTAATCTTCAAGCATCATTAGAATTTTTATTTGCTCAATTGCCAACACCAAATATCACTTCAGAATGTGATGGACCTTGTTCTGCCGGTAGATGGTTCCAACCATTTTCGTATCAATTTCAAGCTATTAGTGGAACTCCTCCTTATACTTGGACATCTGTTGGTGGACTTCCGTCCAATTCAAGTTTAAACTCTGAGACAGGAGTATTGTCTGGAGGAGCAACTGGTTGGTTTGGACCTGGTTGGCATTTTGATGTAATAGTTACTGATTCAAAAGGCAAACAAGATAGACGAAGTTATTATTTTGAATCAAGTTTGTAGGATAATAAAATGAAAATAATTCTAATAATCATTTTATTATTTGTATTCAATTGTAATGAGAATTCTGATGCAAAGCAAAAAAGAAAAGAAGCTAATTTTTTTGCTTTAAGTTTAGGTTTTTTATTTCCTTTTCACAAACCTGAACCTTCAAAAGCTGGGCCGATACCACTATGTCCAATTAGTACTATACCTGAATCAACTTTAAAATCAATTAATATTTATTTTAACGGTAATCTATTTTATGGAGGATTAAGTATTGCTTTTTTTTGGCAACGTTCATGTGAACCAAATTATTATCTAATAAATTTATCAGATAATCCAAAACTAAATAGTTATGAAGTCTATTTTAAACAAAAACTAAATCAACCTGGCTATGACTATACTGGAGTTCGTCTTTATTTTAAAGATAATTCATTTAAAGACTACACCATGAATTTTAATGGAGACCCAGATACATTCACTGAGTTCACTGCTGGTGAATATCGTTTTGTTGCTGTTAGGTGATGTTCTCTTGAGCGAGGCTCAAGAATTGTGAATGTGGAATGTTGAATTTTGAATGTTTTTTCGTTGAGTTCAGGGAACTGGGCTTGGTGAAATGAAAAATTTTGGAGATGAAAATGTTTTATAAAGTTAAAGTGAGAAGTAAGTTTATTCAGAAATGGTTTGAATCTTTTTCATTTCAATTCCAAGCTAAAAATGGAACTCCAGGTACAACAGGCTATACATGGTCTTTAATTGGTGAATTACCACCTAATACTAGTTTAAATCCAAAAACAGGAGTTCTATGTTGTGGACCCACTTATTGGTTTGGACCTGGCTGGCTTTTTGATGTAATAGCAACAGATTCAAAAGGGAAACAAGATAGAAGAAGTTATTACTTCCAGTCTAGTTTGTAGGAGATTCAAATGAAATTTTTAATAACTTTTGTTTTGATCTTTATACTTAGCTGTAATAAAGATGAAAAAATAGATAAAGAATTAAATGATCGTCAAACTTTTCTTTTGCTAATTTTACAAAAATTACTTGCTGAGAGGTATATTGGATTCCCTGAACAGGGTTGCTATGCAGTGTACCCAGTCGGTGAAACCGTCAATTTAAAATCAATTGATATGTACTTTAACGGATCATTCTTTTTCAAAAGTTCTATTGATTCAAATGATTTTAAATCACAGGTATCATGTGAACCTTTTAGCTATACCATTAGTTTTAAAGAAAATTCAAAAATTAATCGATTAATAGTCTATTTTAAAAAGAAAACTAACCAAATCGGAAACGACTACACTGGAGTTCGTCTTTATTTTAAAGATAACTCTTTTAAAGACTACACCATGATTTTCAACGGTGACCCTGACACATTCACTGAGTTCACTGTTGGCGAATATCGTTTTGTTGCTGTTAGGTGATTTTTTCTTTAGCGATGCTCAAGAATGATTAATGAGTAATGTTGAATTATGAATGTTTAATTTTTTTCATCGAGTTCAGGAAACTGATCTTGGTGAAAAAAAAAATTTGGAGATGAAAATGTTTGATGCAGTTAAAGTGAGTAGTAAGTTTATTCAGAAATGGTTTGGTTCATTTTCACATCAATTTACAGTTAAGGATGGAGTCCCACCATTAAAGTGGTCTTCGATTGGTGGACTTCCATCGAACAGCAACTTAAACCCGGATACGGGAGTTCTATGTTGCGGGCCCACTTATTGGCTAGGTGGCTGGATATTTGATGTGATAGTTACTGATAGTAGAGGGAAATCAGATACAAAGCAAGTAAATTTTAATTCAAGTCTTTGAGGAAAAAATTATGAAAAGAATATTTTATTTATTTTTTATTTTAGTTTTTTTTGGTTGTGAAGACAAAATCGAAAACAGGAATAATCTGTTCTCTATTTTTGCATTAATTAGCATTTCTATAAATTCAAAACCAACAGAGACTTGTTTTGGTTTTAATAATGCCAATTGCACTGCAAATATTTTAGAGTATAAAACAAATTTAAAATCAATTAAAATTTTATTGAATAACAAAGAAATAATTGAAAGTCAAATAACAGATCAAACACAAATTTATCTCCAATGTGGTGGTGGATACTTTATTCCATTTCAAAAAAATAATGAAATTTCTAGTCTTACAGTATATAAGTTAAAAGATAATTATTGCGGATTGAAATTGTTTAAAACTAATAATTCAGTAGAGAGTTATGAAATGTCATTTAATGGGGATTTGAATACTTTAACTGAATTGAATGTTGGAGAATATAAATTTGTTCCGGTTAGGTAATTTATTAGCTTAAGCGAATGTTTTTAGCCAAGTTCAGACTAACTGATCTCGGTGAAAAAAAAATTGGAGATGAAAATGTTTGATGCAGTTAAAGTGAGTAGTAAGTTTATTCAGAAATGGTTTGAGTCCTTTTCTTTTCAATTAGAAGCAATTAGCGGAACTCCAGGTACTAAGGGCTATACATGGTCTTCAATTGGAGGATTGCCACCAAATACTAGTTTAAATCCAACGACAGGAGTTTTATCGGGCGGACCCACTTATTGGTTTGGACCTGGCTGGAATTTTGATGTAATAGCAACAGACTCAAAAGGGAAACAAGATAGAAGAACCTATAGCTTTCAGACAGGATTATAGGAATAAAAATGAAAATAATTTTAACAACTATTTTGTTATATATATTCAGTTGTAATAGGAATTTAGAAAGAAAGCAAAAAAGAAAAGAAGCTATTTCTAAAATTCTTTTCCTACCAATATTTTTACCTCGTCCATCTTCAACTTATCCCTCACCAGTCCAATGCGGAATCACTGGTTCATTTTTACAATCAAACTTAAAATCAATCGAAATTTATCATAACTCCATTAAGTTTTTTTCAAATCCTATTAATTCTGCAACTATTTATTCTCCAAATTTCTGTGATAGATTATACTATACAATAAGATTTGAAGAAAATTCTAAACTAATTTCAATTCACGTTTATTATAAAAAAAAAGATGGACAAAATCAAAATGGTAATGAATACACAAGCGTTGGTCTTACTTTTAAAGATAATACATTTAAAGACTACACTATGAATTTTAATGGCGACCCTGATACATTCACTGAGTTCACTGCTGGTGAATACCGTTTTGTTGCGGTTAGGTGACGTTCTCTTGAGTGAGGCTCAAGAATTGTGAATGATGAATTGCATCAGGGAAGTGAATTCCACATTTATAATTCATCACTAATTAAAAACGAGTTCTTTTTATGCAGTTTTAGAGTGAAATCTTTCAAAACAACTGCGATAGAGATACAAAATGCCGCCTGCGGGTCACAGCCTGAAAGGCAGTGACGGAACCATTTTGTAGCTCGGGTCTTGGTTAGAAATTACAAAAAAAATATTTTCCAAATTTTGTAATTCATTTTCTAACCAAGACATCGCCATTAAAATAAAAAAAATTAATTTGCAGTAATTTTCATTTCCACTCTTCTGTTTGCTGGGTCAGATGCACCAGCTCCTGCTGGACGAACAGTTGAACCTAAACCTTTTGCTTCATCAATTTGGCTTGATGGAAGACCAGAAGTTGTAGTTAAGTAATTTTTTACAGCAACAGCTCTTTCTTCAGAAAGTTTTTGATTTGCTCCAGCATTTCCAGTTGAATCTGTGTGACCTGTAATATAAAGTTTAGTATCAGGGTATGCTTTCATAGATTCTGCTATTGCGTTTAATGCTGATTTGCCGCTATCAGGAATTGTTGCATCTCCTGGATTAAACTTGACAGCTCTTTCTCCAAGACTTAGCTTTAAAGCTTCTATATCAGTGCCTTGCTTCTCTTCTGTTACACCAATTTTTTTCTTTTCTAAATCTTCTTTAATATCATCTTTCATTAAATCAAAATACAATCCAACTCCAAGACCAACAGCACAACCAGTTGCTAAACCAACAACTTTTCCTTTATTGTTAGCTTTTTTCTTTTTAAAAGCACCAACTAAATCACTTTTTAAATCTTTACTTCCAGCTGCTTGTTTTTTTAAAAACTCATCATAAGCTGCACCAGCTAAAAGACCAGTTGCACAACCAATCAAACCACCATATAAAGTATTTTTCCCTACTTTGGACATTGTTTCACAAGAAGTAAAAACTAAACTTGCAATTAAAATTAATGAAATTTTTTTCATCAAATTCTCCTTTTATAGTAGGCAATGTATGATTTGTTTTATTTTAATCAAGAATTATTCTTTTTCTCATTTTCTCTATTCATCTACAAATACATGAATGACTAAATATTAATTGATTGAGATTAATTTTAATTTGAATCTTTCAGGAGTTCAAATTTTCAGAATCTATATTTATAATTCTTAAAAATTTTAAAAATAATTTTCTAATAAGTTTTTTAATCATTTGATTTTTGTTTTCTGAATATATTTATCATTTTTTTAGTAAATAGACAAATTTTAATATTCAAGAAACTTGTCAGTTAAGTATGAATATTATTTCTTTAATTACTTTTCGTTATATCAGAGGCTCAAGAGTGTTTGGTTTATTATCATTAAAATCCAGACTTTCTTTTATTGTAATGTGTGTTGGAGTTTCTTTGTTAATTGTTGTTCTTTCCATTTTTAATGGATTTCAAAAACAAGTTAAAGAATCTTTGTCAAGTGGTGGTCCTCATATTACTATCGAAGCAAATTCAGGCAGTGGCGAAATTAAAAATTATGATAAGATGGTTGAAGTATTTTTTAAAGATATTATTCTAAAAGAAAAACTAGTTTCTATGCAGGGTAATATTACTTCTCATGGTCTTCTTCAACATAATAATAATTTTGTCCCGATTTTGATTCGAGCGGTACCTGTAAAAAATATTGATGATTTAATTTCCAATTCAATTCCAAATTTTCCAAGACTAGAACATTTTGATCGAGAGGAAATAAGAAATATAACAACTAATAATTCTGTTGTGATTGGTAAAGAAATGGCTTCAGTCTACAATTATGATTTAGGAAGTAGCCAAACGCTTGCTGTTCCAAGTGGAAGTTTTAATGTCTCTAGAGGTGTTGAATTAAATATAAATCAATTTAATGTTACAGGTTTTTTTAAAACTGGATATTATCAATTCGATTCAAAATACATTTTTATGTCTTTACCAACTGCTCAAAAATTTTTTAAAATGAAAGATGCTGTAAATCAAATAACTGTTAAAGTTACTTCTTTAGATGATTTACAAATGATAAAAAAAAGACTTATTGAAGTAATTTATTCTGATGAAATGAATGAAGTTTCAAATTCCAAACTGAGATTTACAGTTAAAACAGTTGCTGAAGAACAACAAAATTTTCTTGGTGCACTTAGAATGGAAAAAACAATTATTTCTACAATTGTATTTTTGTTTATCATTTTAGCAGCACTTGGAATGGTTGCAACAGTATATTCCCTAGTTCGTTCAAAAAGAAAATCTATAGGTACCCTAAAAGCTCTTGGACTTTCTTCTTCAAGTATTTTACTTATTTTCACTTTAAACTCAATGATAATCGGTGTTCTATCATCATTAATAGGAGGTATTGTTGGAATATATTATGCTATAAACTTAGAATCAATCATTGGAGTAATTGAAAAAATTACAAACAAAGTTTTGATCCCAAAAGATATTTATTATTTTGATAAACTCCCGGTAGAAATAGATGTTTCATTTATATTTATGGTAACTACAGCAGCAACAATACTTTCTGGTCTTGCAGGTTATTTTCCAGCAAGATGGGCTGCAAATTTAGATCCTGTTGAAACAATGAAAAATGATTAAAACTTCATTTTAACTTGCTTGATCGATTTTTTTTAACTGAGCAAGTCGTTTTAAATGAATTACAAATTAATCATGTTTAGAAATTTACTATAATTATTTTTGATATATTAAATTAATAAAAATATAATACCGAAAAAAGAACTAACCAAACCCCATCTAAAAAATGCCAATAGATAGCAGTGATAATTAATCTATTTCCTTGAATGTTACTTTCATCTTTGTTTAAAACTTTTTTTAAAATTTTTGTCATAGGAATAATTCCAAATAATACATGTAGTCCATGTAAACAAGTTAGAAAATAAAATATAAATGAAAACAAATTTGGTGTAGTTGGCGTTAAGTTATTTTCATACATCACTTTCCAAGACAAGATTTGAAATATTAAAAATAAAAATCCAAGGATATATGTTACAAAAAAAAAGTTTTTATAAAATTGTATTTTTTTTTCTTGGAAAAATTTTAAAGACAGATGAAAACTAATACTTGAAATTAAAATTAAAATTGTGCTGATATATAATTCTAGGGGAATTTTTGGAATACCAACTGGTATCCATGTCCCTTTAGAAATAGCAGTTGACTTTACCCAGAAAAACCCAATTAAACTAGTTATAAATAAAACTGATAATGATAAAATAGTTACTAAAATCCCAGTAATTCCTAATTTTTGTGGATCATTGTTGGGATTTTCTGGTGGAAAATCTTTTCCAATACTATATGATACTAATGAATAAATTAATTCTTTCATACTTAATTAGACTTATTCAAAAATAGATTTTTCAATAAAACCAAATTGAAAGTATTTTTCTTTTAAAATACTTTTCAACTCTGTTTTAGAAGAAATGGGTATTGCTTGAATTTTTTTTATAGAGTTTTCAGCTTCGTCTTCAAAAATTAATAGAATGTTTTCGATACTTTTTTCGTCAGATTTAAAAAATATAAAATAAAATCTCTCATCTTCTTCTAATATGTAAATTTTTGAATTTTCTTTTATTATTAATTTTTTATAAATTGAATCTTCTGGATGTGAGTTTTTATTTTTAAGTAATTTAATTTCAAATTCTTTAAGAAGAGTTATACTTCTATTGGAATTAAATTTATAAATTGGCATATTTACATTATCCAAAATATATTCTAATTCCTTTTTTCTATTTAAAATAAAAATTAAACCACTTATTGAATCATCTAAAATTTTATAATGGTTTGAATCAAAATAAATTAAGTTACCATTTATTTTTTCTTCACTAATTAATTTTTCATTTTCAAAATTTAAAATTTTTGAATATTTGCAAACTTCAGTTGGACAACAGTTATAACTTATAGCAAATTCATTTTCAAATTGGAATGATTTATAAGGTATACTTAAAAATTGATTTTTTGAATTTAGAAATTTTTCTTGGTTAATTTTACTTATTTCTAAATTTTCTAAATTAAATTCTTGTTCACAATATTTAGAAGAACTTAATAATCTTTTTTTTTCTAAAAACTCATTTATATTTTGAATACTATTTTGCTCAAATTGAAAAAAAGATTCAACTGGATATTTAAAATCTTTAAGTTTATTACAATTATATAAAAATAAAAGCAAAACAAATAATCTCATTTTAAAAACAAATTTGGAGAATCAGTAAATATTCCTGAAACAGAAAATGCTTCCAATAGCTTTAATTGCTTAGGGTTATTAATAGTGTAAATAAAAATCTTTGTCTTTTTATTTTTCATTAATTCTAGATATAAATTTTGAAGAAACTTAAGTTTGTTTGAAGGTATTTCATTTTTATATATTAAACTAGAAATTACATCAAAGGAAAAATTTATCGAGTAAGGATTAATTTTAGTTATATATGATTTTAACTTTGGAGAATACATTTCTTCCTTTGAGGGTAAAATCGAAAGTTTGAGTTTTGAATCTATTTTTCTTAGGTTTAATAAAATATTGAAATTAAATGAAGAAATAAATACTCTATCTTTTAGTTTATATTTTTTTAATAGCAAAAGTAATTGAATTTCAATTGAATTTTCATTTAATCTAGACCTATAACATTCAGATTTGATTTCAATATTTAAGGTTAAATCTTTTTTGAAACTTGCCCAAACTAAAACTTGCTCTAAGCTAGGTATTGTTTCATCTTTAAATTTCTTATTTTTCCAACTTCCAGCATCTAATTTTAATACTGAATGTGAAAGAGCTGAACAAACTAAACCTTTACTTTTTGTTGTTCGATTTAATGTATCATCATGAATGATTACAGGATAATTATCTTTAGTCAAATTTACATCAAACTCAACAAATTTAGCACCTAGTTTATAAGACTCGTTAAATGAGAGCAAGGTATTTTCTGGAAATTTTTCGGAATATCCTCTATGAGCAATTATTATCATATTAAATTATTTACAAAAAGTAGTAAATTACTTATTACTGTTTAAGAGGTTTTATTTTATGTCAATAGATTTAGTGTTTAAAATCGCAAATTTTATAGCAACGTTACAATGGTTAATTTTGGGGATTTCAGTTTTTTATTCTAATGAATTAATTAAAAACTTTACTTATAAATTTTACATTCCTATTGTTTTATCGTTATTATATTTTTTTTATATTTTAACTAATTTTAGGAAATCAAAAGGAAGTTTTATGAGTTTAGATGGAATTGCTAAACTTTTTAAAAACAAAGGAATTTTATTAGCTGGTTGGATTCATTATTTAGCATTTGATTTATTTGTGGGAATATGGATTTTGAAAGAATCTTTAATTTCTGGAATTAATCCAATATTAACTTTATTATCATTATTCTTCACATTAATTTTTGGTCCAATTGGTTTTTTAATTCACTTAATTTCAAAAGGTTTTTATTAACCTTATGAAAAAAATAATTTTATTTTTTTTATTTTCGAATCATATTTTTTCAGAAAAAATTATAACTGCTAAAAATGATTTACCTGATTCTTATTTTGGATTAAAAATGGGAGCAGTAATTTCCCCAGCTTTTGGTGTAAGGTTAAGAGAAAATTCTTCTGGTAAAAGTAATGCAAGAAAAGATGATCGAACAGGGTTTTCAATGCCATGGACACTCTTTATGATTAGCAAAGAATGGGAAGAAAAAAAAATCTCGGTAGAGTTTTGGGGTGAAGTCTTAAGAGCATCAAACTTTTCTGCTGATACAAGTTTTGATTCAGGTAACAAAACAAACCCTTATACATTTAATATACGAAGAGCAAATATAAAAAAAGTTACTAATATTAGTGACACAGAAATTACTTTTGTATTTGGTATTCATGAATTACCTCATACTTATTCTCAATGGAAAGGTTATTGGAATTGGAGATATTTAGATCGAGCACCATTAGAGTCACTTGGATTTTCTTCTCAACCCGCTGACCTAGGAGCATCAGTTTTGTTTAAGTTCGAAAAATTAACTTATCATTTTGGTATAGTAAATGGGGAAGGTTATAGAGAAACTCAGAACACTAATTCTGCAGCTTATGATGCAGTTGGAAGATTTTCTTTTGAACCTGAATTTTTTAAAGGAAAATTAAAACTTGGAAATCATATTATTGCTAGAGCTGGAAATTTATTTGGAGCAAGTGGAAACGAATGTAGAGAAGGGGTAACTACTTGTATTCGCTCAGATAATAATCCTTTAACTAGACTAGAAAAAGATCTTCGTTTTCAAAAATCAGAAAATTTAGCTTATGAATTAAATTTATTATGGAGTAAATGGTTAAATTTTGGTTTGGGGATTATGAATCGAAAGTTTTTTACTGGAATGAGTTATGATAGAGCGAACTTATCAAAATTACCAATCTACGAAACAGATGCTAGTAGAAGAGCATATTATACTTGGATAAGTTTTAGTTATGAAAAATTTACTGTTCTTTTTCGATATGAAACAGGTAACGGGGTAAATGGTATTTTACAAAATCAAGCTAATTCGAGATTTAAAAGAAACCAAATTTTCCTTGAATACAATTATTCTGAATCAGCAAGATTTGGATTTGGTGGTTCAGTAAATACTAATTATGATTTTCTTGGTAAAGAGAAAATTTATATAGATAACTTTGGTGAAGAGTCAAGTTTGAGAAATTATCTAAATCAGTTTAGTTCTAGAAATAATCAGAGTATTGTATCATATTCATTTCAAGATAAACAAATCTTTTTTAGAAGTAGTTTTGACTTTTAAGAAAGCATTTCAAAAAATGGATGATCTTGTATCATTTCAAAATATTCACCCGTAAATGCTTGCTTCATTTCATCACTTATTTTATAATAAATAAATAATGCTTGTTCAATTTTTTTTTCATCTTGTTTTAAATTATAACCCATCATTCTTTTTGCTAAAAATTCAGCTAGCCTTGATACTCTATCAATATCAGTGAGTTGAGGAATATCACTAACACTAAAATTTTGTTTTGAAACTGAGTCTTGTAAAGATTGAGGCATATTCCATAATTTAAAAACCCTTACACCAGCTTGAACATGATTTACAGAATATTTATTCATTTCATGTTCAAGAAGTAATCTCTCATCTTTAAGTGATGCTTCTAAGATTTCAAAATACGATTCTGAAAAATTAATTCCAAGAATTGTCATACCAACTGTTCTTAAAAGTGAAGCTAAAAAAACTTCTTCTTTAATTTTTTTTAAATTTAATGGAGTTACTAAGTCAGAAGAAATTAAAGCCATTAAAATTGGAAATTTCTGAAGGAATTCAATATAAATTGGTTTATTTAAAGTTTGAGAATATTTTTTATTTGATTGTAAAATAATTAAATTTTTTACAGTTTTAACACCAAGTAAAGTTATAGCGTCTTTAAGAGTTTTTACAGAACCTGCTCTACCATAATAAGCTGAGTTAGAAATTTTCATTATATCAGCAGTAATAGATTTGTCGGGGCTGATAATTTTTTCAAGTTCTTCACTTCCACCTGTTGGATTGGAAGTATCAAAAGTAATAACTTTCATAGCTACAGCACCCATTGGTGGAACATTTAAATCATTCAAATTAATTTTTTTTGCTTCAGGGCTTTTTTCATTCAAGTTTTTTCCAACAAGGCCTGCAAATTTTTCCAATACTTGATTTCTGTTATAAGGTTTCATTATGTAAGCATTTACTTTAAGCTGGGTTAATGCTTGAATGATTGGTTTGTCATTTAAAGAAGAAATTACAATTGTTTTTATATCAGGATAATTTTTTTTCACTTCTTGAATTACTTGAAGTCCATTTTTTTTTGGCATATTTAAATCAACACATATTATGTCAGGTTTAGTTAAAGATGTAGTCAGATAATAAATCAAATCTTCTCCATCTCCAGATTCATGTGTAATTTCGAATTGTTCAGATAATAAAAATCTTTTTAATAATGCCCTTTCCACATTAGAATCATCTGCAATCATCACTGTAAATGGTTTATTGCTAATAGGATTTACACCAAGTGCTATTTTTTCTGTCATTTAATTACCCTTACAAACATTAAACTTATGAATTGATTTTTTTTAAATTTATTTTTTGAAACAATTAGATTTTTTTTACTAAATTCAAGAAGATTGAAATAAGCTTCCATTAGAATTTCTTTCTTCCCAAAAAAAAAGTTTTTCTCGAAATTGAACTGTTTTTCCTTCGACAGTACTGACAAGTTTAAAAGAATCTTTCTCACCAAAGTTAACTTTATTTTTTTTTAAGATGAATTTTCCTGATTTAATTTCCTGAATTATGCGATAAAAAAATGGATCTTTTTCAATTTTCGAAAGCTCTTGTAATGAATAATAAAAATTACTAATTCCTTTATAATACCAATCTAAATATTGATTTGAACCTTGTATCCAAAGTTTTTCAATAGAAAATTCTTCCTCAGTTAAATAGGATTTACCTTCAAATTGTTTTTGTAAAATTCTGCATTGGTTGTATATTTCCAAGTTCATCTCTTTTTCAGATTCACCTTCAGAAATAATATTAAGCCATTTCATCCAAGATTTTTTTTCTTTAATAGGCAAATAAGAAATTAAGGAAAACAAATAATTTTGTTCTTTAAAAATTTTTTCATGTGCTAAGTATTCAAAAATTTCAAATGGAATAGTAAAATGTTTTTCTTTCCATTCTAAAACAAATGGATTGGATTTGAAGTAGGAATATTCAATTGGAATTTCTTCTGAACTTACATCACCAAACTGAGAAATTAAAAATACAAATGATAAAACTTCATCTTTATTAAATTTTGAAAAAATTTCTACAAAGTTCATTTTATTTTTTAAAGAATTTTGAATAATTGTAAATCTTTGTTTTGAGTTTTGTTTTTTTGAAAGTATAATTCCAAATTTTTTTTGGAATTCAAAAATTTTTTTCTCTTCAAGAATTTCAAGATTTGAAGAAATAAAAAATGGCATTACAAAGCCTTTTTCCCTATATCTTTTCTATAAAAAGTATTTTCTAATTGAGTGTTATTTAAAAACTTATATGATTTCTCAAGAGATTCTATTAAAGAATTTCCTACAGAAGCAATACCTAAAATTCTACCACCATCAGATAAAATTTTTCCATTTATTTTTTTTGTTCCAGAATGAAAAATTTGAATTTCTGAGGAAGAATTTAATTCAATTGGAATATCTTTTTTAAACTCGTTTGGATAACCTACTGAACAAAGAACTACAACTGATGAATGTTTGTTTGAAATTTGAATATTTGTTTTTTCTAACTTTCCAATTGATGCTTGGAACAAAATTTCGAGTAAATCATCTTCAATAAGTAACATCAAACTTTGAGTTTCTGGATCACCAAATCTGCAGTTAAACTCAACAACTTTTGCATATTCATTTTCTATCATTAAACCTGCATACAAAAGTCCCTTGTAAGGTTTTCCAATTTTTTTAAGCCCAGAAATCATTTTTTCAAAAATTTCAACTCTCACTTGCTCTGTTACTTTTTTGGTTACAATTGGAGCAGGGCAATAAGCACCCATTCCACCAGTGTTTGGACCTAAGTCATTATCATAAGCACGCTTATGATCTTGAAGAGCAGGAAGCATTAAAAATTTTTCACCATCTGAAATTGCAAAAATAGAAGCTTCTTCACCTTCTAAAAATTCTTCAACTACAACTTTTGGGTTTTCAGAAAATTTTTTATCTAGAAAAATTTCTTTTAAAAAATCATCTGCCATTTTTTTGGAATCACAAACAGCAACACCTTTTCCAGAAGCTAGCCCATCAGCTTTTACAACAATTGGTAGAGGATGAGATTTGGTATAATTTAGTGCAGAATCTAAATCTTTAAAAGTTACATAATTTGCAGTTGGAACATCAAAATCTTTCATTAATTTTTTTGCAAAATCTTTCGAGCCTTCAATTTCAGCACAAAATTTAGAAGGTCCAAAACAAGGCACAGAAATTTCCTCAAGCCAATCAGATATTCCATCTACTAATGGAACTTCTGGTCCCACAATTACCAAATCAAATTTTTCAGCTTTAACAAACTCTTTTGTGCTGTTCTTATTTTTTAAATCAAATGAATTTTTCTGAATAATTTCAGAATCAGAAAAGAAAGCATTCCCTGGATAAACTTTTAGTTCAGTGAGAAGTTTGGATTGTTTGATTTTATATGCAAGAGCAGATTCTCTTCCACCAGATCCAATGAGTAAAACTTTCATTTGAATTTCTCCATAGAAGATTCAACTGATTTCATTTTTTCTAAAATAGAATTTTCTTTTTCTTTTTCTTTTGCAATAATTTCAGGTTTTGCTTTTGAAATAAATTCTTCATTTGTTAATTTTTTTTTAATTTTTTCGAGTTCTAGTTTTAAAGAATTTAATTCTTTATATAATCTTTGTTTTTCTTTTTCAAAATCCAAAAGGCCTGCAAGTGGTAAAATAATTTCACCTTTTGAAAAACTAGAAACTGAATCAGATTCAATTTTTTTATAATTTATATCTATTATAATTTCTTCTGCTTTTGCTAGACTTGAAATCATTAACTTTTCTTCATCACTAAATCCAAGAATTGAATTGTCGTTAGAGGATAAAACTAATTTGCATTTTTTTTCAGGTGGAATAGAAAGCTCAGACCTGGTAGTTCTAGTTTTAGAAATAATTTCGATGATTAGTTTTGACTTCGTTAATTTTGATTCATCATTCAAATTAAACAAATCTGGAAATTTTTCTTTGGTCATAAAATTTTTTGAAAATACAGAATATATTTCTTCAGTGATAAATGGCATAAATGGATGAAGAAGCCCGAGTGATTTTTTTAATATATCCACAAGAACTTGTAAAGAAATTTGTTTTGATGTTTCACCAGACTTCCCATAAATTCTTGGTTTTACAAGCTCTATGTACCAATCACAAAAATTTCCCCAAATAAAATCATAAATAGATGAAGCCATTTCAAAAAAATGAAAATTGGAATAAGCTTTTTCATAATTTTTTAAACATTCGTCAAATTCATTTAGTATCCAAATATCAATTGCTTCTAGCTCAGATAAAACTAATTTTTTTTCAGAAAAATTTTCTTCTAAGTTCATTAAAATAAAACGAGTTGAATTCCAAATTTTATTACAAAAAAATTTATATCCTTCAAGCCTAGACTCATCAAATAACATGTCTTTGCCTTCTGGCATACTAGCTGCTAGAAAAAATCTAAAAGCATCAGTTCCATGTTTTTCCATTAGAAGCAAAGGATCTATTGTGTTGCCGAGAGTTTTTGAAAATTTTTTTCCATCTTTGTCTCGAACTAGTCCATGGATTAAAACTTTTTTAAATGGAGGTTTGCCATCATTAAATTTTAAACCAAACATTATCATTCTTGCTACCCAGAAAAAAATGATGTCAAAACCAGTTACCAAAACTGATGTTGGATAAAATAATTTATAGTCTTCTGTTTTTTCAGGCCAACCAAAAACAGTAAATGGCCAAAGTCCAGATGAAAACCAAGTGTCTAATACATCTTCATCTTGTTTGATCACTTCTTTTTTTATATCAGGAAATTTTTTTTGAAATTCTGAATATGCTTCGTCAATAGAACTTGCCACAATCATTTCTTCATTAAAATAAAAAGCTGGAATTCTATGTCCCCACCAAAGTTGGCGAGAAATACACCAATCTCTAATATTTTCCATCCATTCAAAATAAGTTTTTTCCCAATTTTTTGGAATAAATTCTATTTCACCTGATCTCACTGCATCAATTGCTTTTTCAGCCAGTGGTTTAATTTTTACAAACCATTGTTTGGATAAGTATGGTTCAATTACAGCTCCACCTCTTTGGTTATGTCCAACTTGATTTGTGTAATCTTCAATTTTTTCGATTTGGTTTAATTTTTCTAAATCAGTAATTACTTGTTCACGTGCTTTAAATCTGTCTATACCGTTGTATATACCTGTGAGCTCATTTAATGTTCCATCAATGTTCATAATTAAAACTGGTTTTAATCCAAGTCTAATTCCTGCTTCAAAATCATTTGCATCATGTGCGGGAGTAATTTTTACAAGACCTGAACCAAATTCTTTATCCACAAATGAATCAAACAAAAGTGGAATTTCTTTATTCAAAATTGGAAGAATTAAAGTTTTACCTTTTAAATGTTTGTAACGTTCATCATCAGGACTAGCACAAACTGCCACATCTCCAAATAAAGTTTCAGGTCTAGTGGTTGCAACTACAATGTATTCAGATGAATCTTTAACTTGATAACGAATATGATATAATTTTCCTTTTACTTCTTTAAACTCAACTTCCAAATCTGAAATTGCAGTTTTAGTAACAGGACACCAATTGATAATTCTTTCCCCGCGATAAATTAAACCTTCGTCATATAAAGATTTAAAAACTTTGATCACTGATTTGTTTAAAGATTCTTCCATTGTAAATCTTTCTCGTGACCAGTCCACAGATTCACCAAGCATTCTTTGTTGGTGAACAATTTGTCCGCCAGATTCTTTTTTCCAATCCCAAACCATTTTTTCAAATTCTTCGCGACTAAAATCTGTTCTAGTTTTTCCACTCTTACGTAAATTTTTTTCTACAACTAATTGTGCTGCAATTCCAGCATGATCTGTGCCTGGAACCCAAACTGTATTTTTTCCTTTTTTACGTTCAATTCTAGTGATGATGTCAATTAAAGTATGTTCAAGAGCATGTCCGATATGTAAGCTACCTGTGATATTTGGTGGAGGAATTACAATAGAAAAATTTTCTTTGTTTGTTGTGGATGCCAAAAAGCTAGAATTTTTTTCCCAAAGTTCGATCCATTTTTTTTCAACATCTTTAGGCTCGTACCTATCAGAGATTTCTTTTTTCATACAAATACAAAATTTTTAAAAAGCACTAGAACTCAAGGAAATAATTCTTTGAGTTTAGCAATCTGATGAATCACTATGGGGAATTTTTACTTCGCAAAAACCGTGCTTTTCGCTACTTCTGAATCCTCTGACTAAAGTCCGAGGCTATTCAGAAACGCTTCAATCACTTTCCCTAGTATTGCAAAATTTTTTTGTATCAAAAAACTTTCCCAATTTTAAAACTGAATTATGAAACAGAAAATTTTTTTAATTTTATTCATTTTATTTTGCAAAAAAGAAATTCCTATTGAAAGTCCAAAAATAGAAGTAAAAGAAGAAAAACTAATTCCAAAATATTTAGCTATAGCAAAAAATCAAAATGGAATAGATTATTATTCTGATGAAGAAGGAAAAAATTTGCTAGGTAAAATCAAATTTAGAGAAGAGTTTTTTTTTGATTTTGATATAGATTATACAAAAGAATTTTATCAAATTAAATATTTAAATAAAATTGTATTTATAAAATTTAATGGTGCAAGTGATTTTCTTTTATATTCAAATAACAAAGTTAATTCAAATTTAATTTATTCAATAACTAAAAAAGGAGAATTATATTCCAGTTTAAATATACACTCAAAAAAACTAATAACACTAAATTTAAATGAAAGAATTTATCCATCTAAAATAATTGCTCTTACACCATTTTCATTAGAAAGTAAAAGAGGAGTTGATCAAAAATTTGTTTTTTGGTATCAAATCGAAATAGATACTGAAATAGGTTATATTCCAAATGAATATATTACTGTTTTAAAAAAAGTAGAAGATTTTGATAGAAAATATTCAGATAAATCAAATGTTCTATATTTAAAACCAAATTCTGAAATTTTTGAAAAATTAAAATCAAATGAAATTATTTTATCAAAGAAAAAAGTTACAAATAAAAAAAAACTATACTCAGAATACTCATTTATTCATAACGAAAATAGAATTTATCATTTAAAAGATTTTGAAAATGATTATTTTATTTCAGAGAAAGATTTAAGTAGTGTAAAAGATATCGAATCTGAATTTGAACCAAAAAAACTTTCTAAAGTAGAAATGATTATTATAAATCAAATTAGAAACAAAATGGAAAATGAAAATATTTATTTGAATTATTCCAACTCAAAAGCAATTGAACTTTTTAAAAATTACTATTATATGAAAACGAGAAATGGACTTGAAGGAATGTACATATACTTTATTTTAAAAAAAGAAAAAAATAGATTCAAATTACTTTCTGAATTTGTAAGTGAAAAAGAATTAAAAGTATTTGATTTAGATAGGGATGGTGTTTCAGAAATTATATATTATGACCAATTTCGCTCTCATAGATCAAGTTTATATATTAAATACTATCATTATGATAATATCCATGAACTAGATTTTAAAAATTTAGATTTTAAGAACCATGATGCTGTCTTAACTAATGTTTATATAAATGGGCTAATTAAAATTGGTATCGCAGAAAATTGGGGTATGAAAAAAATTATAAATTCTGATTATTTTAAATTTCAAAAAGGCAAACTCACTAAAGTTCAATTATCCAAAAACCAAATTCAAAATTTAAAATCAATTTTTAAAGCTGAGTAAAAGTTTTCAGTATATTGTTTTTGGCAAGAGATTTTGGAAATTTAATTATAAATATTGAAATAAATTTACATTGAATGAATTTTGTTTTTGCTTTTTAAATTATTTGATATAAAATAAATATTAATGAAATTTATACTAACCTTATTCCTAATATTTAATTGCCAAGATAAAAATTCATTTGGTTTTTCAAAAGGTCTTGAGCCAATTCTAGTTAAAGAAACAATCCCTAAAAGTTCTGAATGTGGAACTTGTCATAAAGAAATTTACCAAGACTGGAATAGTTCTAGGCATAGAGTATCATTTACAAATGAACTTTATCAAGACTCTCATAAAAAAGAACCAATGGATTGGTGTGTAAATTGCCATTCTCCTTTTTTGAAACTTTCTGGCGATGTTTCTAATTTAAAAGATAGGATTAATAAAGAAGAAGGAATTTCTTGTGTTGTTTGTCATGTTCGAGATGAAAAAATCATTGTAGCTAAAATTCCAAAAACTCAAAGTACTCATACTTACAAAGAAGAAAAAAATCTTGGCAAATCAGAGTTTTGTGAAAGTTGTCACGACTTTAATTTTCCAAAAAAAAATTTCAAACACGGAAAAATTGAATATTCAAATATGGTTATGCAAGGCACTTACAAAGAATATAAAGAAAGTTTTTATTTCGGAAGAGAATCTTGTCAAGATTGTCATATCCCAAAACAAAATGGAATTAAACGCCATTATTTCAGAGGTGGACATGATAAAGATTTTTTAAAAAAAACTTTTTTTGCAGAATTAAAATTAATTTCAGAAAATGTTTATGAATTAAAATTAATTGCAAAAAATTTAGGACATGCTTTTCCAACTGGTGATTTGTTTAGAAATTTTTCAATTTCACTTTTAAACAAAAATAAAGAAGAAATTTATGAATTGAATTTAAGATACAATTATAAAGATGATAAAAATTCAGACTCACAAAAAAAACTTATAAGTAAAGAAGTTTTCTCTCCACCAATTCATCAAAAAAATTCATTTTATATAAAACAAATTCGATTAAATGAAAAACCAATATTTTACATAATGAAAATGAAATACCAAACTGATGATTTATTTGCTAGTGAAAAAACTTATAGTGAAATGGAGTTTAGGAAATCTAAATTTTAAATAATTATTAAGAAAGATTGCTATTTTTAAGAAAGACTTTTTATAAAAATACTAAAAGCCCAAAACAATTTTTGAAATTGATTTGGGTTTAATTTATTTGAGTCATAATTTTAAGTATAACTCAAATTTTTTTTATTTCGTTCTTTTTCTCATATTAGGATCTAGAACTTTTTTTCTAAGTCTGATTGAACCTGGAGTTACTTCAACTAATTCATCATCATCAATAAATTCAATTGATTGTTCTAAACTTAGTCTTCTTGGGGGAACAAGCCTAATTGCTTCATCAGCACCTGATGAACGAACGTTTGATAGTTTTTTCTCTTTGACAGGATTTACTTCTAAATCATTTTCTCGAGCGTTTTCACCAATTATCATTCCAGGATAAACAGCTGTCACAGGATCAATAAATAAAAATCCTCTTTCTTGAATTTTCCAAAGTGCATATGCAGTGCTATCCCCTGAGTCCATAGAAATCAGTACCCCATTTTTTCTTCCAGGAATTTCACCTTTGTAAATATTATAATCTTTAAATCTAGATGTGAGTACACCTTCACCTCTTGTTTCAGTTAAGAAAAACCCTCTAAATCCAATTAAACCTCTAGTTGGCATATAATACTCAACACGAGTCATTCCAGATGAATGTGCTTGCATGGAAGTCATTTCACCTTTTCTTCTGTTTAATTCAGCAATAATAGAACCTGTATAATTATCAGGTAAATCCATTACAACTGTTTCAAAAGGTTCAGTTCTTTCCCCTTTTTCGTTTGATTTAAAAATAACTTCTGGTCTTGATACTTGGAGTTCATAACCTTCTCTTCTCATTGTTTCAATTAAAATAGAAAGATGTAGCTCACCCCTCCCAAGAATTTTAAAACGATCTTTATCTTCAGTTTCTTGAAGTCTCATCGCAACATTTACTTTTAGTTCTTTATCAAGTCTTTCTCTAATATTTCTAGTAGTAACTAATTTTCCTTCTTTACCAACAAATGGAGAATTGTTTACCATAAAGAACATAGATACTGTTGGTTCATCAATACTAATTGGTGGCATTGGAAGAGGATTACCAAGTTCACAAACTGTGTCTCCAATAAATAAATCTTCTATTCCTGCAAGAGCAACTATATCTCCAGCATCTGCAGTATCAATTTCATGTCTTTTTAAACCTTCAAATCCATATACTTTTGAAATTTTATAGTTTGTAGATTTATGATCTTTCATCGTTACTAAAGTTATATCTTGGCTTTTTGAAATCGAACCATTGTAAATTTTACCAATTGCAATTCTACCCACATAATCATTATAATCTAAACTAGTTACTTGGAATTGAAGAGGTTTTGTTTTATCACCACTTGAAATTTGAACATGTTTTAAAACCATATCAAGTAAGGCTTGTAAATCTTTACTTGGTGCATCTTTTAAATCTTTAACTGCCCAGCCTTGTTTTGCAGATGCATAAATAATTGGAAAATCCATTTGCTCATCAGTTGCATTTAAATCGTGAAATAAATCAAATACCATATCAACAACAGCATCAGGTCTTGCACCATCTCTATCTACTTTGTTAACAACTAAAATTGGTTTGTGACCAAGTTGAAGTGCTTTACCGAGAACAAATCTTGTTTGAGGCATTGGACCATCAAAAGCATCCACTAGCAAAAGGGAGCAGTCAGCCATATTCAAAACCCTTTCTACTTCACCACCAAAATCAGCATGCCCAGGTGTATCAATAATATTAATTCTAGTATCTTTATATTTAACAGCAGTATTTTTTGCGAGAATTGTAATACCTCTTTCTTGCTCCAAATCATTTGAATCCATAACTCTTTCACGAGATTCTTTTGAGGTGATTGCACCAGTTTCTTTTAAAATTCCGTCTAGTAATGTTGTTTTACCATGATCGACGTGTGCAATAATACATATATTTCTAATTTCCATAAATCCATAAATTCTGAAAAGCTTCAATTGTCATCAAAAATTCTTGACAGAGATTCAAACGTTGAAAATATGGCAAAAGGACAAAATAATGTACGCTGTGATTTCACTAAACAATCAACAATTTAAAGTTCAAACTGGACAAGTTTTTTTATCACCTAAAACAACTAACCCTGTCGGTGCAGAATTTGAAGCTAAAGTTCTTTTAACTTCAAATGAAAATAAAGTTAATATTGGCTCTCCATTAGTATCTAATGCAAAAGTTAAACTTAAAGTAATAGAAGATTTACGTGGTGAAAAAATCAATGGTTTTAAATATAAAAGAAGAAAAAACTATCACAGAAGTTGGGGTCATCGTCAAGACCTACAAAAAATAGAAGTAGTTAACCTAGCTATTTGATTAAAATAATTATCTCAAAAGATAAAAGCGAAAATTTTACAAAAATAAAATCAATTGGACATGCTAGTTTAGATGATAATTCTAAATATAGCATACTCTGCAATTCAGTTTCTGTATTACTTCAGACTCTTTTTTTGAATTTGCAGATTATGTCTAATGTTTCCTGTGAAACAAATAACAAGGGACATTTGGAATTCCAATTAATTGAACCAGGCGAAAAATCAAATTTTTTGGTTTTAGCTGTTTTAGTTGGTTTAGAAAGTTTAGCAAAAGAAACAAATGAATTAGTTATAAATTATACTAGGAGTTAGAAATGGCACATAAGAAAGGTGGCGGTTCATCAAAAAACGGTAGAGATTCTAGATCACAAAGACTTGGTTTAAAAAAATCTGGTGGTCAATTAGTCAAAGCAGGAAATATTTTAATGCGCCAAAGAGGAACAGTTTTTAGAGCAGGTGTTAATGTTGGGGTTGGTAGAGACCATACTTTATTCGCTTTAGTAGATGGAGTTGTTACTTTTGGTTATTTTGACAAAAAAAGACAACAAATTTCAATAGTTCCAAAATAAGTTTTTTTAATAGGTTAAAACACTTTTTACTTAGCCTGAGAGACTTCTCAGGCTTTTTTATTTTAAAATATTCTTTGTAATTTAGACAAAATTTTAAACTTGACTAAATTTTTATTATGAATGCCTTTTTATACAATATACCAACTAATAAAAAAGATATAACTGATGATACTTTGTTAGAAGTTTGTAAAAAAAATCCAGAATCTAGAATTGAAAGAACTTTTGAAGGAGAAATTATTGTAATGCCTCGAACTTGTTCTGAAACTGAATCTCGAAATTTCAGTCTAGGTTTACAATTTGGTAATTGGAATTTAAAGAAAAAGCTAGGAATTTTGTTTGATTCTTCAACAGCATTTAAACCAAAAGGTCAAGCAATTTTTTCACCAGATGTTGCTTATATCAAAATTTAAGATGAAAAAAAATCATTCACCTATCGTCCAAAAAAAAAAGTTGAAATTTTATTTAATATTTCCAAAATAAAAGCAGATCAAAAAATCCTTCCAGATTTTCATTTAGATCTTACTCAAATCTAAAATTAAAAAAGCCGTTAAAAAATAAAAATTATTTTTAAATTAAGAAAAAACAAAAAACAAAATTTAGAACCGAGTAGGTTACTGAAGTAACATTACAAAGATTCTAAATAAGGGTATTATAAAACTTTAAAACATACTCCCAGCTTTGTCTATAGCATTTTTTAAATCTTCGTAAAGTTCTGGTGCTACTGAAATTCCTTTTTGAGTAGGTTTTTTTTCTCCATTTGCATCTGTATACCAAACTCGTATATTCAAAAGTTTTTTTCCTTTGAACTCACTTACTTCCACACGAATTACTTCGCCTCTACCTTTATCAATATCTGCAATGATTCCTTCTGACATATTAGTAAGTTTCCACAAATAATTGTTTTTTCTCTTTTAGGTCTTCAGCAAAATGTTCTAGATCAGAACTTCCACCAAGAATTTTTTGAAGCTCTTCAAAAACACCTTTTTCCATACCTTTTGGTCCACCGCAAATATAAAGTCTGCCGTTATTTGCAAAAGATTTTTTGATTTGTTCAGAAAGTTCACGAACCCGGTGACCAATGTACATTCTTCCGCCATCAAATGAATTTTTTTCTTCACGTGAAATTGCTGTGATAAATTTAAAATTGGAATATTTTTTTTCTAATTCTAAAAATTCATCTTTTAAAACAATTTCATCTGAATATGGAGCACCATAAATTACCGTGATGTTACCAGTAAAATTAATTAATTTATGTTCTAATAATTCATAAGTCATTCCATAAAATGGAGCAATACCAGTTCCAGTTGCACAAAAATAAATATCACCAGAAAAATCTGTTGTTGGTAACAAAAAGTTTTTTCCAGCAGGACCAGTTACAGTTACTTCGTCTCCTTCTTTTAAAGAGCACATATAATTGGAACCAACACCTTTATGAGTGACAGATCCGTTTTCATCATATGTGTTATCAATTTTAATAATGAACTCAATTGAATCTTCTTTCATTCCCATTGAATAAGAAGGAGAAGATATAGAATAAAGTCTAATCGCATAATCAGTGTTATCCGAACCTTTTGCAACTTTTTCTGGATCACTACCTGGTGGAATGATGCCAGCACTTTGTCCAATTACAAATGGATACTGAGAATGATCAATACCTAAAACAATTCTATGTATAGAAGACATACCTTCTTTTAGAGGTCTTTTTCCATTTCCTGGATCAGGAGTGAGTGGAATATTTTTTAAAACTTTACACTTTAAGGGTGCTGATTTTTTAAATAAATTAATTTTAGGTTCTCTAACTGGTTTCATTTCTATTCCTTAGAAAGTTTTTTATAAATTTAGTTTTTTTTTTCTAAACCCCAAGTCAAGCCTTATTAGTTATGGCGATTCGCCAAAGGCGACCGTGCTACAAAATTCTAGGTGCTTGACCCTTTGGGCTCGCACTCCTTCGGAAATTTTGTATCACTATCGCTAGTATTGTGAAATATCAACTTTGATAACTTGGTTTTTCCAAAACAGGAGCAGTTTCCACTTTTTCAAGTTTTCTTTTTTCAGCGAGATTATCAAAATAAGCTTCGTAATTTGGAAAATTAGTCCCTAAAATTCTATCCCAAAAATTAAAATAAAGTCCATAGTTTCCATTAAATTTTTGGTGGTGTAAATTATGATGTGTGGATGTGCTAATCCATTTGAATATTGGGTGAGAAGCAAAACCTTTTGGCATAAATTCATAACCACTATGCCAAATTACATTAAGAATCATTGCGTAAAAAGTGTGAAATAAAAAAACAGGAAAATACATAGGAACAAAAATTAAAAATACAGGAAGATAAATTGCTTCAAAAAAACCTTCAATGTATTGAAAATGATATGCAGCAACTGGAGTTGGGTTCACTGACTCATGATGAACTTTATGAATTAAAGAGTAAAAAGTTTTAGTGTGCATAAGTCTATGTAAAAAATAAAAATAAGTTTCATGGTAAATTGTAAGTATTACAAAACTTAAAATCATATACGGAATTCCACCATAAAGACTTGGGTCTTTGTAAACTTTTAATTTTAAAATACCAAGTTTTGCTAAAATGAAAAAACTAATTCCAATTAAAGAAAAAGTAATTAAGGTAACAGCAGATTGTTTTATTTCTCGAATAATTTTATCAGCTTTTGGGTATTTGTCTTGGATTCTAAATCTTTCAAAATAGTTTTTTTTCCAAACATATAAAACAAAAAAGAAAAGACCAGCAATTGGATAGTATCTCACAAAATTCATAAACAATTGATACATTGAAAAATTGAATACACAGTCAAAACTAAATTCACAACTAAACATTTTGTTACTCCTAATATATATTACGACAAAAAACTAAAAAACTTGTCCAAACTTACAAGCTCAGACTTATTTTTTTAATATGAAATTCCAATTTTAAACTTTTTTGTCCAATCCAGATCAATAATTTTCAACATTGCATCTGCCACATCTTCCACTGAGATTCTATTTCCGTTTTCTGGTAAATAATCTTTTTCTAAACGATATTTTTTTGTTCGTTCTCCAATTGGCATTTCTGGGGCTGCGAGAAAACTCCAATCTTTATCTGATTTTTTTAATTTTTCCAAGACTTTTAAATTTTCAGAGGACACATTTTTAAATATTTCGGGGTAATTTGGACGATTTCTTCTAAGACCAAATTCTTTGTCTTCCAAAACTCCAGCCCCTCCAATGAAAATAATTCTTTTGCATTCTGAAAAATTTAAAATTGCATCACAACCTTTTGACAAAATGGAATAATCTGGTTTTGTTTTTCTGCCACTGAGACAAGAAAATATACAATCTTTATTTTCAAATGCCTTGCTCAAATTTTCTGGATGATTCAAATCACTAAAAAAAATTTGGAGTTTTGAAAATTTTTCCAAATTTTCACTTGGTGATCTGAGAATTGTGCTGACTTCAAAATTTTCTTGTATTGCGTATTCAATTAATTTTGAACCAACTCTCCCAGACCCACCAAGAACCAAAACTTTTTTCATTTTTTGTAGGAAACTTCTATCATTCTGCGAACTGCATTTTTTCCTTTTTCAATAATTTCTTTATCTAAAAGAATTTCATATTGTTCATATAAAAGTGCATCTCTAATTTTTTCGAGACTGATTCTTTTCATATGAGGGCAAGTTTGGCAACTGGAAACAAATTCTTTTTCAGGAAATTCAGATCTCAAATTATCACCCATCGAACATTCTGTAATGAGCATTATGTTTTTGGAATTTGATTTTTGAATAAAAGATTGCATCTCTGAAGTTGATCCTGCAAAATCTGAAGCATCTACTACATCTGAATTACATTCTGGATGAGAAATCACAACCAAATCATCAAATAATTTTCTAGTGGACTTAATATCCTCAGCAGTATAAAGTTCATGCACCATACATCTTCCAGGATGAGTGATTAATTTTTTAGTGGTGTGTTTTTGAACATTTGAAGCAAGGTATTCATCTGGTAAAAAAATCACCACATCTTCTTTTAGAGAATTTACAATTTGGACAGCATTTGCAGAAGTGCAACAAATATCTGTTTCAGCTTTTACTTCAGCAGAACAATTTACATAAGTTACTACTGGAGCACCTGGATATTTTTTTTTGAGATCAATTACATCTTGCCTAGTAATACTTTCTGCAAGAGAGCAACCAGCTTTGAGATCTGCGATTAAAACTTTTTTTTCAGGTGATAAAATTTTTGCAGTTTCCGCCATAAAGTGGACACCATTAAATAAAATGATTTCACCATCAGTTTCAGCAGCCATTTTACTTAAATATAAAGAGTCACCTTTTATATCAGAAACTCCCCAAAACACATCTGGAGTCATGTAATTATGCCCAAGCAAAACTGCTTTTTTCTCTTTTTTTAACTTATTTATTTCTTCTATTAAAGGAAGTTTTTGTTCAATTTCAAAGTCAGGATAAATTGGTTTAAGTTTAGTAATTAGTTCATCTTTATTCATATTAATATGGCTGTCCTGTGAAGATGACAGATTCTCCTTTTAATCCTTCTGACTCAGATTTTCCATCATTACAAGAATTCATACAAGTTCCCCATGCTACTGAAGACTGATTCCCTGCAGATTTTAGTTGGTCACGAAAAGATTTTGTTGTATTATATTTTGTACTTGTACATACTCTATCAGAACCAATGTAAATATTCAAGCAATTTCTCCAACAATTATAAAAAGCAGTTAAAATTGTATCATTTCTTTTTGTTACTTGTAAAATATTTAATTTTAAACGATTGTATTCTGATAATGAACAGGTAGACTGATTTGAATCAGGCAAAGTTATGCAGGTTGCTTCAGTATTTGCAAAATTAAAACATGCATTATCTAAAGGATTTGAAGTTGATAAATTTTGATTTCTCAAATAGTTTATTAAGAACTGGTCTTCTCTTTTTTTCTGATCAGAATTATTATTTCTAGGACAAGCTATTAGTAACAATAAAATAAAACTTAATAAAAAACTTTGCACAATTCCATTCTAGTTAAAACTATTTTTTGGAAAGAAATTATTATTTTTATACGATAATAAAATAATGCAAGATTCAAAGAAAAGAATTTATTTATTTATTTTAATTTTATGTTTAATACTCGCTGGACTTTTAGGTTTTTATTTCTTATTTTTTAAAAATATAATTCAAAAAAATGCAAACTTGGCAGTTTTTGAAAAATTAAAAACTGACACTGAATATTTAGAAAGAGAAAATTTAGTGAAAATCAATGAAGAATATCTTTTAGAATATTTCAGACAACGCTTAATTTTTCATAATTATTCTTATGAAAAAAAAGAAAAAAATGGTTTTATCAATGAACTTGAAGCTGAATTTCCCGGAGAAAGGGCTAGAGTATTAATTTCGTTATTGGACAAATATCTAGAATTTGATGAAAAGAAAAAAGAAATTTCAAATGATAAAAATTTTGATTCTTATGAAAAAATTGAAAAAATCAATTTATTAAAAGTAGAAATTTTTGGACAAAAACTAACTGAAATTCTGTTTCCAAAAAAAGATTCTGAAAAAATTGAAAAGTTTTATGAATATGCAGATAGATATTTAAAAAAACATTTTTTTGATTTTACTAGAAAAAAAGAAATTCATTTAGAAAAAGCCAAAAAAGAAATTTATGCTGACGACTACGAAAAATTACTCTCGATTGAACCAGCCAAAAAAAAATTAGAACTAGATATTAAAATTCACGAAAGAGAATTAAGTATTTTAAATGATGAAGAAAAAAAAATCGCTATTGAAGTTTTAAGAGAAAAAAAATTAGAATATTCAAAATGAATTTAAATATACCACAGATTCCAAATGTGGAGTTTGTGGATATGGATCTGTGGTTAGACCTGAAAAGGGTTTAAATTTTACAGATAATTTTTTTAAATCTTCTAGCTGAGTTTCTGGATTACAAGATACATAAATAAATTCTTTTAAATTGGAATTTAGAATTTTTTCTATTAGAATTTCTCCAATTCCATTTCTAGGTGGATCTAAAATTAAAATTGAATTTTGAAATTCAGAAAAATCAAAAATTTCTTTTGATGACAATAAATCTTTTTTTTGAAATAAAATATTTTTATTTGGGTAATTTTTTTTTAAAATTTCATTTGCAATTAAAATTGAACTATCAACTACATCATATCCAATTAATGTTTCAAATTTTTCGCCAAACAATAATGAAAAAAAACCATTTCCACAAAATAAATCAATCAGTGTTTTATGATTTTTATTTGATAAAATTTGATTTATAAAATTTAAAATTGGTAAAAATCCAATTAAATTGGGTTGAGAAAATGAATTAAAAGGAACATTAAATTCTTTTCCAAAAAAATTTTCTACATAAAACTCATTTCCTTTTATTATTTCAAATTTTCCTTCACATGAATTTTCTGATCTTGTCCTATTAAAACAAAATACAATATTTTCAGAGAGTAAAACTTGTTTTACTTTCTCAATAAAAATATTTTTCAAATCTTGATTTAAAAAATTTTCAATAAATGTAAAAATAATTATTTTATCAGTTTCATTTGAATTTGTTCTGATTGTTATGTATTTTAAAAATCCAGTTTCAGTTTTTCGATTATATGCAATTTCAGAAAATTCAAGTAGGATTAAATTTTTAATTCTTTTTAGTTCATCGTTTGCAAACAAGCTCTGAATTTTACAATCATCGATATCAATTATATTTCTGAAATTTGATTCTTGTCTAAGTCCAATTTTTTCAGGAAATACTGCAAAATCCATTCTATTTCGATAATGAAAAATTTTAGAAGCGGGAAAAAGTTCTAACTCTATTTGAAAATTTTCTTTAAATAACTTTGAAATTTCTTTAGTTTTTAAAAAAAATTGATCTTCATATTTTAGATGCTGGGCTTTACATCCACCACATTTTGAAAAATAAATACAATTTGGAATTTCATGGTTTATTTTTTTATGGTTTAAAATTTTTGGGAAACGATTTTTGCCTCTTCCCAAAGTGATAAATTCAAGTTCATCACCAATTGCGGTATATTTAAAATTCAAATTAGAAAAATTACTTTTGCCTTCCAATTTGGAATTGAAAAAATCAATTTTTAATTTTTCAGGAACTAATTCTTCAAGTTTGTTTTTCATATATCCTTGTTTTTATAAATGGATTTGATTACAATTCAGAACTTTTTTCATTGCTTAAAATATTCTAGTGTTATTTTTAAAACTAAATGATAAAAATGAACCAAGCTCCAAAAAAAAATTCTACAGGTAAACCGCTTTTAGTTTTAGACTTGGATGAAACTTTAATTTATTCCTCAAAAAAAACACTTTACCAAAAATATTCATTTAAAGTATTTTCTTATTATATTTATGAAAGACCTGAACTTAAAAAATTTTTAACTGAGATTGATAAATTTTATTCTCTTGCCGTATGGTCTGCTGGAGCAGATGTTTATGTTGAAAAAATTGTTGAAAGAATTTTTTCGGATGAGTTTCAATTGGATTTTGTTTGGGGAAGAAGCAAATGCAATTTCCTTGGCGGAGCTAATAAAGAAGAAAGCTCAAACTATTTAAAGAATCTTCATGTTTTAAAAAACTATAATTATGAAATGGAACAGGTTTTGATTTTGGACGATACTCCAAGAGTATGTATGAAAAATTTAAACCAAGCAATTTTTCCAAAACCATTTTATGGAGAAACTTATGATGATGAACTTTATGCTCTAACTAAATATTTAGTCAAAATCGCTAATGAGGAAAATTTTTTAAAACTAGATCATATTAAATGGAGAAAAAATAGTATATAAAATTGAGGTGAATTTTCTTTTTTACTTAACAGAAAAAATTTAGATCCTTGAGTCTTAGCGAAGAAATGTATTAGAATGGAAAAAGAAGCATATCTAATTAAATGATTGAAAAATAGATTCTTAATTTTTAAATTATAATTCCAACTAAAAAAAAAATTGCTTTCTGCTATTTCAAAATTTAAAAAAAAATCAATTAAGTTCGCTTTTTGGAAAACTTTTCTATTTCAAAATTAGTTTAATATCTATGAAACCAAAATTTATTTTTACAAAAAAACAAATTGCAGAACTCAGAGAAATGGATGAAGTAGTGGAGACTTCATGTACACTTTTAATTCCTGAAATGTATTGGGATGAACTGCACTCAAAAATTGAATCTTTTGGAAGTCTAAAAATTTATTTTGCATATCTACTTAAAAAAAATGAAATTTATTTGAAAAGCGGAATTGTGCCATATTCTAACAAAATCAAAACTGAATACCAAGAGAAAGGACAAAATTTGATTCGTAAAGATTTTGAGCCATTTAAAAGAGACTGGTTTGTGATGAAGTTGTATAGGGCAGCATTTAATTTTTCGATCAATAAACTTTTTGTGATGTTGCTTCGCCTAGATTTGATGGACTTTGCTGAAGTTGTGGAATCCTCTGTGAACTTTGACATCCCCGTTGCAACAGGTAAAGAGTGGATTTTTCAATACGGCGGATTTTTCCAAAACAATAAAATCCCCCAATACGAAAGAATTTTCGAGTTCGGATAGATTTTTCAACACAAACAAGCCCTTTAGACTATTTAATTTCTCAACTCAAAAAAAATTACAATACATCTATGCAAATTTTATTTTCATCTAAAAAACCAAGAGTTAAGGATAAAAAAAGTCCGAAGGAGTGCTGAGCATAAGCGAAGCACCTAGCTTTTTTTAGCCTGACCCTTTTTTTAATGTAAAATGATGAATGCAGAATGTTGAATTAAAAAAAATTAATTTATTATTTAACTATTATTCTTTTTAATTATTAATTCTTCATTTTAAATTAAAAAAAGGGAACTCCCAAAATTTATTCTAAAAAATAATCAGAATTATTCAAAATATAATCGATTTGTTCATTTGTGTCGGGGACATTGATTTTTCTAGATTCAGAAATTTTTTCAAAAACTATATTTTTGTTTTCACCAAGAATAATTAGAAGTCCAGCAAGAGTTAAAGCTGACCTACCAATTCCTGCTCTACAATGGATTAAAATTTTTTTATTAGCTAAATAGTTTTCTTTTAGATTGAGTAATAATTTTTTATAACTATATAAACTTTCTGGAATATTTCTATCATCTATTGGAAAGTTAATAAATTCAATTTGATTTGCATAACAGAAGTTTTTTTCATTTTCTAAACCCAATTCAAAGATTTCAGTTTCAGTGAGACAAGAAACTAAAACTTCTAAATGTAGGGATTCTAAAAATTGAATTTCTTCTATTAAATCGTTTTTTCCTTTTGGTCTTTTGCAAATTCCTAAATTTTGGAATGGTTGTTCTAACCAAAAAATTTCTGTCATTATTCTTCAAAAATAAAATCTAGAGAATGAAAATATAAATTTTCTAAATCAGATAAATTGTATTCATTTCCTTGAAGCTCAATGGAATAAGAAGAATTTGTTTCACCAATTTCTAGAAAATTTAAATTATGTTTTGTTAATTCTTCTTCAATTTTGTTTTTGTTTTTTTCATCATAAGAAATTAAAATACTAGCTGCTGTTTCACCAAATAAAATTTCATCAGTTCTAAAGCCTGAAATTTTTTCTAAATTTAATTTTGCACCCATTTTATTTTGAAAACATTTTTTGATTATAGTGAGCATTAGTCCACCAAGAGATAAATCTTTTCCAGAAGAAATTAATTTTTCTTCATTTAACTTTAAATATCCGTAACCCAAATTTTTTTCATCATCTAAATTTAACTCAGGAATTTTTCCTTCTACTTTTGTATGTATGCAATTTAAGTATTCAGTTCCACCAAGACTTGGTTTAAATTTTCCAATGAGAGCAATTTTTTTTGATTCTTTTGGAAAAAAATTCTCAACACGATTGGAAATATTTTCTATTAATCCAACCATTCCAATTGTGGGAGTAGGGTAAACAGGACCCTCTGGAGACTCGTTATAAAAAGAAACATTTCCACCTGTTACAGGAAGTTTTAGATGACGACAAGCATCTCCAATTCCTCGAACACATTCAGAAAACATAAAATAATTTTCTGGAATATATGGATTTGCAAAATTTAGATTATTTGTAATGCCAATTGGTTTTGCACCAGTGACTAAAACATTTCTTGCTGATTCACAAACTGCAAAAATTGCACCAAGATATGGATTGAGATAAGTGTATCTAGAATTACAATCAGTGGAAACAGCAATTCCTTTATTAGTGTTTGGAACTTTTGCAAGACCACCATCTAAACCTGGTCCAATAACTTTTACAAGCCCAACATCAGTATCGTATTGCTCATACAATGCTTTTCTAGAACAAATATTTAGATTACTCACAAGAACTTTTATAATTTCAGAAATTTTTTTATTATCAGAAAAATTTATATCCGAAATTTTACCCAAATCTAATTTTTCTTTTTCTTCTAAATAACTTGGTTTTTTTTCTTCACGTTTGTATCTTGGAGCTCCACCCCCAAGCACCAAAGATTTGCTGGGAATATTTGCTTTTACTTCTCCATCTTTTTTGATGATAAGCAAATCACCTTCGATTACTTTTCCAATTTCTGCAGCATGTAAATCCCATTTTTCAAAAATAGAAATTAATTCTTTTTCTTTTCCTTTTTTAGGAATTACTAACATTCTTTCTTGGCTTTCTGAAAGCATTGCTTCATAAGCATTCATATTTGTTTCACGAAATGGTACTAAATCCAAATCAATTTCCATTCCTGTTTCACCTTTTGCAGACATTTCAGAAGTAGAACAAGAAATTCCAGCAGCTCCCATGTCTTGGATACCAACTAAAATATCTTTTTCAATTGCTTCAAGAGTTGCTTCCATCAAAAGTTTTTCCATAAACGGATCACCCACTTGAACAGCTGATCGTTTTGATTCACTTTCTTTGGTTAAATCTTTAGAGGCAAAAGACGCACCATGGATTCCATCTCTTCCTGTTGTTGCACCAACTATAAAAACTGAATTTCCAATTGCTTTCCCAGTTGTTGCTTTTGCCATTTTGTTTTTATGAACTACACCAACTGTCATAGCATTCACTAAAGGATTTTTTGAAAAAGAAGAATCAAAAAATAATTCACCACCACCAACAGCTATACCAAGTGAATTTCCATAATCAGCAATTCCTTTTACAGCACGTTTTAATAAATAAATATTTCGTTTAACATCAGGGAGGCCGAACCTCAAAGAGTTTAGAGATAGAAAAGGTCTTGCACCCATTGTAAAAATATCTCTCATAATTCCACCAACACCAGTTGCAGCACCTTGGTATGGTTCTACAGCAGTTGGATGATTATGGCTTTCAATTTTGAAAACAACACCTAGATCATCTCCAATTGACAAAGCTCCTGCGTTTTCTTCACCAGTTACAGTGAGCATTAACTCTGATTCAGTTGGAAGGGTTTTTAGTTTTAAAATAGAATTTTTGTAAGAACAATGCTCAGACCACATACCAGAAAAAATTCCTAGCTCAGTTGAATTTGGAATTCTTCCTAAAATTTTCTCAATTTCTAAAAACTCGTCTTCTTTTAATCCATGTTCTAATGCATCTTTTAAAGTAACTTCAGTCTTCTCCATTATCGCTCTCCAAATCCTTGATTCTAAGTTCTTCTATTTTTTTTGAATATTTTTTTTGTTTACGTTTTTTATTTTTTATAATTTTTTCTCTAATTAAATTCTTATTTGGATTTAATTTTTCTTCCAGTTTTGAACAAAGTAAATCTCTTGCTTTGTATCTATTTAATCCTTGTGTTCTGTGAATAGAGCATTTAATTTCAATTCCAGATTCTGCATGTTTTAAAACTACAGCAGTAGAAACTTTGTTTACATTTTGTCCACCATTTCCACCTGATCGAACAAATTTTTCATCTAGGTCAGATTCTTTAATTCCTAACTTTTCCATTCTCAAAGCTAATTGATTCTGTTTTTCGATACTAACGGGAAACGATAGCATTTTTAATTTCCTAAAATTTCAAAATAAGGAAATGGTTTTCCTTCAGAATCCAAACAAACAAATGTAACTTTACAATTTATAATTTCTTTTCTTTCACGATTTTTTTCATTTATAGAAAGAGCAAGTGTTCTTATCGTTAAAGAAGAGCGTCCTTTTTTTTCAATACAAGCGTATATTTGAACAATGTCTCCATTTTTTCCTGGGAGTTTAAAATTTACATCATCCATGTTTACTGTTACAATATTTGTATAAGCTATTTTTTCCATTGCAAAAAGTGCAGCAGATTCATCTAACCAAGAAAGAATAATTCCACCAAATAAATTTCCATGTGCATTTAAGTCTCTAGACATCACTATATGCTGGGTAACAAGTTCCATACCGTTTAAATTAATTTCATTCATTTTACTAAACTACTAGGGCAAATTTGGTTTAATGGACAAAAGTCACATTCTGTTTTGTGAGCCTTACAAAATTTACGACCAAGAAAAACCATATATAAAGAAATATTTAACCAATGTGTGTAGTCAAACTTTTTCATTAAATCTTTTTCAATTTTTACAGGATCTTTTTCTTTAGTAAGTTTCCAAACTCCAGAAAGTCTTTTAACGTGAGTATCAACAACCACACCTTCTGAAATTTGAAAAATTTCATTTAAAATTACATTTGCTGTTTTTCTACCAACACCTGGTAAACTTGTTAACTCTTCGATTGTTTTTGGAAGTTTGGAATCAAAATCGCTAATCAACTTTTCAGCAAAACCTCTTATAGACTTAGATTTGTTTTTATAAAATCCAGTTGAAAAAATTAATTTTTCAATATCAGTTAATTTTGCGTTTGCAAATGATTCTAATGTTTTAAATTTTTCAAACAATGCTGGGGTAACAAGATTTACTCTATCATCTGTACATTGTGCTGATAATATTACAGCTATACATAATTCATAATCTTTAGTATAATGAAGCGGACAAGAAACTTTACCAAAATAATTTTCTAGAATAGAATAAATTTGGTTTGTGTATTCTTTAGTTTTTGGTTTAGGCATTTTTAAGAATATTGTATAGGTTTGAATTAATAATAAATCATTTGAAATAATTTATTAATGTTGGATTGATTAAAAAGAGCTTCAGAAAAGAAGCCCTCTATCTATAACAATCCCAAAAAAGTAGTGCTAAAAAAAATTATTTTAAAGCTTTTTGTTTTGGAGTTTTTTTAACTAGTCCAACATATTTTTTGGGAGCAATTGATGCAAGTGAGCCACCATTATCTTTGATTGCAGCTTTTAAGCCTTTTTTTCTGAGAGTTCTCAAAGCTCTAGTTGAAAGTTTTACAGAAACCCATCTATTTTCATCTTCAAGAAAAATATTCTTTTTTACAATATTTACTTTCCAAATTCTTCTAGTTTTTCTATGGGAATGGGAAACTGCATTTCCATAAGCAGTGCCTCTACCTGTTACAACACATCTTCTAGCCATATTTTTGTCCTTACAAAGTCATAATTTTTCAAAAATTCAATCTGTCAAAATAAAATTCTTTTTTATTCTAATTACTAATAACTAAATCATTAATACTCAAATCTTGAATCAGAAAACTGTTAAAAAATTTTTTGTGACAAAAAATTTAGCAAATTTGTTCTTAAATTAGTGCTTTGGAGCAAAAAAATTTTACAGTTTTTAAACAAAATGTGATGTTTCCTTATAAATAAAATCTATATAAAAGCTAATAAAATCAGTCCCAGATTTAGAATGGAACGCAGTCGCGCAACGAGATTCTAAATCTGGGTAATACTAATATGGGCGTTCCTTTTCATTTGCTACTTCTGTTTGACGATACTATCATTCTACAGAAGCAAATGAAAAGTCGGGCTTTTCGTTCCAATCTTTTTTTAATTTCTATATTTATATTAATTCCCTTTATAAATGAAAAAGGATTTCCACTTCAATCCCTAACCCAGATTTTGCTAAATTGAAAAATTTTTCTATTTAGAAGAATTATGCGATAGGGATTCAAAATGCCGCTTGCGGGTTCGGGCAAATGCCCAACGGAACCATTTTGAAGCCCGTTCGCTCACCGAGCGAATCGCCTAAATTATTTTTTTATGTTAAGTTAAACTTTTTAAAGTGTAATTAGTTTTAATAGAACAATAAAAATTAATAAATTCTTTTCTTTTAATTATTATGATTTATTCTTTATAAATTTATGAGCAGTTTTCAAAATAAGAAATTTCTTTTACAGAAAAAAACAATTTACTTTAATTGTAATTATTCTAAATTTGTAAGATCTAATGTTGAAATCAATATTAATCCTTTCTTTATCTTTGTTGTTTGTAGTCTTATACCTCAAAATAGAATCTAGAGAAAATCGAATCAATCGAGAATATCAATTTACAAAAATGATTTCGGAAGAAATGAATATTAAAAATATTTCGAATGATGTTACCATTAAATGGGAAATGAAAACTGATCTTGGATTTTCGACCCAGCCTTATTCCAATTATTGGATTCGGTTAAATCTCAAAAAGCCAATAAATGAAGACTATGTTTATTTTAAAGAAGTGATCCCTTCAGCCGAATATATTTTTTATGAAAAAAAAGAAGGTGAATGGAAACAACTAGAATTTAAAAAAAGAAATAATCGATTGTACAAATATAAAATCGATTTTGATGAAAAAATTGAAAAAGAAATTTTCATCCTAGCTAAATCTTTTCGTCAAAGAATTATTTTCCAAATATTAGATGAAAAGGGGAGTGAAATTTTTTCTCTTTGGGAGAGTGCATTACTCGGATTTATGTTCGGTTCCTTATTTTCTTTCTTTATTAGTAATTTAATTCTGCGACTAAGAGCTATTGAAAAATCATACGACTACTATCTTTTATCGATAGTATTGGTTTTTTTTAATATTATAATTACTTCTGGAATCTTAGAACAACTAATTGAATATTATAATTTAGAATTAAGTTTGCATCTAATGCGAATGGCTTATTTACTTGGTCCAGTGGGGTATATAATGTTTATGCAAAACTTTATAAAATTAGCAACATATTCTCCAAGGCTTAATAGATTTTATAATTATTATCTAATTGCAATTCTTATAAGTTGTATTCTTTATAGTTTTAATCTTCTTGATAGAAATCTATTCTATTTAATTGCACGAATCTATATTTTGCCAATTGTCACAATTATTACTATTTTAGCTACATTGTATTTGTGGAAAAAAAAATTGATTCAAGAAGCTAAATTTATTTTTCAAAGTTATTTGATCTTAGCAATAGTAGTCATCCAACAAACTCTTGCAACAATGGGAATAATTCGGATGGATTTTCTTTCCATTTATGGAGCGGGTCTAACAACTTGTATTCAATTATATCTTTTTTCTTTGGCACTTGAATTTAGGATTCGTTCTTTAAATGAAGAAAAGAAACTTGCTGAAGACGGAAATCAAATGAAGGATGCATTTGTTTCCATTATTTCCCATGATTTAAAAACGCCTTTAATTGGTGTTTTTAATTTATTAAATATTCTATCGAACAAAGAAATTGCAAAGACAGAAAAAGAAAAAGATGATTTATTGGAATTATGTGCAAAAAGTATTCGCAGCTCAATTTCGATGATTAAAGAATTAATTGATACGAGTAAAATCAATACCGGTAAATTAATCCTTTCAAAAACAAATGAAAGTATAGTAGAACTACTTGATGAGGTTTTGTCGGATCTACAAACTTCTATTCTCCATAAAAATATTCTGATTAAAAATCAAATTTCCTATTTAACTAAAATATCCATTGATAAGAATATTTTTAATCATGCTCTGAAAAATATAATATCTAATGCGATTAAGTATAGTTTTCCAAATGGGGAGATTGAAATTTCTAACTCAGACTCTAAATATGAATCTACTATTTATATAACTGATTTTGGCTTAGGAATGAATTTAAAAACGATTGAAGAAATTAATAAAGATACAATTGGAAATTCACAAATGGGTACTCTTCAAGAAGTCGGGACAGGGCTTGGTTTATTTATTTCAAAATATATTTTGGATGCACATCAAGGTAGAATGGAATTTGAAAGTATCGAGGGAAAAAAAACAATTTGTAAAATTATTCTCCCGAAATAAATAAATCTTCTTATAGTTTTGAATTAGCACTACAATATTTCCAGTAATATAAACTTTTCTTAATTTTGAAATATAATAATCAACTGTAGCTTCTGACTTATTAATTTTTATTGCTATCTTTATATTGAAGACCTTTTGATAAAAAAATAATATTGAATTTTCAAATGGTTTAATTTTTTTTTTCTTCAAGAAAAATTTTAATTCATCTGAACAATAAAATTCTCCATTGGTAACTTTTAAAAAAAAAGTGGGAAGAAACGTTACGGATTTTGTTTTTAAAACGAAACTATCCACTCCATTTTTAAAAGGAATCTTTAACTAAAAACTGAATTGAACAAAATAACATTAATAAAATGCTAATTTAGTGGCTTATTTATTAAATTTTTTTCAGAAAGTTCTGTTAGAGATTTTTTATTTAAAATTAAAATTTTATTTTTTTCAATTCCAATCCAATTTCTATCTTTAAAATCTGCTAAAGCTCTAATTAAAGTTTCAGTATTTGTTCCAATACAAGATGCCATTACTTCTCGAGTTAATTTTAATTCTATTAAATCTTCTGTTTCAGAATAGGAGCTAAAAGCTAGAAGTAGTTCAGCGAGTCTTTCATGGGTTTGTTTAATTCCAAGTGAAAAAACTCTCTCTTCAGATTTTTTCCATTCTTTTGCTAAGTATATTGTAACTTCTCTTTGAAAAGTGTAAGAATCTTTTAATAGAGCTTCATATGATTCTTTAGAAATAAAACAAGCATTTGTTTCTTCTAATGTTGAAGCTTGGTGAGAGTAAGTTTCACTTGATATCATGTCTCTAAATCCAAGCCATTTACCTTCAGTAGCTAAATCAAACGTTTGTTCTTTTCCTTGTTTAGAATCTCTTGAAGTTCTAACTAGCCCTTCTTTAATACAATAAAATCCTGTAACCTTTTCATCTTTTTGAAATAAAATTTCTTTTTTTGAATAGGAATTAATAACTTTTTTTTTTGATAAAGAGTTTAAAGTCTCAGAGTCAACATTTTTAAAAATAGAATATTGTCTGCTTGTGCAATTTATACATTTAATATTATTAGCTGAAATAGACATATGACAAATAAAATATTCTTAATCAAAAAAGATAGTAAAAAAATAAGCTAATCGGTATTAAACGAAAAAAAGTTAATTCAATGTTATGCGAGGTTTTTTTCTAGAAATATTTTAATTAAATTATTAATTTCATCTGGTTTTTCATGATGAAAATTATGACCTGCTGATTCTATTTCAAAAAATTCTATATTTTTAAAATGAGATAAAATTTCATCCAAGTGACTTGGCATTAAATGAGTGTCTTTTCCAAAAAAAATTAAAATAGGACAAAAGATTCTTTGCCATAAATGTCTAGATAAATTTGAAGGAAAAGGAATAGGTGAGCCTGTTTTTAAATTTGGATCATTTTTCCATTTAAATTTACCAGATTCTGTTTGTTCAATTAATGCAGGTAATAATAATTTTACTTTTTCTTTTTCTAGTCGGTTATAAATAAAACCAAGTTTAGTTTCTAAATCCTCAAAACTACTTTCTTTTCTAATAGGAGGAGTTAATTTTTTTTTAGACATTGTTTCTAGCCACAAAATAATTCTATCTGCATCTTTATCTTGACTTTGAAGTCCACTAAATCCTTCAAATAAAATCAAACTTTTTATTTTTTCTGGAAATAATCCTGCATATCTTGATGCAAGTCCAGCACCCATAGAATGACCTAATAGAAAAAATTTTTCTGATAAATATTTATTAACAAAATTATGAATATCTACAAGACTTTCAGTTGAAGAATAAATTCTATCTTTTTTCCAATCAGAATCACCATGACCTCTAAAATCAAATGAATAAATATTAAAATATTCTGATAAAAAATTTTCTTGAAACAAAAAAGTTTCTTTTGTATCATTAAATCCATGAAGAAGTAAAATATTTTTTTCTTTATTATTGTTTATGATCCTTGTTCCAATTTTATGTCCATTTGATAAAAAACTGCTTAATAAAATTTCCATTTTGATCCTTTATTTTGAATTAATCAAATAATAAGTTAGTATAGAATTAAAACTAATTTCTTTAGGAAACTTTTCTTTACAATCAATTGTAATTTTTGCTTCATAATTTAACTGGTATGGATTTGTAAAAAATAATCTAACAAAAAATCTTAATACTACAGAAATATTTGATAAAATATTTATTTTTCCAATAGAATTTCCACGATCAATTTTTGCAAAACAAGTTTCAGATAAATAAACTTTTTCAGATTCAGTAACTAAATAACCTGAAAAATTATCTTTAGTCTCTTTTAATATCTCTGATTTTATAATTTTACCAGACAAAACAAATTCTCCATTTGGCTTTTGAACAACTAGTGTTCTAAAAAAATCATTTTCAGATTTTTCTTTTCCATAAAATCCACCTGAATAAATTTTAAATCCGTTTTGACTTACTCCACGAACCAATTCCCATTTGGAACTATATTTATATACTTCATAATTTGTCAGTAAATGTTCAAGTCCACCTAAACCGTCCAGTTCAATTATTTCACCTTTAAAGTCGACGTATCCTTTTGCTTTAACAAATGAAAAAGGAATATCTGCTTTAACAAATTTTTCATTTCCTTTAACAAAATATTTTCCACCAGAAAGTGTAGCACCTTTAAAATCAGTTTCAAATTCTAAATAAATTTTTATATCTTCATAAAACTGTGAAACTTTAAATTTATCTTCATTAAATTCTAATATATTATTAAATGATTTAATTTTAAAATCAGTTTTGGAAATTTCCAAATCTTTTACACCAAATTCTTTTGTTAAAAAAATAGAACCTGTTTTTTTAGAGCCAATTGCTAAACTTACTCCATTGTTCAAATCATTTGGTCCTAGGTTACTAACTATAAAATTTAAGATAATATTGTATTCAGAATTTTTAAAATAAAAATTCCAACCTTGAAGAAAACCTTCTTCTTTATAAGGAGAATATTTAAAATCATCTAGATTTACATGTCTAATTTTTAAATCATCAGAATAAATAAAAATACAAACAATAAAAATACAAAACTTCTTAATCAAAATCAACCTGCCTTACAACATCAGGAAAACAATCTTCTCTTTCAATATCTGAAATTGCACCAAGTTTTGAAAACCAATTACCATTTGGATATAATAAATCATTCCAAAAAGTGTATAGTCTTGTTTTACCATTTGAATTAGTTAATTTTAAAATTTGAAATTCTGTTTCTTCTAAACTAGATATTCGAATATTTTCTTCATTCTCAGTATTTAATACAACTTGTTTTGGGATTAAAGAATAAATAGTTCCTTCTTTCACTTTTTTTTGTTTTTTTAAACCCCAAGTTATTATTTTAAAACTTTTTAAATCTTTTAAAAAGATTTTTTTTTCATACTTAATTCCATTTTTTAAATGTTTGATATTTAATTCTTCATTTTCATATTCGATAGTTCCAATAATTTTTCTTCCATCACAAAGCTTAACTTGAACAGAAGTTGTATGTTTTTTTTTGTCTTTTTTGGAATCAACTTTTTCTTCAGCCAGACTAGGCAAACTTGGCTCTTTTGGAGTATCTAACGAGTAAATTTTTAAACAGAAAATGATTAGTAATAGATTTATTTTCATGATTTGATTTTAATAAGTTTGGAATTTTGTAAAGTGAATAATTTTTTTTGGTTTTTAGAAATAATATACTAATTTTTTAATTCAGTTATTTTAAAAACATTTCCTTTAATTAAAATGGTAGTACATCCAATCCAAAAAGGTAAAGCAGTTAAGGGCCAAAAATAATTTACTATATGATTTTTTGAATAAAATTTTAAATTGATAATACCTTCTCCATTTTTGCTATAAATTTCTTGATTTAACTTTTCAGATAAATCTATTTTTGTATGAAATGCTATATGACTATAAAATGTTGAACAAAAATTTTCTTCAACTTCAAATTCTTCATAAATTATATAATTATTAACTGAATAATTTGAATTTTGCTTAAAAATAATTTGATTAGTCATGCTTACAGGATAATTTAGTTTATTGAAAATCAAATTTCCTTTAGAACCTGCACAATTAATTAATGTGATATAAAAAACAAAAATAATTTTTTTCATTTTATTTTAACTCAACTTCTATTTCAATTTCATTTTTTTCTCCATACAATAAAGGTATAAACATCCAAAAAAAATTTTCAAATTTAATATCATGAACAATTAAGTAATTTTCTTTGTGATTTTTTAATTCCATAATTTTAAGATCAATATTAGTTGAATAATAATTATCATCTTTTATTTGATTTCCAAAATGAGACCAAGCTCTTAACTGTGAGGACTTTTCTTTAATGAGAAATACATTTTTTATATTTTTTCTTTGATTTAATTTTTTATTTAAGATTATTGGTAATTCATCTTTTTCTTTATTTACTTTGAGTGTTAAACAATTATTAATTCCAAATAAGAAAATAAAAATTAAATACATTTTTATTTCTTTCAAATTAAATAGTTTATTAAATTTCATTCTTTTATTCCTTAATGAAAAATTATTTATTAAAGAATATTGCTTCAAGTGTTTTTTTGTCTTATTTGTTTACAAATAAGTCAATTTTTTAATATTTTAATAAAGTTTACTAAAAATATATTTTTATTAAAATAAAATAATCTAAGATTAAATTTCAAAAATTGGGTAATTTTTTTTCTGGAAATTTTGGAAGTATGGATTTCTTCAGAAATGATAAAAGCAAATAAAATCAACCTTTTTTTCGGAAATTTTGAAGGGAAATTATCTTGATCTAGAAAAATTTTTTCTAATTTGGCAAACAGTTTGCCAAATTGGATACTGGATTTATCGTTTAATTCTGATTATGCGAATAAATTCTTAAATAAAAATTTTTACAACCCAAATCAAATTTAGATGAGCTAGCGTTAGTGATTGTAGCGTTTCCGCTTTAGCGGAAGTAGCGGAAAGCACGACTTTTAATTAATGAAGAATTACAAATTAATTCCTATATTAGTAATTCTTAATTCTTCATTAATTAAAAGGAACGCCCTATTATGATTTAGTAAGAAATGTCATGAAATATTTTTGGAACTTATGACAAAAGTCACTATTTTTGGATTTATTGAAACTTTTTTTAATAATTTATATTTTTTAATTGAAATTTCAGTAAGTTTGAAATATTCTAGATTTTAGTTATGATATTTAATTTTAATAAAATCTATAAATCATTTTTTATTTTTTTTATTACAATTTTTTTTTTTGTAAGTAATAATTCTAGTTTTCAAAAATCGATTTCATTTCAAAAAAATTCTTTCTCCAATCAAAGTGATTCAAATTCTATAATTGAAATTTCTTTAAGCGATATAATTGATGCTGAAGAAGAATTTGATTCTAAAGTTGAATCAAATCAATCAAGTTTTGAAAACTTAACTATTTTTATTTTTCATTCTTTATTACATTTTAATTTTCAATACATAATTCCTAAATCCTCAATATTAGTTTTTACTAATATTCCTCCCCCTTATTTCATTTAGAAAATTTTTAAGCTTTTTAATAAAAACTTAAATGCTTTAGAGAAATTAATCTCTAAAATTTTTTAAACATTATCCTTTATTGGATAAAAGGAAATAAGGAAATCAAATGAACCTTTTAGGTTTTAAAATTTTATTCATATTTATTGTTACAGAAATTCTCGCGGTAGGTTGTCTTACTGGTCCAGCACTTAATTTTGCTCCAAAATACAATAAGCCAGAATTTGTTGTGCCAGATTCTTGGAACGGCTCTGGTCCTTTTTTAAAAGCAAATCCTTCAGATGATGAAATTAGAGAAGATTGGTGGACGCTTTACAATGATCCAATTTTAAACAAATTAGAGAAAGAAGCGATTGGGGCTAATGCTGATCTTCATGCTTCCGCTGAAAGATTTTTACAAGCTAGAGATATCATGCTTAAAGCAAGATCAAAACTAATGCCTAGTTTTGGTATTGGTGCAGGAATTTCTGCAAATAAACAATCAGAAGATGCCTTATTTCGTGGGGCGGGTGATCCTGTTCGGGATAATAATATGAGTGTTGGGGGTGGAGCTTCTTGGGAGCCAGATTTTTGGTCTGCAATTAGAAATGAAACTTGGGCAAAAATTTATGAAGCAGAATCAATGGCTGCAGAATATTCTCTAGCTAAATTAAGTTTACAATCTGAACTTGCTATAAATTATTTTTTACTTAGAGGATTAGATTCTAGAGACAATACATATGTTCAGTCTATTGACTATTATAAAGAATCCTTAAAAATTGTGGAAAGTAGATTCAAAGGGGGTCTCGCACCTAAATTAGATATTTATCGAGCAAAATATTTACTCGCAAGCACTGAAGCAATGAGATTTGATATCCAAAGTCAAAGAAGAGTAATTGAAAATGCGATCGCAGTTTTAGTGAACCAATCTCCATCTGTATTTAAAATTGAACCTGTAAATGAATTGCTTGTGGCTAACTTTAAAATCCCCACAATACTTCCTTCAAATTTGTTGGAAAGAAGACCCGATGTAGCTTCCATGGAAAGAAAAATGGCTAGAGCAAATCGTGAAATTGGAATTGCTAGAGCTGCTTTTTTTCCAAATATTTCATTTAATGCAAAAGGTGGATTTGAAGCAGGAAGTAATTTACTCAGTTCAAAAAATAGTTTTTGGTCTTATGGTTCTTTAGCTTCAGTTCCAATTTTTCAAGGTGGATACAGAAGAGCTGCTCTGCAACAAGCTTGGTCAGCCTACAGAGAAACTGAAGATAGGTATCGTTCAACAGTACTAAATGCTTTTAAAGAAGTTGAAAATGGTTTAGCTCAAACTTATTTTTTAAGTCTTGAAGCGGAAAAACAAGACGAGGCAGTTGATGCCGCATTTAAAACACAAGACTTAACAAGCCAATTGTACAAGACTGGACTTAGTAATAGTTTAGAATTGTTATACTCTCAATTAAATACTCTTACTTCTAGAATTGATGCCATTCAAGTAAAAACAAATTTACTTGTTTCATCGGTGGCTCTTGTGCGTTCACTTGGAGGTGGTTGGAATCGAAAAAAATTACCTAAAGATGATGAAATTCAACCAATGAATATTTTTAATGCTACTGATTTTATGAATCCAAAACAAATCAAAGGTCTTGAAGTAAATTCAAAAGACAATACAAAATATAATGATTTAACAAAACCAGCTAAAACAGAATCAAAGCCATGAGAAAATTTATGATACAATTCAATTTTTTTTCTTTATTTAATTTTATAAAAGGACAAAATCAATGAACGAATTAGTTAGAATCGCTTTAAAAAGACCATACACATTTGTTGTACTATCCATACTCATTATTTTATTTGGTATTAAAACCATATTTACTAGTCCAACAGATGTTTTTCCATCAATAAAAATTCCTGTTATTTCTGTTGTTTGGGTTTACCAAGGGATGTTACCAGAAGATGTTTCTGGTAGAATCACAAATGTATTTGAAAGAGCACTTACAACCACAGTTGAAGGAATCAAAAGTATTGATAGCAGATCTTATTATGGAAGTAGTATTATCAATATTGAACTTCAACCAGACACAAATTTGGCTGGTGCTGAAGCTGAAATTGTAGCTATTTCTCAAACTGTGGTAACTTCAATGCCACCAGATATTTCTCCGCCAATGGTGATGAGACTTGAAGCTTCATCTGTTCCTGTCGCGATGCTTCAAGTTACATCTGACACAATGACTCCAGCCGAACTTTATAATTTAGCTTTTATGAGAATTAGAGCTTTACTTGTTACAATTCCTGGTGCAATTATTCCTCAGCCCTATGGTGGAACGCCAATGCAGTTATTAGTTTCACTTGATAAACAAAAATTACTCGCAAGAAATCTTTCACCAATGGATGTTCACAAAGCATTTAATGAACAAAATATTGTGCTACCTGCTGGAGATCAAAAAATTGGTAAAACAGATTTTATGGTAATGACAAATGCAATGCCACTTGAAGTAAAAGATTTTAATAATATTCCAATTAAAACAATAAATAATAGCACAATTTATATAAGAGATGTTGCTGATGTATCGTTATCTGGTCCTCCACAATCGAATTCAGTTTTAGTCGATGGAAAACAATCTGTCGTGATTGTTGTGATGAAATCTGGAGATGCTTCCACTCTTGATGTTGTTGGTGGAATCAAAAAATTAATGCCAAGAATCAAAGCAATTTCACCTGAGGGTGTAAATTTTAAAATTTTAAATGATGCTTCCGTCTTTGTAAATGATTCAGTTGAAAATGTTCTTCATGAGATGGTGCTCGCTTCATTACTTACAGGAATTGTTGTACTATTATTTCTTGGTTCTTGGAGAGCAACTGTAATTATCGCTACTTCAATTCCGCTTTCACTATTATCCTCAATCATTTGTCTTCATTTAATGGAAGAATCGATTAACGTAATGACTCTCGGTGGACTTGCATTGGCAGTTGGTATCCTTGTTGATGATGCAACTGTGATGATCGAAAATATTGATACTCATTTAGAAATGGGAAAACCAATTGAAGACGCAATTATAGATGCGGCAAATGAAATTGTAATTCCAACTTTTGTGGCTACTCTTGCGATTGTGATTGTTTGGCTTCCTTTATTTCAATTATCTGGAGTTTCTGGTTATTTATTTATACCAATGGCTAAAGCAGTGATGTTTGCTATGATTGCATCTTTTATTTTATCTAGGACACTCGTTCCCACAATGGCTAAATTTATGTTGGCTGGTCATCACTCTGAAGGTGAACAGGATATTGAACACAAAGCTAAACTAGAATTAAAATCTGATCAAGTTGAATTAAATAAACTTTTGGAAACTAAGAAGCTTTCAAAATTTCAAAAAGTATTTCATAATTTATTTCAAATTATTTCAATCGAACAAAAAATTAATTTCTTAAAAAAATTTCAGAAATCTTTTGAAGTAAAATTCAATGAAATGAAAGAAAGTTATTACATTTTATTAAAAAAAGTTTTAGATAATAGAAAAAATTTTGTAATTGTTTTTATGATAATCGCAACTTCATCTTTAATTTTATTTTTCATAAATGGAAGAGAATTTTTTCCTGAAATCAAATCTGGAACTATGCAAATGCATATGAGAGCACCTCTTGGAACAAGACTTGAAGTTTCAGGAAGAATCGCCACACTAGTATCAGAAGATATAAAAAAAATTCTATCTGGGAAAGTTGAAAATGTTTTGAGTAATTGTGGTTTACCAATTGTAAGCCCACATAATATTGCGTTTATTCCCACTCCAACTATTGGCTCTCAAGATTGTGATTTAACTATCACTTTAAAAAATGAAGCATCCCCAGTTTGGAATTATAGAAAAATATTAAGAAGAGAATTAGCAGAGCGTTATCCCGGAACAATTTTTACATTTCAACCAGCAGATTTAACTTCAGTGATTTTAAATTTTGGTTCTCCTTCTCCAATTGATGTTCAAATTAATGGATTAAACTTGGAAGAAAATTTTAGATTTGCTCAGGAGCTACAAGGAAAATTAAAAGAAGTTACTGGTTCCTCAGATGTAATCATTCAACAAACAATGAACACACCAACTTTGATGGTGGAAGGAAATAGAAGTTTAGGAATTAATGTTCATTTACCTTTAAAATCTGCCGCAGAAAATATGCTTCTTTCAACATCTGGTAGTCAACAAATTGACCAAAAATATTGGCTTGATAGAAAAACAGGAATTTCTTATCAAATTAATATTTATGTTCCTCAACCACAAATGAGAAAAACTGAGGACTTACTTACAATTCCTGTAAATATAGAAGATACAGATTCTAATGGAGAAAAAAAAGTTCAACTACTTGGAAACATTGCAAGTATTTCTCCTAAAGGAACTCCCGGTTTAATCACTCATCATAATTTACTTCCACTTGTTGATATTTATGTTTCTGCTGAGGGTAGAGATATGGGTTCAGTTTTATCGGATGTTGAAAAAGTAATTCATCAGATGAGACCAAAACTTCCGAAAGGCTCAGATATTGAAATTCATGGGCAAGCAGAAACAATGAGAATTGCATATGCAGAGTTAATCGGTGGATTACTTGTAGCCATCATGTTAGTTTATTTATTGATTGTGGTAAATTTTCAATCATGGACTGATCCATTTATTATCATCACAGCTTTACCGGGGGCACTCGCTGGAATTGCATGGATGCTATTTTTAACTCACACTTATATTTCCGTTCCAGCTTTAACTGGAGCTATCATGTGTATGGGAACAGCCACTGCAAATTCAGTACTTGTTGTTTCGTACGCAAGGGAAAGATATGCAGATCACGGAAATGCAATTCAAGCAGCATCAGAGGCTGGTTATGCAAGGATTCGTCCCGTGATTATGACAGCAACAGCGATGATCATTGGTATGGTTCCAATGTCTATGAGTAACTCTCAAAATGCTCCACTTGGTAGGGCAGTCGTTGGTGGTTTGACTGTAGCCACATTTGCCACACTATTTTTTGTTCCCTGTATTTATGCAATTATTTACAATAAGAGTTCAAAGAGAGAAGAACATGTTTAATCAAAAAATAAAAAATCTTTTTTATAGCATTAGTTTTATTTTAATCATATTTTCAAATTGTAAAAAAACGGAAGAAGAAAAAGAATTTTCAAAGATAAATATCATTCATCCAATCAAATCTTCCCCAAGTGAAACAATTACTTTACCAGGAAATTTAAAAGCTTGGTATGAAGCACCGATTTATGCACAAGTTTCTGGGTATGTAAAAATGTGGTACAAAGATTATGGAGCTGAAGTAAAAAAAGGAGATTTACTTGCAGAAATCGAGGCTCCGATTTTGGACCAAGAATTAGCTGGAGCAAAAGCTGATTCTGATTCCCAAAATGCAAGATATGAGTTGGCTGAAGTTACAGCAAACCGTTATCTTTCTTTAAAAAACCAAAATGCAGTTTCAGAACAATCAATTTCAGTTGCAGTGGCTGATAAAAATTCTGAAAAAGCTAAACTAAATGCAACAGTCCAAAATTTAAAAAAGTACAATGCTCTAATTAATTTTAAAAAAATTGTAGCTCCATTTGATGGAATTGTAACTTCAAGAAATATTAATGTCGGCGATTATGTAAACAAAGATGGGAATATTTCAGACAATCATAAAAATACAAATTTATTTACTGTTTCTGAAATTGATAAGTTAAGATTATTTGTATCTGTTCCAGGGGTTTATGCAAATTTATTAAAAGATGGATTGGTAGTTGATTTAACTGTTCCACAACATAATCAAAAAATATTTAAAGCAAATTTTTTAACAACTGCAAAAGGATTTAATACTGAAACCCAAACAGTAATTGCACAGTTTTTTGTAGATAACAAAGATTATGCACTTTGGCCAGGTTCTTATGCAACGGTGACCATCACCGAACCTGTTAAAAAAAATATTTTAACCATTCCCACATCAGCTTTAATATTTAATGAAAATGGAACTCAGGTTGCTACTGTTACAAAAGAAAATAAAGTTCATTTTAAAAAAATTAAAACAGTTAGAACAACTGATAAAATTGTAGAAGTATTAGATGGAATTTCTGAAGATGACAAGATTATCAATAACCCAAAAGCATCTCTTCTTGAAAATGATAGTATTGAAATAAATACTGAAGAAAAAGAAAATTCTGAAAAAAAGAATCAAAATTCTGGAGAAAGAAAATGATTAGTTATATAAAAAAAAATATTTTTGTTATCATTACTTGTGCAATTGGAGTTTATTTAGTTCTTGAAATTGCTTTAAGAATTTTCAATTTTAAAGAGTTAAAAAAAGAAACCCTAAAAGCAGCAATTCCCACAGTATCTGTTTTAAATCCACTTCCACCAAGTCCAACTGAAACAATTTCTTTACCCGGAACCTTAAAAGCTTGGTATGAAGCACCAATATATGCCCAAGTATCTGGTTATGTAAAAGTTTGGTACAAAGATTATGGTTCAAATGTAAAAAAAGGAGATGTACTTGCTGAAATTCAGGCTCCGGCATTAGATGCTGAATTTCAACAAGCTAAAGCAGATTATGAATCTCAAGTCGCAAAATACCAATTAGCCGATGTTACTGCAAATAGATATTTATCTCTACAAAAAACAAATGCAGTTTCAGACCAAGCAATTTCAGTAGCGGTTGCTGATAAAAATTCCGAAAAAGCAAAACTAGTTTCTGCAAAAAAAAATCTTCAGAAATATGATGCGATGATTAATTTTAAAAAAATTATTGCTCCTTATAATGGGATTTTGACACAGAGAAATATTAATGTGGGAGATTATATCAATAAAGATGGGAATATCTCTGATACAAAAGAAATTACAAATTTATTCACTGTTTCAGAAATTCATAAAATGAGATTATTTGTTTCTGTTCCAAGTTCCTTTTCTTATTTATTAAAAAAAGGTTTAACAGCTGAAGTAATCATAGCACAGTTTCCAGAAAATACTTACAAAGCAGAATTTTTAACTATATCAAAAGGTTTTGATCCGAATACCCAAACAGTTTTAGCTGAGTTTGTGATGGAAAATAAAGATTACAAAATTTGGCCAGGATCTTATGCTACCGTAAATTTTACTGCTCCAATAAAAAAAGATTTATTAACTATTTCAGCAAGTGCTTTAATTTTTAATGAAAAAGGAATTCAAGTTGCTTTACTTACGGATGAAAATAAAATTCATTTTAAAAATGTAAAAATTAATAAAATTATAGATTCAGATGTTGAAATTATTGAAGGAATAAATCCAAGTGATAAAGTTATCAATAATCCCAGAACTTCTTTTTTGGAAGGAGATTTAGTTAGAGTTGTAAAACCAAGAGATGGTTATTAAAAAAAATTCATTCATACTTATAGATAATTTTTGGGCGAACTTTCAGTAATTGAACAGATTCTATTTATTGAAAATATTAATATACTTTACTTTATAGATTAATAAAAACAGTATTGAATCTATATGTCTTATTTCAAAAAAATCATTACCTTTGTTTTAATTTTATTTTTAATATCATGTCAAAAAAGAAAACAAGTTAATATTGAAAATGGATTTCTAGATTTATCCAACTGGAATTTGGAAACAGAAGGAATAATTTCTTTAGAAGGAAAATGGAGTTTTTATTATTCTAAATTGCTTTTACCAGAGGATTTTAAACAAGAACCAATTCCAGTTCCCTCAGGAAATATGCATGTGCCAGGTAGTTGGAACGGTGAAGAAATTAATAAGGAAAAATTAAAAGGAGAAGGTTATGGAACTTATTATTTAAAAATTAAACTTCCAAAAGAACATCCCAATTTAGCTATAAAATTTAATTATGCTGCAACTTCCTTAAAAGCTTATTCTAACGGAAAATTAATCCATGAACAAGGAGTTGTTGGAACAAGTCAAAAATTTTCAATTCCATCATATATTAACCAAATTAAGTTTATTGAAGCAAGTGAGGAATTAGAATTAATAATTCAAGTTTCTAATTTTTTTCATAAAAAAGGTGGACTCTGGCAAAATATTCTTATTGGTAAAGAAAGAGATATTCAAGTTTCAAATGATTTTGTTTTATTTTATGATTTCTTTTTATTTGGCGTTTTATGTATAATGACAATTTACCATTTAGGGTTGTATTTATTAAGAAGAGAAGAAAAAACTTATCTTTTTTTTGCAAGTTTTTGTTTTATTATTTCAGTTCGTATTTTATTTACAGGTGAAACATGGATTACAACTTTAATTAAAGATATAGATTGGAGTAACCAAATAAAAATTGAATATGCTACTTTTTATATTAGCCCAACTTTTTTTGCAAGTTTTGTTTATTATCTTTATAAAAAAGAATTTAATAAATTTATTTGGATATTAATTTGTTTAGTTGGAACTTTATTTTTACTTTTAGTGGTTTTGACCCCACCTTATTTTTTTACTGAATCTTTACTTTATTTTCAAATTTTCACAATTCTTTGTGGACTGTATTGTTTATTTGCTTTGGTATTAGCTATAATTAGAAAAAGAGTTGGTGCAATAGCTGCTTGTATAGGTTGGGTATTATTTTTCTTGTCCATTGTTGGAGATATTTATATCAATGAAATTTATGGTTCAAGTGTAATTACTCCATTTGGTTTATTTATATTTATTTTTTCTCAATCATTTATTCTTTCTTTAATTTTTTCTCAAACTTTTAAAAAATCAATTTCTTTAACTGAACATTTAAAATCCACTAACGTGGCTTATAGTAGATTTGTTCCATCTGATTTTATTGAATATTTAAAAAGAGATGATATTACTGAAGTTTTACTTGGTGATCAAATAAAAACAGAAATGACAGTATTATTTTGTGATATTAGAAGTTTTAGTACGCTTTCAGAAAGTATGACTCCAGAAGATACTTTTAAGTTTTTAAATGCATATTTAAAAAGAGTTGGACCTGTTATTAGAAATAATAATGGTTTTATAGATAAATTTATGGGTGATGGAATTATGGCTTTGTTTTCAGGTAAACCGGAGGATGCGATTCTTTCAGCTATACAAATTCAAGAAGAAGTAAGAGCTTATAATATTCATCGGCTTAAACAGAACTACTCACCTATCGAAGTAGGAATTGGTGTACATATTGGCAATTTAATGTTAGGAACAATTGGTGAAGCAAACAGGATGGATGCAACTGTTATTTCAGATGCTGTAAATTTAGCATCTCGACTTGAAGGATTAACAAAAGTTTATGGCTCTCCAGTATTAATTTCTGATGAAACTTTTAATAGAGTTATAGATCAAGAAAATTATAAATGTAGAGTTTTGGGCAGAGTTCAAGTCAAAGGTAAAAAAGAATCAGTTGGGATTTTAGAAATCATTGATGGGAACAATGATGAAATTGCTGAATACAAATTATCTTCAAAACCAATTTTTGAAAAAGGAATAATTTTTTATTTGAATAAAGATTTTGAAGCAGCTAAAAATGTTTTTGAAAATATTTATAAAGCACATCCTGAAGATAAAGCAGCAAAATTATTTTATGAAAGATCAATAAAATTTATTCAAACTCCACCAAGTCCAGATTGGGATGGTGTTGAAATCTTTGAAATTAAGTAGAGGTAAATATGTTTTCTATTGAAAGAAAAAGTCAATTATCAAAATTTGAAAAAGTAGATTTTGATTGTTTAATCATAGGTGGTGGAGCAACAGGTGTTGGTACTGCGCTTGATGCTAGTCTCAGAGGTCTTAGCGTAGGTCTTTGTGAAAGATATGATTTTGCATCTGGAACATCTAGTAGATCAACAAAATTAATACATGGTGGGGTTCGTTATTTAGCTCAATTTCATTTTGGATTGATTGCAGAAGCATTAAGTGAAAGAAAAAGATTAATTCAAAATGCACCCCATTTAGTAAAACCACTTAAGTTTTTAATGCCCACTTATAAAATTTTTGAAAAACCATATTATTCACTTGGATTGACTTTGTATGATTTTTTAGCAGGTAAATCCGGATTACCCTCCCATAAAAGAGTTTCTAAAGAAGAAGCAGTTAAAGATTTTCCTTCAATTAACCAAAATGGTTTAAGAGGTGGGATTGAATATTATGATGCACAATTTAATGATGCAAGATTAAATGTCTTACTTGCAAGATGTGCTGAATTAGAAGGTGCAGTAATTGCAAATCAATTAGCTTTAGTTTCGATTTTAAAAGATAAATCAGGAAAAATAAATGGAGCTGTTTTAAAAGATCATTTATCAAATAAAGAATTTAAAGTTAAAACAAAAACGATTGTAAACACTACTGGAATTTTTATTGACGAAATCCGTAAAATGGATGATCCAAATTGCAAACCTATTTTAAAACCTTCTCAAGGAATTCATTTAGTATTTTCAAAAAATGATATTTCTTGCAATACTGCAATGATTATTCCAAAAACTTCTGATGGTAGAGTCGTTTTTATTATTCCTTGGGAATCTCATGTTATGATGGGAACAACAGACACAAATAGATCTGATATTTCATATGAACCAATGCCTTATAAAGATGAAGTTGAATTTTTGTTAAAAACTGGAAATGAATATTTAGGAACAAAACTTCAAAAAGAGAATGTATTATCTGTATTTTCAGGATTAAGACCTTTAATCAATTTAAGCGGAGAAGGTGACACAAAAAATATTTCTCGTGAAGAAATGATTTTAGTTTCTAGTTCTGGGATGATTACTATGAGTGGTGGAAAATGGTCAACTTATCGAAAAATGGCTGAAGACCTTACAAATAAAATTATTGAACTTGGAAAATTTAATCCAACAAAATCTTGTACAACATATGATTATCAATTTTTAGGAAAAGATGGTTATTCAGAAAATATGTACTTAAAAATTTCATCTGATTATAAATTAAATATTGATTCTGCAAAAAGATTAAAAAATCATTATGGTGGTGAAGTTTATTCTATATTAGGTTCAAAACCTAAAGAGTTAATAAAAAATACAGGTTTTTTTGAAGAAGAAGTAATTCATTTTATAAGAAAAGAATTTGCTAATACTATTTTAGATGTTCTTGCAAGAAGATTTAGAATTTTATTTTTAGATTTAGAAATTTCTAAAAAGTTAATTAAACCAATTTTAAAAATTATGGCTAAAGAATTAAAATGGAATGATAAAAGACAAAAAGAAGAAGAGCTTAAAGCGTCTAAATTAATTCAGGAATATATGAGTACTTATAAATGAGTTATAAAAGTTTCAGAATTGAATACGAACTAAAAAGTTTAGAAACAGAAAGAAAAATCAATAGAATTCGATTTATTTTTATTGTACTGTTTATTATAACGGCTGTTTCAGCTTACAAATCAGGAAGTAGCTTTGGGGTATATGGTTCGTTATTTTTTATGATAATTGTTTATTCTATTCTTATAATTTCATTCGAATTTTATTTAAGAAAAGCAAAATACCATTCTTATTTAAAATACATTAGCACCTCGGTTGATTTAATTTGTGTTTTTAGTGCAAAATATGGATTTCATTTTGACGAATTCAATGGTTGGGGACTCGCAATAAAAGAGCCAGCAACTTTTTTGCTTTTCTTTTTATTCATAAACTTAGCAGGTTTAAGATTAGATAAAAAGTTTTCATTGTTTACAGGTGTTTTCTCGTCTGTTTTATCTGTCCTATTACTAATTTTAGCTGTTAATTCTGGACAAGTTGAATTTTCTTCTGACCCAAAAAGAATTTTTGAAGCTAAAGTTTTAAGAGCTCCCACAGAGGTTGCAAAAATTTTATTTTTACTTGGTTCAACTTTTGTAGTGATGTATTTATCTCAAGAAACTAGACAGTTTTTTAACCAACTTTCCGATTCTGAAGAAAAATCAAAAAAAAATTCTAGTTTAGTAATTGAATTATTAGATAAAACAAAATTAGTTTCTGATGAATTAATTTATATGATTGAAGAATTATTAAAAATTATAAAACATGTAGAAAAAAATGATTCTAGTCAAAGTGAAATTTTTAATAAAGATTTAGATGCAATGAGTCATATCCAGAAAAACGGAGAGGAAATTCAATTGATTTCAAAAGCACAATTACAGATGATTTCTAAAATTTCAACCAGAACTTCAACACTTTTAGATTCAATTAAACAAATTCTTAATGGAAGTAAAAAATCCTCGGAAATTGCAAATGGAACTAAATTAATCACTTCAGAAAGTTTTACATATTTACAAAATGCAATTTCACTTGTTTCTGAGATGAAGACTCAATCTGAAAAGATTGTTTTAATATCAAACTCAATAAATGAAATTGCCGATAGAACTAATCTACTTTCCTTAAATGCATCAATTGAAGCAGCTCGAGCAGGTGAACATGGAAAAGGATTTTCTGTGGTAGCAACTGAAGTTCAAAAACTTGCAGATCAAAGTATTGACTCATCAAAAGAAATTAATTCAATTGTTCGAGCGACTGTTAAAAATTTTGCGAAAAGTTCTGAAATGATTCTTGAAACTTCAAAACAAATTGAAAAAATTTCTGAATCTGTGGATGAAAATCTAAAATTTTTGGAAGAGTTAAATTCTAGTATAAAAAATCAAGAAAAAGCTAGTTTTGCAATTAATAATGATGTAGAAAATATCACAGAAATAGCCAATAATATCACGGTTTTAATAGATCATGAAAAAGAGTCTATCTCTGAATTTCAATCTAGAAATTCTGAGAAAAAAACTTTTAGGGAAGATTCAAGACTGACTTCTTATTCACTTTATGAAATTTCAACTCAATTAAATAAAATTTCTAGTGAACTAAAAATGTTATTTGAAAAAAAAGATGAAATAGAATTAAACTAAATCAATAGGATCTATATCTATTTCTAGATAAACTTTTGATGGTAGTTTTAAATTTTTTTGAATTAATTTTAATTTTTCTTTTAACAAAATCATTTCAGTAGTCTTAATTAAAGCATGAATTCTAAAATTATTATCGATTTTATAAAATGGTGCTTCTGTTGGACCGAATAAAACTAATTTCTTAAATTCTGAATGAATTAGATATTTTTTTAAAACTTCTGTTAAAATTTCTTTTGATTTAATAAGTTTTTCTTCAATCACAGACCTTAAAATAATTCTTGCTAATCTACAAAACGGAGGGAAATATAAATCACTTCTCACTAAAATTTCATTTTCAAAAAACTCATCATAATTTTGATTTTTTGCTAATTGAATAATGGGATGATCAGTGTTGGTTTCAATAATAACTTCACCTTTTAACTCAGCTCTTCCAGCTCTTCCAGCAACTTGAGTTAATAATGAAAAAACTCTTTCTCCAGCTCGAAAGTCTGGCAAACCAAGACCAATTGTAGAATTAATTACTCCCACTAAAGTCACATTTGCAGCATCTAACCCTTTTGCAATAATCTGTGTTCCTGTTAGTAAATCTATTTTTTTATCAATCAATTTTTGAATAACATCTATCACTACAGTTTTGTTTTTTGTTGAATCTTGATCTAATCTTTCTAATTTAACTTCAGGAAATTTTTCTAAAATATATTCTTCTAATTTTTGTGTTCCAGAACCAAATAATTCTAATTCAGAAGAAAATTTATTTTGTAAATTTTGAAAACTATCTTTGTAACCACATAAATGACATTTCACTTGTGCTTTTTGGTGATAACATAAATTTGAAGAACAGTTTGGGCATTCAATAAATTTTTCTTCTAACCGATTATAAATTAACGGGCTATGCCCTCTACGATTTAATAACAAAATAATTTGTTCTTTTTTATCTAGTCTTTGCTTGATTTTAAAAAGTAATTTTTCTGAAATTAATTCAGAATTATCTTTTTTAGTAACTAATTCTATTTCACTTAGGCTTGATGATTTAGCTCTTTTAGTTAATTTGTGAAATTCAATTTTTCCTGTTTTTGCGAAATAAAAACTTTCAACTGAAGGAGTTGCAGATCCAAGTACAACCACAGAAGAATTTTGTTTAGCACGCATTTGAGCTATTTGCCTAGCATGGTATCTTGGTGAGGAATGTTCTTTATAAGACGAATCATGCTCTTCATCTAGTATAATTAAACCTAAATTTTTTACAGGTGCAAAAATTGCAGATCTTGTTCCAATAATAATTCTTTTTTCGCCACTTAAAATTTGGTTATAGTTTCTAAATTTTTCCGAAATTTTCATAGCAGAATGAAGAAGTGCTAATTTATCTCCAAAAATTAATTCTAATCTTTTTAATGTTTGAACAGTTAAACTAATTTCTGGAACAAGTAATATTGCTGATTTATCTGTTTCTTTTAATAAATCATTTAATAAATGTATATAAACCTCAGTTTTTCCGCTTCCAGTAATTCCATAAAGTAAATGAATAGATACTTTACCAAATTTAGATTTAATTTCTTTGTAAGCCATTTCTTGTTCAGTATTAAGTATAAACAAATTTTTTTCTGCTTTAATTTTTTCTAACTTAGTACTAATTTTTCTTCTACCTTGTGGGATCATTTTGAAAATACATTCGCCAAGTGTAGATAAATAAAAATCTTTCATTTGATATGCTAATTCTATTTGTTCATCAGTCAGAATTCTTTCTTTATCAATTAGTTTTGAAATTGTTTTAGTTTTATAATTTGGCATCATTTGATGAATAGAAATGATAAGTCCTTGTTGAATCTTTTTACCAAGTTCAACTTCTACTCTTTTACCAATAGTAGCATTCATTCCATATGGAATTTCATAAGTTAAACAATCTTCATTATTAAATGGAATGTTTAATGCAATTTCTGCAAAACTTATCATATTAATTTACAAAACTCTGTAAAATTATCTAAAGTTTCTTTTTTCACTTTATCTTCTTCTTTTTTTGCTTGTTCATACTCTAGAGAATTTTTTTTATTTTCCAAATTTTTTCTTTTATCTTCTAACGACAAAATACCTTCAGGAGAACGTAAAACCATTGATGGATATTTTTTTCCACCAAATTCTACATCAATAATTTTTCCCGTTAGTTCATTTGCTTTTTCTTTTCCATAAAATAATACTGCAGTTATTCCAATAAATAAAATAGTTTTAATTTGATTTAATTCCAATGTTTCAATTACATGAGATTTACAAAAATTAATTCTTGAAGTCCAATCAGAATCTGAAGAATTATTAGGCGAGAAACTACATGCAGGAAATTCTTGAAAATAGAAATCTCTCATATTTTTATTTGCAGCTTTTTTACATAAACGATCAAACAAATCTTCTAATTTTTCATTTTTAAAAATTAAGTTAGATTTAGTTTTTGTAAATGGAGAAAAATTTTTTCTAGCTTCTCCTGAATAATGTAAAATCAATACTGGTAAATTTCCTTTATACTCAAAAGTTTTAATAGCTGTTAATTTATTTGGACAAAGTTTACAAGAAAAATTTTTATCACCAGTTAAAATCGGTCTAATAATTTTTTCTTCTACTTTTTTTATTTCTTTAGTTTCAAATTGATACTCATCAATTTTTTTTTCATTTGAAAAATTTGAAATTGGAATTAAATTGTTTTTGATTATATAAGAAATATTATTTAAAATCTCTAAAAATTTTTCTTTGGAATTCATTTTTCTTTAATTAGTCCCGATAAAATATCATAATCATAATTTTCTAAAAAATGATTCTTTTTTTCTTTATATGAATGATTCATATTTACAACTAATTTTTTATTGTATAAAAAAAAACAAACATTATCATCTTTTGTATTTAAACAAACCTCAGTTGGATTTTTTTCTGGGCTTAGCTTCCAAGTTCCAATTCTTGTAAACCCAGTGTAAGCACTTTCATCTCCACCAGCAAATAATTCTGCTTTAAATGAATTTTTTTTAAACTGAATGTTGGTATATTTTTTTCCCCAATGCCATTCTCCTTTCCATTTACCAATAATATCTTCTTTTTTTAATACAACTTCTTTTTCATCTTCTAAATCATCTTCTAAAAAACTATTTACTACATAACCTTCTTTATATGAATAAATTACTTTAGCCCATTTTGAAATTCTACCTTTAATATTAACATCAGTTTCGAGGATTTCTAAAACTTTTACAATTTTACCTTCTGGAATATTTCCAAGTGACTCTGATTCAGTATCAGCTTGTTCTCTCAAGGTTAAACCAGTTTTTGCTTTAATAAATCTATAGGGACTTTTGAGTTCATCCTCACCACATAAAATTAATGTCACAAATAAAATGAAAAATAACTTAAAAAAATTCAACTAAAAGCCTCATAAAATTATTATAAATTGCAATATTAGTAAATAAATCTTAATTTTATTTAAAAATAAACTATTTTTTCCATCTTTTCTGATTTTGAACAAAAAACACTTGAAAAAATTAGTTTTCTTTTCGATAGTCCTAATGAGACAATAATTTATGACTGAAATTACATTTCTACAAGGTTTATTTTTACTTTTTTTCCCGTTTTTAGCTTCGGTAGCATTTACACTATTTATTCGTTCTATGGATAATAAAAATTCTTTTGTAGAAAAATTAAAAAGCCAAAGAGATAGCCTTCAACAAACTAGCTCTGATATCAAAGCTCTTGAATCCAAAATGCATCTTTTAGTTAAAGAAATGGAAGCGGTTGTTCAAGAAAAAGCTGAAGAAATATATTCTGATATGTATTTTAAAAGTGATGAATTTCATACAACAATGAAAAATAAATCATATGAAATTGATGAAATTATTTTATCTCTTCGTGAAGATAGTCAGAAAAAATTAGTTGCAGAAACTGAAAATTTAATTAAAGATACAGTTGAAAAAGTGAATGGAATTTTTCTAAGACTTGATGGATTTCAAATTCAAATTTCTAAAAATGAAGAAATTAAAACTAAAGAACTTGATAACATTAGAGCAATCGCTGAAAATACTCAAGACAAAATGAACGATTTTCAATCATTAATTAATCAAAGAGCAGATCTTGCAGCTAGAATTGTTGAAGAAAAACTTTTAATTTATTCTCAGAAGTTTCAAAGTAAATTAAAATTGTTATTTGATCAGTCAAATCAAGCTCTAATTCAATCTTCAAAAGAAATGCAGAAAGAAATTGATTTAATTAAATCGGAGGTTGTTGAAGCCCAAAAAGAAGCCTTAAAAAAAGAAGATGAATATGTTAATGAACTCACAAATCGAAAAATCCAATTCCAAAATAATTTCGAAAAACTTATGGATGGAACTAAACAAGCAATTGATATGAAGCTTGAAAAACATAAAAACTCTGTTTATGAAATCTCCTCACAAATAGAAAAATTAGAAATGAAGATGGAAGAAAGATTAGATAGCTCCATGAAACTAATTTTAGATAGAGTAGGGTTGTACGAAAAAAAATTACAGGATCGTTTTGAAAATAGTGAAGCTGAAGCCAATTTAATTAAAGATGCTTGGTTTAAAAATTTTCAAATTGAACTTAGTAATTTTAAAGATGATATAAAAAAATTAGATGATTCATTAAGTTTTAGAAAAGAAGAAATATTGTCTGAAACGAAAAGAAAAGTTGAAAGTTTATATCATTATGTTGAAAAAATTAAAGAAGAGTATGTAACTTCACAAGATGGATTAATCAATAATTATGAATCAAAAAAAACAGATTATTTAAGTTTTGCAAATGATTTTCAATCAAAAATTTCAAATTTAGATGAAAAACTTCAAGAAAAAATTCAATTAAATAATTCAATTTTAACTGAAGCAAAAAATTTAATTGAGTCTGAATCAAAAAAGTCTATTTATGAAATTCAAAATGAAACTACAAAACAAAAAGGGATATTAGAATCTGTCCTTTCAAACTCTGAACTTCGAATTTTTCAGTTAGATTCGGATTGGAATAATAGGCTAGAAGCATATAAAGTTCAATTTGAAGAAGAAAGATTTAAAGTTTTAAATAAAATTAATTTAATCCAATTGGATGGTGATACTTTGCTTTCCAAGTTAAATGTAGAATATAACTCTTTAAAAACAGGTTTAGAAGATGTTTATAAAAATTATAAAGATGGACTTGCTGATAAAAATGATTTAGTTCTTGATGATATAACTTCCAAATCTAAGAGATTACAAGATGAATTAGAATTGCTAGTTTCTCGTTCATCGAAATCTTTTGAACAATTATATGATAAACAAGAATCCTTGTTAACTGATTATTCAAACAAGCTAGTTAATTCAATGAATGAAAGATTATTAAATGTGAAAAAAAATACAGAATTTGTTTTAGAAGAAGTAGAATCTTCAAGTAAAAATCTACTTGATAAACAAGAAGAAAAAATTCTTAAATTTAATGCAATCTTAGATGAAAGAATTTCAAAAGAAATCACACGTTTAATCGATAAAGGTGAATTACAACTTGGTTCTTTAGAAAGTAAAATTACAAACTATATTAAAGAAACAAAATTAAATATAGAAGAAATTTTAAATAATTCAAAAGAAGAAAGTAGATTAAAAATTGATGAATTTCATTCACAAACTATAAAGTCATTAAAAGATATTGAATTAAATAATGAAGAATTTTTAAATTCTACTAGAAAAGATTTTTCAAAATCAAAAGAAGATTTTTATAAACTTAAATCATCAGTAGAAGTTGAAATGGAAAGGGCAAATGATTTAAAATCTAGTATTTATAATTTTCTTGCTGAAGAATCTTCAAAACTTCAACTCCAAAAATCAAAATCAGAAAAGTTAATTGTAGATATTCAATCTAGTTTCTTAAATTTGGATTCTCTTACTAAAAAAATTTCAGAGATGAAAGAAAAAATTTCATTACTAACAGATGTAGATTCTAAAATAAAATTTATTGAAGAATTTACATCAGAATTTGATGAAAAATTTGCAAAACTTTCATCTGTAGATCAAAAAATTCATTTTATAAATGATACATTATTAGTTAATGAAAAGTCCACATCTGAAACAAGAAAATTAATAGAAAAATTCCAAAGCGAATTTAATGTGATGGATGTAAGAAGTAAAGATTTAACAAAATTTATTTCTTCGATAGAAAATAAATTAACATTACTTCAATCCAAAAATCAAGAAATTAAATCTATTGAAGCTAAGTTTGATAAAATAGAAGATTTAATGATGGATCTTTCAACTAAACATAAACAAATTTCAACACTTCAGAATCGTGTAGAAACTTTAAAAGATGAGACCGAAGAAATGAAAACTGATTTTGAAAAATTGATTGAAAAAGCAGATGATAAATACGAAAAATTAAAAATGTATATTTCAATTGCCGATGTTCCGGTTAAACCAAAATCAATTAAAACAAAAGAAGTAATACAAGCAAATGGTAATAGCAGGAAAAAAAAATCTAGTTAGCTTCTAAAATGGATACTGTTTCAATATGTTTTGTAAATGGAAACATATCAAAAGCAGTAATATTTTTTAACTTATATTTTTTTTCAAGTATTTCTAAATCATCATTTAATGTAATTGGATCACAAGAAATATAAATAATTTTTTTTGGATTTAGGATTAATATATTATGAGATAACTCTCTTCCCAATCCCATTCTTGGAGGATCAACAATTAAAGTATCAAATTTTGATTTATTTTTTTTAATAAAAGAGTTTGCATCTTCTGAAAAAAATTGGATTTTTTGTTTATCATTTTTTTTCATTGCTAAAATACTAGATTTAACAGACTCATTGTTTAATTCTACAGAAGTCAAAGAATTTATTTTATCCCTGATAAATAAACTTAAGGTTCCAATTCCTGAAAATAATTCTAAAACATTTGAATTTTCATTTAAATGATCTTTTACAAATTTATATATGATTTCAGCAACTTCATGATTAATTTGAACAAAAGTTTCAATTTTAATATGAAATATGGAACCTAAAATTTTTTCTTTATAAAAGTTATTTCCCAATAAAGTTTTAAATTTCTTTCCAAATACCATACTATTTTCATTAAAGTTGATATTTTGTAAAATCCCTGCTATTTTCTCTTGACCAAAACTTAATTTTAACTTTAAAACTAGTTCTTGTATTAATTCTTTTTTAAATTCATAATTAAATGCTGTTACAATACAAATTAATACTTGAGAATTAAAATTACTTTTTCTAAGTACTAAATATCTTAAAATTCCATCTTGATTTTTTGGAGTAAAACTAGAAATTTTTTTTTCTCTAAAAAAATCTCTTATTAAAAAAGAAATTTCAGTTAAATCTTTGTCTTGGATGTAACATTCTTTGAGATCAATAATATTAGAATAATCTCTTGAGTGAAGTCCTAGAGTTAAAATAGATTCATACTTCCCTTTTTTTATACCAAAAGGCAATTGAACCTTACTTCGATAATAAATTTCTTTTTTTGAAGGAAAAAGTAAAATATTATTATAATTTAGTATTTTTTCTAAATATTCCTTTTTAATTTCTAGACTAGATTTATAGTTTAAATCCAGTAAATCACAACCTGAACAATTCCCAAAATGAACACAATTATTCACTTAAGTTCTCAATATTTATATTTAAAGATTTAAGTTTTCTATATAAATGAGTTCTTTCAACACCTAAAATTTTTGAAGTTTTTGAAACATTTCCATCATTAATTTGTAAAGATTTTAAAATATACTGCCGTTCAAACTCTTCTTTAGCTTTTTTTAAATCTCCTTGTTTAAAAATTTCTTCAGCTTTTTTAAACCCGACTAAAGCTTCTCTAACATCTTTAACTTTAATTAAATTACCTATTGTTAATATAGATAATCTTTCAACAACATTTTTTAATTCACGAATATTCCCAGGCCAAAAATGATTTGTTAAAACTGAAACAGCTTCAGTTTCTAAACTAATTGGTTCAAGATCATTTTCTTTGACAGTTTGATTTATATAAAAATCTAGGAGTAAGGGAATATCTGAAACTCTTTCTCTTAGAGGTGGAATGTGAATTGGTATAACGTTTAATCTATAATATAAATCTTCTCTAAATTTTCCTTCTTTAATTGCATCTTCTACAGGAATATTTGTAGCTGCAATAACTCTCACATCGACATGAATAGTTTCTGAACTTCCGATTTTTTCAAATCTTTGCTCTTGCAAAATTCTCAAAACTTTTGCTTGAGTTGATAATGACATATCACAAATTTCATCTAAAAAAATTGTCCCATTATTTGCAGCTTCAAATTTACCAATTCGTTTTTCATTAGCTCCTGTAAATGCCCCTTTTTCATGACCAAATAATTCTGATTCAATTAAATCTTCTGGAATTGCAGCACAATTAATTTCTATATAGGCTTGATCTTTTCTCTTTGAGTTCATATAAATTGATTTTGCAACAAGTTCTTTACCAGTACCATTTTCTCCATAAATAAAAACTCTTGCATTTTTATTTGCAGCTTGTGAAATAGCAAATTTAACTTTTTTTATACCTTCAGAAATTCCAATAATTGGATCATAATCTAATTTAATTTCTGGAACTTCAATTTGGCTTGTAACTGAAATAGAATTAGAAATTGTATCTAAAACTTTTGATATTGATAAAGGTTTTTCTAAAAAATCGATTGCACCTTTTTTAGTTGCTACTACGGCTAATTCAATTGTGCCATGTCCTGAGATCATTACAATTGGAAGTAAAGGATAAATTTTTTTACACTCTGTCAAAACTTGTAAACCATCTTCTTTACCAAGCCAAACGTCAAGTAATACTAATGCAGGTCTTTCTTTTTGAATAGCTTTTAATAGAGATTTACTAGAAGCAAAATCTTCGACTAAATAATTTTCATCTTCAAGTATATTCCTTAATGAATTTCTAATTTCAATTTCGTCATCTAAAATATAGATTTTCATTTTTTACCTTCAACTGGAATTTCAATTTTAAAATTACAACCACCTAATTCAGAATCGAGTAATCTTAAATGTGCATTATGATCAAGAACTGTTTTTTCTACTATGGCAAGTCCAATTCCTGTTCCATGTCCCTCTTTAGTAGAAAAATAAGGTTGAAAAATCTTTTCTTTCATATTTGAATCAATTCCTGGTCCATTATCTTCAATAGTAAAAATCAAAGATTTTCTTAATAAAGTTTTCTCTAATTTTGTTGATATCTTTATTTCTCCGATAAAAGAATTAAAATTTTCTTGATCCGCAATTTCTTTTTCATAATTGTGAATTGCTTCAACTGCATTTTTAATTAAATTATTAACAACACCTAAAAAAAGTCTTTTGTCTAGAAATACTTCTGGAAGATTTTTTGAAAGCTTTAAGGTAAAATTGATATTCACATGATCAATAAATAATTTTACTGATTCCTCAATAATAGGATTTATGTGTTGATTAATTAAAATCGGGGAAGGCATTCTAGCAAATTCAGAAAACTCTTTTACTAAATGCTCTAAAACTCTCACTTGGCCAATTATTGTTTCTGTTCCATTTCTTACAACTTCGTCAAATTTTTCTCTGTTAGGATTGTCTAATTTTTTTCTAATTCTTTCTGCTGATAATTGAATTGGGGTAAGTGGATTTTTAATTTCATGTGCCATTCTTTGTGCAACTTCTTTCCAAGCAGCAATTCTTTGGATATGAATCAATTCCTCATTTTTAGATTTTAAATCCTTTGTTAACTGATTAAAAGACTCAATTAAAATTCCCATTTCACCATCTTCAACTAAATCAATTTTAACATCCATTTCACCTTTAGAAACTTGTTGAGTAGCTTCTGCAAGTTGAACAATAGGTCTAGATATTTGTCTAGCTAAAATCAATGAAATTAGGATTGATATTACAAAAGTAAGAATAAAAAAAATTCCAATTAGTAATCTAAAAGCAGTAGGTAATTTATCTTTCCAGATAACTAAATTTGAATACTTTCCTTCAGTAAATAAAATATTGTATATATTTTTTTCATTTCCAATATGAATTCTTTTTCCTATAATTAAAAAATTTCTATTATTTGATGAGTTAACTTTTAAAAAATAAAAAGCTTTTTCTATTTGATAAAAACTAAATTCTTCAAAATTTTCACCTTTTATTTTTTTGAATTCTAAATTTTTTAATTCATCTTGAAATTTGTAATTTTCATAAATATTTTTATCTTCTTTAAATATTCCAAGATAAAATTTATTTGATTGTAATAAGCCAAGATCTAGAGATTTAGAATAAATTAAGTTAATTTGATTCAGGTTTTTACTTAAACTTTTTTGAAGAATTTTTGCTTTAAAAATTAAATTTTTTTTATCTTCTTCTTCTGAATTGAGAATAATATTCTTTGCAGATGATAAAGCTTCTTGGATTTGAATTTGATAAAAATTTTCAACTAACTTCCCACCAATATTTGAAGAAAATAATAATAGCGGAATTGAAGGTAAAATTGAAATAAATAAAAATGCTATTGTCAATCTATATCGAATAATAGACCATATTCTTCCAGTTTGTTTGATTCTATAATTTCTATAAAAATAAGATAGTATTAATGCTAAAGTAAAAGTTGGAAAAAAAATTATAATGTAAATAAAAAGTTTATTATAAAATTCATAATCAGTGTGAATTAAAAAAACTTCTGAAAATAGTATTGAAACAAATAAACTAACAAAAAAAACATAAAGATCTTTTAAATAATATTTATTTTCATTTAATCTTTGGAATTCATTCATGATTTAAAATCATTTTGTACTAATTTTTCAAGTTCAAGAATAGCTTCTTCTTCTTTTTCCCCTTCAGTAAGAATTTTAAATTCTACACCAGGTGCTAACGCAAGCATCATCAAACCCATTATACTTTTTCCATTTACTTCAATATCATCTTTGATTACTTTAATTTCACAAGGGAATTTTGCAGCAGTTTTAACAAACATAGAAGCTGGCCTAGCATGAAGTCCATGACTTGTTTCAATTATTTTAGTTATTATTTCTTTCAATTTTTTGTCTCGATATAATTTGCTAATTTTTTGTTAAATTCTTTAGCACCATTATTACCCATTTTTTTTAACCTTTGATTCATTGCAGCTGTTTCAACTAAAATTGGAATATTTCTACCAGGTTTAATTGGAATTTTTAGGAGAGGGACTTTTAGCCCCAAAATTTCTTCAAAATTTTCATCAAGTCCTGTTCTATCATATTCAACTTTTTCACTCCATTCTTCTATATTAATCATTAGTTCAATTAATTTTGAGTCTCTTACTGAACCAACTCCAAAAATATCTTTAATATTAATAATACCTAAACCTCGAATTTCCATATGATGACGTAAAATATCAGAACAAGTTCCAACAATATAACTTTCAGCAAATCTTCTTATTTCAACCATATCATCAGCTACTAATCGATGACCTCTTTCAATTAACTCGAGTGCAGTTTCTGATTTTCCAACACCACTTTTTCCTGAAAGCAAAATCCCAATTCCGAATACTTCAATTAAAACGCCATGCCTCATTGTCCTTGGAGCAAGTGCTTTATTTAAAATATCAGAAATTAATGTAATAAATTTATGTGTTGAAATATTTGTGATTAATAGAGGAATATTTAGTTCTTCAGTTTTTTTTATAATAATTTCACTTGGTCTGTTTCCATGTGTAAAAATAATACAACTTAATGGATAAGAAAAAAATTTTTCCGCAATATCTTTTAATTTTATTTCATCTAGAGAATTTAAATAAGCCCATTCACCCTTCCCAAAAATCTGAATTCTATCATGTGCAAAAAAATCAAAAAAACCTGTTAGAGATAATCCAGGTCTATTTATTTCAGAATTAGATATTTTTTTTGATAAACCAGAATGTCCAGTTATTAATTCCAAAAAAAGTTCAGGATGAGTTTTTAAAATTGTTTCTACAGTTATAGTTGCAATTGACATTAATTTGATTTTAACTCCTTAACTTTTTTTCTTTGTGAAGAAGATGGAATTCTTAAAATTTTTCTATATTTAGAAACTGTTCTTCTTGCAATATCAATTCCAGCTTCTTTAATAATTTCTACTATTTCTTGATCAGAGATTGGACTAGATTCTGTTTCTTCTTTAATAATATTACGAATCATATCTTGTACTTTTTTTGAAGATTCTTTTCCACCTTCTTGTGATTTGACTCCAGAAGAAAAAAACCATTTTAATTCCAAAATTCCCCAAGTTGTTTGAGCGTATTTATTTGTTGTAATTCTTGAAATTGTTGATTCATGTAAATCTAATTTATCAGCAATTTCTTTTAAAGTTAAAGGTTTTATCTCTTGAATTCCTTTTCTAAAAAAATCTATTTGAAAATCAATTATCGAATTTACCACTCTAAATAATGTTTGCCTTCTATTGTGTATAGATTTAATTAACCAACTTGCTTGGTTAACTCTTGGGGTAATAAATTCTTTTTCAGCTTCAGTACAAGAATTTGTTAATATATCTTTATATTCTTTGTTCACTTGAATTTTTGGAATCCATTCATCATTAATAAAAATTGAAAACTGACCTTCTGATTCGCTTATAACAACATCAGGAATTACATAATCTGTTTTTTTTGGATTAAATGAGTTTGCCGGAAAAGGTTCTAATTTCTTAACTTGTTTTGCAAGTAATTCAACTTTTTCTTCTGAAATTTTCATAGATTTCGAGATTTTTTTATAATCAAGTTTTTCTAAATCTTTAAAATGAAATTTTATTAGTGTGTGTAAATTTTCTTCTTCAGGTTTTAATATAATAGCTTGAATTAACAATGTTTCTTCAATATTTTTAGCACCTATTCCAATTGGATCTAAATTGTGAATTTTTTTTAAAACTAAATTTGTTTTTTTTAATGATAAATTCATTTCCTTAGTGATTTGATCTAAATCATCAACTATAAAACCTTTTTCGTCAATCATAGAAATTAAAATTTCAGCGATATAAATTTCTTCATCAGTTGAATCTAATAATCTAAATTGTGAAATTAAGTAATCAGATAAATTTTCACTTTTTACGCTAGATTCAATCATTTTTTGATTTCTATCAGATGCATCCTGATCATAAGTATAACTAGTTTTTTCAATTGAATAAATATCTGAATAGTTAATATCTGTATTTTTTTGATGTTCTAATTTTTCTAAATTTCTAATTTCTGATACAGAATAAGTTTCTGGTTCTTTTTTTTCACCAGTTTCAATTTCTTCTAACATAGGATTTTCAATCAATTCAGATTTTATTTTTTCAGCGAGTTCTATAGTTGAAAGTGGCAATAGTTCTATTGATTGCCTAAGCTCAGTAGTCATTGAAAGCTTTTGAGTTTGTTTTAAAACAAGTGTTTGTCGCTGGCTTATATTCAAAGTGTAAAATCCTCACCTAAATAAATTCGCCTAGTTTCTGGATCATTCACTAAATCATTTGCTGTTCCGGAAATTAAAATTTGACCTGAATACATTATATAAGCTCTATCAGTTATTTTAAGTGTTTCTCGAACATTATGATCAGTTATTAAAATTCCTAGACCTCTTTCTCTTAAACTTTTAATTACTGTCTGAATATCTTTCACTGCTATAGGGTCAACACCTGCAAAAGGTTCATCTAATAAAATAAAATCTGGTTTGGTTGCTAAAGCCCTTGCAATTTCGCATCTTCTTCTTTCACCTCCAGATAAAGTATAACCTGGTTGATTTGCTACTCTCATAATTTGAAGCTCTAAAAGTAATTCATCTCTTCTAGAAATAATTTCTTCTCTTGAAATTCCAAGAGTTTGTAGAACAGCTTCTAAATTTTCTGCAACTGTAAGTTTTCTAAATATAGATGCTTCTTGTGCTAAATAACCAATTCCAAGTCTAGCTCTTTTGTACATAGGAAAATCAGTTACATCTTCCTCGTCAATAAAAACATTTCCTTCATCTGGTCTAACAAAACCCACAGACATATAAAAAGATGTTGTTTTACCAGCTCCATTAGGTCCTAATAGTCCAACAATTTCACCTTTTTTTATTTCAAAACTAACTCCATTAACAACCTTTCTTTTATTATAAACTTTCACTAAGTTTTGCATCTTAAAAACTTTTTCATTCATTTTTTTTTACTCGCATTAAGGCCATCTGTTAATAAAATTTTATTTTTCTTAGGGTATAATATTATTCTTCCACAATAAATTTTTTTTTTATCTCTTGATATACTTGGATTTCCTTCTAAAACTAATTTTTCAGATTCTTCAAAATATGTAGCAAATTCTCCGTTTAATATAGCTTTGTCGGAGTTGATTTCTACATCTCCTCTTGATACAAGTTCTTTTAAATTTCCAAATCTTTCTATTTCTACTGCAGTTAAAGTTGATTGAACTTCTTCATTGTCTTTTGATAAAAACTCTATTTTTGAATTATCTGTTAAATGTGTGTAATTTTTTTCTTTATTGTATTCTAAAGTTTCACCACTCATTTTAGAATGATTATCTTTATCAAAAATTTCTACATTTTCTTTTGCTATAATTTTTTCACCTGATTTACCAATTGATTTTATGTAGTTTGAACTAAACTCTAAATTTTTTCTAAAAAGTTTTGCAGATCCATATAAACCAGTTGAAGGTTCTTCATTATCAATTGAAATTATTTTATCACCTGTTAAATAAGTTATTACTTTCTCTTTTTCTTCAGAATCTTTTTTATTTTCTAAACTTTGTCTTATAACAAAAGCTGTTCCTTCAATTTCAGTTATTTTATCATTTAACTTATGACTTGCTCTTTCACCAATAATAAAACTATCTTTTGAAAAAATAAATGGTTTTTCTTCTAATTCCAAAAGTTTTTCCTTTTCAATAAACTTTGCTGAATTTGAATAAATTGTAAAATCAGAATTTTCAATTATAACTCCATTTGAAAAATAAGTAATGTTTTCAGACATATTTCTTGAAAGATTTGGACAAGATATTTTAGTAATTTGATTTTTTTTATCTTTATAATAAAATCTAGTTTTCCCATTTAATAAAATTGTTTCAGAAAATTTATCATAAGTTCCATTACTTGAACTTATATTGATTCCATTTTCTGAATCTTCAACTTTAGTTTGCCCTGTTAAAAATCCTTTATAAGCATCTTGTCCAAGAATTTCAATTTTACTTGCAGTTAGTTTCACTTTTTTGTGTTCAATCCAAGCACCACCTGAAAGTGAATATACTGTTTGATCTAATCCATCAATATTTTTTGTTTCTTGGGAAAGAGTACTACCACCCCAATTTGTAGGAATTTTTGATTTCTTTTTTTTATCTGCTTTGTCTGTATTAAATTTTATTAATTCTTCAGATTCATATAAAAGTAAATCTGGGTAATATTTATTTGATTGAATTGAAAAAATAGTTAGTAAGAAAAAGAGAATTTTCTTCATGTAACTATCATTTTTTTTGAAATTTGCTAGACAATCAAAATCTATGCCAAGATGTTTTTTTTATGTATCAATTATTTCATTTGAGAAAAATTCTATTTTTAATATTGATAAATCGTCAGTTAATTCACCTGTTTTTTTTAATTCAGAAACAATTAAATTTAATTTTCCATTAGAACTTTTTACAATATTTAAAAATATACTTATATCATTACTCATTTCTTTTTTATTATTTTTATCATAAATTAATAAATCATCTTTTCCATCAGATCCAATAAATAAAATATCATTTTTCATAAGTAAAAATTTTTTAATTTCAGGTTTATTTTTTTTAGCAAAATCAGAACCTAATTTTTGAAGATTAGTTTCTTCATGAGTAAATTCAGCAATACCATCTCTATATAAAATAATTGGAGGATGTTCAGCATTTAAATAAAACATTTCTCCTGTTTTTTCATTAATTAATCCAAAACAAGCTGAGATTAACATTGTTCCATAAAATGCTAAAAATACTGAATGGAGTTCAACATATGTTTGTTGTAACCATTCCTCTGGACTAATTTGAAGAACTTTATTTTTTCTTGCTGAATTTGCTAAAATATTATTCATCACTGAACCAAGAACAATAGCTCCACCAGCACCTTGCATAGATTTTCCCATTGCATCTGCATTTATAAAGAATAAAAACTTGGAATTAGCTTCCCAAAATTTCAAATTTCCACAAATAATTATATCACCACCAAGACCATGAGTATTATTGTGGAATTCAAATTGTTTTTTTTGTTCTACGTAATATTCGGTTTTTAAAATTTTAGAAGAGTTTAGGTCAATACAAAGTGGATTTAGAATTAATGTGGTTAAAAAATAATCTCCATCTTGTTGTTTTTTTAATTTAACAACTTCATTCATTTTTTCTTGAAGCTCTTTTGTTCTTTCTATTACTCTTTGTTCTAATTCTTCATTTGCTTTTTTTAATTCTTCTTTAGCTAAATTTCTATCTCTTGAATCAAGTGTTCTAGTAATTAAATCTGCAAGAGAACTAGCAAATGCTTCTTCTTCTAAAGACCAATTTTTTTTATATCCAACAGTTTCATTACAAATAACACCTATCATTTTTCCTTCTACACGAATGGGAGCATCAAGTAATGAATAAATATTTAGTGGTGCTAAATAGTTTTCAGAAAATTCAGAGGTTGAAGAATCAGTATGAGCATCTTTAACAGATATAATTCTTTCTTGGTAAAGTGCATTAAAATAATTTGGGTAGTCTTTTAGATTTAAAACTTTTCCATCTTCATACTCATATGAATTTTTATCAAATAAAATAGCTTGTTGTAAGTTTGTTTTATTTTCATTAAAAAACCAGACAGAGCTTCTATCACAATCTAATGTAACAGTCGCAGCAGAAGTAATTTTTTTTAAAGCATTATCTAAATCACCATGATCAAAAATACTAGACTTAGCTAGTTGAAGTAGAACAGCATTTTGAAGTTTTAAATTTGATTCTCGATCTGTTAAAAATCTTTTTTGGTTTCTTAAATCATCAATTAAGATATCTAATTCTTTTTGATTTAAATCTTTTGAACTATTTTCAAATGATGTTGTAATAGTTTGAAAAATAATTTTATCTGAGTGAACTCCAAGAACTTGTGTCACATACTTTAAGGATTTCTCAGGTTGAAATAAAACAAAATTTTCTTTTTTAAACTTAATTGATTCATTTAAGTTTTTATCGAACTGAGATAAAAATTTTAAAACATTATCTAAGTCATTTAATGATGTGTGATTTTTAGCTGAATTATTTATTGAAATAATTTTTCCCTCTTCATTCCAGAAAATAATCCCAGATGAAGTTGAATTAAAAGCTATCTCTAAAAAATTTTCCAAATTTTAATTTGCCTTTTGAATCATCTCACAACTTCCATCAAAAATTACACCATCTGCAATTTGAAGTTTTGCTGTTTTAATATTACCAACAACTTTACCTGTTGTCTGCATTTCTAATCTTTCTAAAGCTACTACATTACCAGTAACATGTCCTGCAACAACTACAGTGTTAGCTTTAATATTCGCTTTAACAATTGCACCTTCTGAAATAAATAAAAAACCCTCAGAAATAATTTCACCTTCAAATTCACCAGAAACTTGTAATGGTTTTTTAAAACTTAATGTTCCATTAAAATAAGTTCCTTTTCCCAAAATTGTTGAAATAGTTCCATAATCCGTAAATTGATTTTGTATATTTTTTTTAATCATAATTCCTACTTTGTTTTCATCACATAAACACCATCCCAATCTTTTGGAGGTGGAGTTTGAATAAATTCTTTACATCTTTTTATGTACATTTCAGAAGGACCATCACCTGGTTTTTTTTCTAAACCTTTTTTAAAAGAATCTAGTGCTTCTTCAAATTTTGCTTCTTTATAAAGCTTTAACCCCTGGTCATAAAAACCAAGTAAATCTTTCATTTCTTGACTAATCATAAAACCTACTTTTTAAATAAAATAACAACTGCAGTTGCGAAATTATCTGTATGTGAAATTGATACAGAAATTTCATCAAAACCTTTTTCAATAAATATTTCTTTTGACTTGCCTGAAAGAGCAATATTTTTTTTTCCAAAAAAATTTCCTTTTAACTCGATTTCCTTAAAATCCAAAACTATTCCATTTTCTAAACAAATCGCTTTTATAAAGGCTTCTTTACAAGCAAATCTACCACTTAAAAAAGGGATTGGGTTTGGTTTTGAAAGTGCATATTCAATTTCTTCTTTAGTAAAAACTTTTTGCAAAAATTTATCGCCGAATTTTTCAAATGCTTCTTTAATTCTATAATTTTCTACAATATCATTTCCAACTGAGATATTCATTTCTTTTCATCCAAATTTTCAGGAGAAATTTCATCAGTTTCTTTTTTTTCTTCTAAACCAGGTTTTAATTTATAACTAACTAATATTTTTTCAGGTGATATTCCAAGTATTTCAATATTTTTTAATTCATTAGATTTTTGAATTCTAACTTTTGCTAAATTTGGAGTAGCACTAGGAAGAATTTTTTTTTGCTTTTTATCATAAGAATAATTACAAGATATAAAAGCTTGAAGTCCTTGAATTACTTGCAAACTATTAAATTTTACAGTAGATGAGAATTTTAATGAAATTTCATCAACTGATAAATCTGCATCCAGGCTTGTATCAAGACCATCACACTTTACTGGAATTTGAACTATTAATTGTTCACCCATAGTTGATAAATCTTTTATGATGTTCACTCTTAAAGTAAACTCTTTAAAATTTTCTAAGATAGTTGTATTTTTTGGTAATTCTGGAATACGAATATTTTTAGTAAATCCTTCAGTAACATCTTTAATGGAAACTGGATTTAAAGTAAATTTGTTAAATTTTTCAATAACTTGTTTAGGTCCAGAAAGTGTAATTACTTGAGGTTTAATTAAATGATTACTTTTTAGAAAACCAATTTGGGGTTCTTCTTCAAAATTAATCTCTACTGGAATTGTTTTTGAAATCAAAGTATCTATTGTAATTGGAATTTTCTGCCCGAGTTTAGTTAGTTTTATTCCAGAATTAGGAAGATTATAAATTTTTTTTACTTCTACTAAATTATCACCAACTTGTAAATCATTTATATCAATTACTGCTTTTAAAAATTGAGAATGATAATTGACTAAATCTTTAGATCCTTCTAATTTTATTAGAAAATTTTTTTCTGAATTTTTTGCATAATACAGATTATTTGATAACTTTGGATATTCTATTGGAATAAAAAAATTTTTTACTAGGATTTTTGAATTTTGTAAATTGATATATAAAATAATCGCAAGAATGATTGAACCGAGTTTTGCTTGCCATAAATCAAAAATTCTTCTCATTTTTTATTACTCTTTTTTTCTTTTAAAAATTTCAGAAGTTGATTTTTTAATTCAAATATTTTCACAGGATGAATTAAATTTCCATCCTGACATATTGATATTTCACCTGTTTCTTCACTTGTAACTAAAACAACTGCATCTGTTTCTTCTGCAAGTCCAAGAGCTGATCTATGCCTTGCTCCTAGTGCTGAATTACCTAAACTATTACTCATTGGTAAATAGGAAGAAGCTGATGCAATTCTATTTTGTTCAATAATAATTGCACCATCATGAAGCACTGAATTTTTTTTAAATATTGTTAAAATTAAACTAGATGAAATAACTGCATCAACTTGAACAGATTGTTCAATAATACTTTTTAGACTAATGTCTTTTGCAAATACAATTATAGAGCCTGTTTTTTCCATACTCATTAGTTTTACAGATTCAATAATTTCATCTAATTCAATACTTGGTTTAATAATAAAATAATTTATAAATCTAATTTTTGTTAGTTCAGTTAAATTTCTTCTAAGTTCAGGTTGTAGCAGGATGATAATAACAAATACTAGTGCTGGTTTGATATTTGAAATTAACCAATCTAATAGTTCTAATTGAAAATAACTTGCAATAAGTCCGAGTACATAAAAAAAACCAACTCCAATAATTAATTGGAGACCTTTGGATTGACGAAGCATTACATAAATTTTAAAAAAAATAAAACTTGTAATTAATATATCTAATATTACAAGAGTTGGTGAAAGATTGTTAAAATCAAAGTTAAATTGGCTTATAATTTCATCCAAAATCTCAAAGTCCTAATACATCAAACATTGAATAAAGACCCATCTTTTGGTTTACTAAAAATTCTGCTGCTTTAACTGATCCAACTGCAAAAGTTTTTCTATGAAGAGCTTTGTGGGAAATTTCAATTCTTTCATCAGCAGAGAAAAAATGAACTGTATGGTCACCAACAACTTCACCAGCTCTCATAGAGTGAATTGCAATTTCAGAATTTTTTCTTTCTTTGTAATCATCTCCATGTCTTCCATAAATCACATTTTCTTCATTTCTTAAAAGAGTTTTAAGTAAAATATTTTTTAATTCTCTGGCAGTTCCAGAAGGTGAATCTTTTTTGTGGCGATGATGAATATCTAAAATTTCAATATCAAAATTTTCACCAATAACTTTTGCACCAAGCTCAACAAGTTTGAATAATAAATTTACTCCAATTGACATATTAGCAGATTGTAATATAGGAAATTGTAAACTTTCATTTTTTAATAAATAAATAAATTCATCTTTTAAACCAGTTACACCAATTACTAGGGGTTTTTTGAATTTACTAGCAATTTGCAAAACTTTAATTGCATTTTCACTTGAACCAAAATCAATAATTACATCTGAGTTTTTGATTCCTTCTTCAAGATTTGAAGAATATTCAATATCAAAACCATCTACTTTTTTACCAATACCAGAAAAGTCTGAATGTTCAATTGCGGCAGAAAGGAAAGAATTTTTGGATTCTAAAATTGCTTCTGAAATTGAAACACCCATTCTTCCACCAGCACCAACTAAGCAAATTTTAATTTTATTCATAACCTTTATCTCTTAATCTAAATACATGTTTTTTTAAATCATCTGCTGAGCTTGAATTTTGGAGTGTTGTAAGTGGAAGCCGTAAAGAATTTTCTGAATATCCTAGCCAATTCATAGCTGCTTTAACAGGAATTGGATTTGTTTCACAAAATGCTAGAGTAAAAACTGGAAGTAAATCAAAATAAATTTTTCTTGATAGTTCTAAATTTCCTTTTTGAAATTCATTAACCATATTTACTAAAGATTTTGGAAATAAATTGGAAACAACAGAAACAACTCCTTTTCCACCAATTGCTAAAAGTGGTAAAGTCAAATTATCGTCTCCTGAGAGAACAGTCATTCTTTCGCCAACTGCTAGAATGGTTCTTGCCATTTGTCCAAGATCTCCCGTTGCTTCTTTGATGGATTTTATATTTTCAATCTCAGATAATTTTTTGATTGTTTCAGGATGTAAATTTACTGAAGTGCGTCCAGGAATATTATATAGCATAACAGGTTTTGAAGAAGATTTAGCAATTGCAGAAAAATGTTGAAAAAGACCCTCAGCAGTGGGTTTGTTATAATATGGATTAACAGATAAAATTCCATCTACATTATCTTTACAAGCTTTTTCAGTTAGTGAAATTGCTTCTGATGTGGAATTACTGCCGGTTCCTGCAATTACTAAAATTTTATTATTAATATATTCTACTGTTTTTTGAATCAACTCACTATGTTCTTCATGTGAAAGAGTAGGGGATTCACCTGTAGTTCCACATGGAACAACTCCGGATACTCCAGAATTTAATTGATTTTCTAAAATTCTAAAATAGGATGGATAGTCAATTTTATCATTTTTGAAAGGAGTGATGATTGCTGTAAATACGCCTTGAAACATACGTAAAGTTTTCTATCCATCTAATTTTTGGCAAATATTTTTCATTTTTTAAGATTAAATTTTTCCTTCAGGATAATAATGGTTAAAATGCTTATTCCTATTTAGTTTTAAGTAAAAGAAGGGGTTTATATTAAATCAAATTAAAGAATTTAGGCGAATTTTTCCCACCTAAACCCTTCTTTCTTTCCTTTTTCCAAATTTGAGTTAGGTAAGGGAAAAGACTATACTAAATGTTACCAAGTTCAAATAGATTAGGTGGGAAAAACCGAGCTTTTCGCTTCAATCTTTTGATAACTTTTATAAATGAAAAAGATTATCTCAAAGCAAAAGGATTTTCGCTACAATCTCGTTTCGCTTTTATTGAATAACGTTTTTTGTTTTCAAAACAAGTCTAAATACTAAACTATTTAGACAAAAATTTTATTCTTAAGAATATAGTTTTTGAATGCTAGCGATAGAGATTGAAGCGTTTCTGAATCTAGTGTATAACACGAGGTTCAGAAGTAGCTGAAAGCTCGGGCTTGCACTTGTGCAAGCATCGCCCTGATTAAAACTCTTTAGAAGCCTGTGAGGTCTCATGTTAATTTCTGAACAATTTTCCAAAAAAAGTAGTACTGATAAAATTTTAGATAAAGCTTTAAACAAAGAAAGAATTACAAAAGAAGAAGCAATAGATCTTTATGAAAACGGAGATTTTTTAAAAATCCAATTTGTCGCTCGTGAACTTCGTTCCAGAATTTTAGATATGAAATATGCTTCTTACACAATGTTTCGTGTAGTCAATTACACAAATTTTTGTAATGTGGAATGTTCATTTTGTTCTTTTATGGATGAAATTGGTTCTGGTAAAGGTTATGTTCTAAGTAAAAATCAAATTTTAGAAAAAATGGAATTTGCAGAAAAACAAAATGCAGACCAAATGTTTTTACAGGGTGGGGTTTATCCAGATTTAAAATTTGATTATTATTTGGATATTTTATCTAGCATGAAATCTCGTTTTCCAAATTTTCATATTCGTGCTTTTTCTCCAGTTGAAATAATTAGCATGGAAAAGCTAACAGGTCTTAGCCTCAAAGATGTTTTGCTAGAATTAAAAAAAGCAGGACTTGATTCTGTTCCTGGAGCTGGGGCTGAAATTTTAACTGAAAGAATGCGTCAAATTATTTCTCCAAAAAAAGCAACTGTGTCTGAATGGGTGCGTGCAATGGAAACCGCCCACAATGTGGGTTTAACAGGATCTGCGAATGTGGTTTGGGGATCAGAAGAAACTAAAGAAGAAGTGATTGAACATTTAGAAGTTGTGAGAAATTTACAAGATAGAACAAAAGGATTTCATTCTTTCATTCCTTGGACATTTCAACCTCAAACTAAAAAATTTAAAGTCCGAACAGTTTCTACAGATGAATATTTGAAAGTTCTAGGAATTTGTAGAATATTTTTGGACAATATAGATCATATTGAAACATCTGTGATGGTGCTAGGAAAAGCAATTGGTCAACTGGCACTTCATTCTGGTGCTGATGATGTTTCTTCAGTTGTAATAGAAGAAAATGTTTTAAGAAATTATGGATTAAAATCAGAAGAAGAAGCAACAAGACTTTTAACAACAGCAGGATTTATTCCTAAACGTAGAGATTTATCTTATAACTACAAAAAGTATCCAGAATATGTAAACACTGGACTAGAAGATAAATTTATGAATTTGGCTTTTACTTGAGTTTATAATACTTTTTTTTTTAAATATAAAAATTTAAAAAAAATCATTTAATTTAAATTGTTTTTTTTATGATAAATATCATTTAATCACTGTTAAATGATAATTTTTTTTAAATTTAAAACATTTTACCACCTAACACTGTCTAAATGGTGAAAGATAAGTTATTTTTCAAGGATAAAAAATGAAGCCGTTAAAAATTCAAGTTTCCGATTTAAATTCAATTACTAAAAAAGTTCAATCAAAAGAAGACGATGTTACAGGTTTGTATTTATTAAATGGGTATAGAATCCAAATTAGCAAATATAAACTTGGAAACGGCGACAGAGTAAAACAGCTATACCAAAGAAGAAGAGAAAATGGTTTGTGTATCGTTTGTGGTGTAAAGGTTAAAAAAAGTAATCCAAATACTGGAAAATTATATAGACTTTGTGAAACTCATAGGCTTGAAATTGATAAAAAAGGAAAAGAAAAATAATCTTTCCAGAAATATTTATTAATGTTAACTTTAAATTTTATCTTTAAACTCAAAATAAAAAAATCTAGATTCTAGAAATAGAATCTTTTGCATCTTAGAACGTGAAATTTTATCTATTATTAATCATTGCAATGGTAATATGGGGAATCTCTTGGCCAGTTTCCAAAATTATAACCAAAGACTTAAATTATCAAATGTTGATTTTTTTAAGATTTTTAACAACTGCAATTTTTTATATACCATTGCTTCTAATAAAAAAAGAAAGTTTTAAATTAAATAAAAAATCTTTTGGTTTTGTATTGCTCGGATCTATTGGCGTATCACTTTATAATTTATTATTTTTTGCAGGATTAAAAAATGGTTTACCAGGAATTGGTGGAGTTTTGACAACGGGAATGAATCCAATTTTTAATTTTCTATTAGTTGCTATTTTAACTAGAACTAAAATTCCCACTTTAAAATCTATTGGTTTGGTTATTGGTTTTATAGGTGGAATAATTATTCTTCAAGTTTGGAAATATGACTTAAGTGAAATTTTAAAAACTGGAAATTCTTTTTTTCTTCTAGGTTCAATCACTTGGGCATTTTTAGCAATGACAACTTCTAGATCAAAAGATTCAATTTCTACTTATGCCTATAGCTTTTATATTCATTTATTAAGCACAATCTTTTGTTTATTTTTTTTAGAATTTGATTCTTATAAAAAAATTCCTGAACTAACTTCAACATTTTGGATTTGTTTATTTTATTTATCTGGAATATCTACTATATTCGGAACAACCATGTTTTTTTTAGCATCAGCTAAACTTGGTTCTGCACAAGCAAGTTCATTTATATTTATTGTTCCAACATCAGCTCTTTTAAGTTCGTGGGCAATTTTAAGCGAAACTCCAAAACTCACAACAATAATTGGTGGATTAGTTTTAATACTAGCTGTAATAATTTTGAATAAAAAAAATGAATTGTAAAATTTGTGAAATTCATCCTGTAAAAGAAAATTTAATTTTAGAAAAAAAATTTTTTTTTGTAAGGCATTCTGAATTTTCAAAAAATGTTCCTGGTTATTTGTACATTGAACCAAAAAAACACATAGAAAATTATTCTGAATTTTCTAAAGAGGAATTTTATGAACTTTCAGAATGTTTGGAGTTTGGAGTAAACTGGATTTATAAATATTTCTCTCCAAAAAAAATTTATACTGTTACAATATCTGAGGCAGTTCCTCATATTCATTTTCATCTAGTTCCTAGATATATTGATGAATTTAAAGGTTTTTCTTATTTGCAAAAAGCTGTAAGCGGAGAACTTGAATTGTATGAAGACTCAAAATTAGATTTTGAGGTAATAAAAAAAAATTTAAGGTTGTTATGAAGATTATTAAAGAATTTAAAGAATTTGCAAATCAAGGTAACGTAGTTGATTTGGCTGTAGGTGTTATAATTGGAGCAGCTTTTGGAAAAATAATTACTTCGTTTGTAGAAGATTTACTTATGCCACCAATTGCTTTGTTAATTGGAGATGTAGATTTCAAAACATTAAAAATTGTTTTAAAAGAAGCAGGTGAAAAATCTATATCGATAAATTATGGAAATTTTATTCAAGTAAGTTTTCAATTTTTAATTATAGCATTTGCAATTATGATGGTAATAAAATTAGCAAATCGTTTTAAAAAAGAAGAAGCTGCGATACCTGCTGAACCAACTTTATCCGAAAAATTACTTACGGAAATTAGGGATTCTCTAAAAAGCAGAGGTTAAAGGTTTGAAGATAAAGGTTTTTTTAATTCTAATTTTTCACTAGAAATTTTTCTTTGTTTTAAATTTTAATTCAAAAAAAAATTTTTAAATCTAATTTATCTTCTAATATTTATCTTCTACTTTCTTGACTCAGTGAACTTTTGAGTAAATTTTTTTTAATCATAAATTTAATCAAACAAAAAACTCAATGAAAAAAATTATTCTTATGAAATTTCCTTTATTTATAATTTTTATTAGTTTAAATTTATTTTCAAATGAAATTTTGAGTTTTTCAGAAGTAAAAAAAAATTTTAAAAAATCAGATGTTAAAATTTTAGATCGTTCTGGAAAACTCTTAAATGAGCTTAGAGTAAATTCAAATTTCAGAACCACTAACTGGCTTTCAATAGAAGAAATTTCTTCAAATATAATTAAAGCTTTGGTCATTGCTGAAGATAAAAATTTTTACGATCATTCAGGAGTAGATTATTTTGCATTACTTAAAGGTTTTTTTTCTTATATTAGCTTTGTAAAAAAAAGGGGAGCTAGTACTATCAGTATGCAGCTAGTTTCATTTTTAAATAAAGAATTGGCTTCAAAAAAATCTGGAAGAAGTTTTAAACAAAAATGGAATCAAATTTTTGAAGCACTTGAACTTGAAAAAAACTGGACTAAAGATGAAATTTTAGAAGCTTACTTAAATCTCGCTCCATTTAAAGGAGAATTGATTGGAATAGATTCTGCTAGTAGGGCTGTATTTAAAAAAGAAGCACATGGGCTAACAGAGATTGAATCTTCAATTTTGGTTTCATTTTTTAAATCTCCTTCTGGTAATGAAATTAGAATAAAAAAAAGAGCTTGTTATATCTACGAAAAGCTTAAAGAAAATTCATGTGAGGAAATTAACTCAACAGTTGAAAAAGTTTTTCAAACAAAACTCTGGATTAAACCAAAAAACAATTTAGCATTTCATATTAAAACTAAATTAGAAAATTCTAATATTGATATTCTAACCAGTTTAGATTTTGATTATCAAAAAAAAGCGGAAGACTTAGTTAAAAATCATATTCAAGTTTTAAAAAGTAAAAATGTTAATGATGCTGCATTAATATTATTAGATAATAAAAGTGGTGAAGTTAGAGCTTATGTTGGTTCTATTGACAAAGAAGTTGATGGAGTAATTGCAAATAGACAAGCAGGTTCAACTTTAAAACCTTTTCTTTATGCAAAAGCATTTGAAGAAAATTTACTAACCGATTCCAGTATCCTTGAAGATAAACCAATTGAAATACAAGTTGGTTCTGGTATTTATGCACCAAATAATTATAAAGATAAGTTTTTTGGCGATGTAAGTGTTAGGCAAGCCTTAGCATCATCTTTAAACATTCCTGCTATTAAAGTTTACAAGTTGTTAAATGAGGGTGAGTTTTTAAGTTTACTCGAATCACTCGGATTTAGTAATTCAGAAGAAGAAGAATTTTATGGACCTTCTATAGCTCTCGGTTCAATAGATGTAAGTTTGAAAGATTTAACGAATGCATATAGAGTTTTTGCGAATGAAGGAAATTATTCTCAAACTATTTTTTTTAAAAATCAACAAGAAAATAAAAAGATCTTTACTACTAAAACTACGAACTTAATAACAAGTATTTTATCAGACAAAGAAGCAAGAGCTTTGACATTTGGTTTAAATAATCCTTTAGTAACAAAATTTTCTAGTGCTGTAAAAACTGGAACAAGCAAAGATATGAGAGATAATTGGTGCGTTGGTTATAATGAAAAATTTACTCTTGGAGTTTGGGTCGGTAATTTTAATGGTGAACCTATGAGAGATGTAAGTGGTGTAACTGGTGCTGCACCTATTTGGAGATCAATGATAAATTATTTAGATTCGAATAATTTTGAAAAAATACAAATTAAAAACAAACAAACTGATATTCAAGAAAAGTTAGAACCTGATTTTACAATTAAAATTATTTCACCAGTTAAAAATGCAATTTATGGAATAGACCCTGAAATTCCCGAAGAAATTTCTGCAATTTTTTTAGAAACAAATATCAAATCTTCAGAATACCAATTCTATTTAAATGAGAAACCTATCTCAGATACAAGTATGATACGTTACCTTAAACCAAAAAAAGGTATTCAAAAATTAAAATTAGTAGATAAATACAAAAAAGTAATAGACGAGGTTCAATTTGAAATTAGATAATATTTTTAATTTAAAGTCTGGAATTTATGAATTATTTAAGTCAAAAAATTTTGAGCTTGAGATAAAAAAAGAATATGAATCATATTTAAGTTTTGGTACTAAACTTAGAAAATTTAAAGGATTATATGAATATCTCAAATTAAATAAATTTAAAGAAATTTTAATATATGGTAACCCACATTCAAATTATGTATCTACTTATACATTTCTTTGTAAATATTTTAACTTTAAAGTGAATTCTATTTTTTATACCAAAGATAGATTGAAAAAAAGTATCAATTCAAAAATTTCAGAAATATATTCTGATGAATTTAAATTTATTGAATCTAAAAACAACTTAGAATATTATATTAAAGAATATTCTAATAGAGAAAAACTATTTCAAATTCCTGAATTTGGTATCCATCAATCTTCAATTTTTAGTCTAAACGAACTTTGGACTGAAATAGAAAATTTAAAATTTGAATTTTTATTTTTGGATATTGGAACAGGTTTTACAGCTCTTACTGCGTTAGAATATTTTAAAGAAAAAAAAATAATTGGAGTGGCGATTGGTCAAGATGAAAAAAAGATTAGAACTTATTTAGAAAATATTTCAATAAGTCTTAACTTACCAAAAAAAAATTTAAATAATTTAAAAATTCTAACTCCAATAATTTCAAAATCTTTTGGTTCTGTTAATAAAGAATTAGAAAATTATATAAAAGAATTTTATATAAAAAAAGAAATATACTTAGATCCTATTTATTCAGCAAAATCAATTTTAACAATTTTAGATTATTTAAAAAAAACAAAACTAATTGGTAAAGGAATCTATATTCACCAAGGAGGTATATTAAATCATTTAAAGTATTTTAATGAAAATTCAATTGATTAATCCTGTCTTAAGTTGAATTTGTAAAAATGAAGAAAGTATTCCCAACATTTTTAAAAGCATTTCTATTGATCCTATTATTTTTAATATTTCAAATTCTAAGTTCCTATCTATTGGAAATGTTTTTTTCTAAAATTGGAATCAAAAATTATATTTTAAAATTAATTTTAGATTCTTCTATTACTTTATCTATATTTATTTTATTATTATTCAAACTGAGTAAAGAAAATTTTAAAACTCTATTTCCATTAAAAAAAATTTCTACTAAAGAGTTTTTTTTAGTAATTTTAATTAGTATTAGTTTTGTGGTTTTTTCATCTGAAATTGAGAATTGGATCAATCATTTTTTTCCTTCAATTCTAAAATTTCAAGAATTGATAAATACACTTTTTGATTTAAACTCTCCTGTTTTAACTTTTTTTCTTTTATGTATCTTAGCTCCTGTTACAGAAGAATTTATTTTTAGAGGAGTGATTTTTAATGGATTTCAAAAAAATTATTCAATCATAACTACAATTTTATTAACTGCATTTTTATTTGCATTTATGCATTTAAATCCAGCTCAATTTTTTCCAGCATTCTTGTTTGGAATAATAGCAGGATGGATTTTTTATAATTCAGAAAATTTATCACTCACAATTTTATTTCATGGAGTGAGTAATTTTATTTCTTATATAGTTTTGATGAAATTTTTTCCTTGGGAAATTGAAGGATTTAGCACTTTTCCAAATACAATTGATCAAGAGTTTGAACCTTTTTCGGTATTTTTTTCTTCATATATAATTTTGAATTTTGGAATATATTTTCTATATAAATTAAAAAGATAATTAAACCCAGTCCTTAAATTTAAAATAAAAATACATCAATAACCCAATTGAAAACATTCCTCCAAGTGTTAAATAAAACCCTAATTCAATATCTAATAAAGGCATATATTTAAAATTCATCCCATAAAGCCCTGCAATTAATGACATTGGCAACATTATTGCTGTCATAATCGTTAGAATTTTCATAATATTATTGGATTTACGACTAGATATTGTTAAGTGAACTTCTAATGCTGAAGAAATCATTTCTTTTACTGTTTCTGCTATTTCTAAAATACGAATTGAATGATCTTTTACATCTCTAAAAAAAGCATCAGATTCGACAGTTATAAAATCTGTATTTGAATTTTCAAGTTCTTGTAATAATTCAACATGTTGGTGAATCGTTTTTTTTATCTGTTGTAGATTTGAACGCATCATGAAAATTAATTCTATATTTAAATCTTTATCTGAGCTATAAACTTGTGATTCTAAATCTTCAGCTTGATCTTCAATTCTATATACAATTGGAATCATATGATCTGTTTCAACATCCATAATTTTATGAATAATAAATTCTAGTCCTTTATTTAATAAAATTTTTTGTTTAGACCAATCATTTATTAAATCTAAAATGGTATTGCGGTTATCAAGAACAATTGTGATCAAACAGCTTTTGGTAACTATAAAATTGAAATTTTTAGATACAATATGATTTTCTTCTAAATGAAGTCCTCTAAATACTACGAAGGTATAATGTTTAAATTCTTCATATTTAACTCTTGAATGAAAATTCATGATATCTTCAATTGTTAGAGGATGAATTTGAAATTTAGTTAAAAGAACTGAAAGTTCTTCTTCATTTTTTGGGGTTAAATGTATCCAAGTTTTATTTAGTGGAATTTTAATTGGTAAATTTAAATCTTTAATTTCTTTTTTTTCTTTTGAATTTAAAATCCAATTACCTAAAAACATGAACTAATATCCTAAATATAATTTTTGATAATTTTTAATCATAAAGTAAATATTGCAAGTGAATTAAGTTTCTTTTTGAAAAAAAATATCTCTTAAAACTTTAGCTTTTTCACTAACATCATCAATAAAAATAATTCTATAATTTTTATGAATTGAAGTTTTAAGTTTAGTAGTAATAATTTTTCCTCTTCTAGATAAAATTAATTCAACTTCAGAATTATTTAAAATTTCGGACTTAATAAATTCATCTTTTTCTTTAGAGTACCTATAATTATTAATAGAAATTAATTCATCATTCAAGTTTATATTGGAGTCTTTTATTGGAAGTTGTTTATAAATTTTTGATATATAAAATCTTCCTCTTCTTTCTTCAATATCAAATCCAAAATCTTTTTTTGAATTTATTTCTACTCTTTCTAATCCAATCAAGTTTAAATAGTGCTGGTTAGGAATTCTAATTTCATTAGTTAAATATTTATCAAACTCTTTTAATAGATCTACACCAGTTACTTTTTCAGCAGAATAAAAAAATTCTGATTTGGTAAATCCTCTTTTTTTCTTTTGATAGAATTCTTTATAAAGATAAATTAAAATTTCAGTAAACGATTTTTTTCCATTTGTTTGAGATAGTATGGATATGTACATACAAAAAACTAAAATTGCACCTTTTGTATAATAGGAAATTCCAGTATTGATTGAATTAGGATTAGGAACATAAAATTTGTTCCATGTTGTAAAAGAAGAACTTTCTAAACTCATTAGTTCCTCTCCCAAATGATCTTCTAGTCTTGCAAAATCTGAATTAATTTCATCTAAATAATCTGAACTAGTAATTAAGTTTGTTTTTAATAAAATGAAATTATCATAAAAACTAGTAATTCCTTCTGCTATCCATAATTCTTTAGAATAGTTGGGATTTTGATAATCAAATGGTCCATATGCAATTGGTCTTATTCGTTTAATATTCCATAAATGAAAATATTCATGAGCAAGTAATCCTAGAAGTTTTTTGTATTCAAAATTATTATAAAGTATAGTTGGATCAAATGAATTTACTGATGAAGAAGAGTGTTCTAAACCACCATAAGTATTAGGTATTAAATGTAAAATAAAAAGGTATTTTTTATTTGGAGAAATTTTCATTAGCTTATTTTCATATTCTGTAATTAATTTTAAATCATTAATTAAATTTTCCCTTGTTGTTTCTTTTAGATCTCCTTCAATTAAAATTTCATGTTCAGTTTCTTTTGTTTTAAAAAAATATGATTTTTTATTTGATAATTGGATGGGTGAATCAAATAGTTCATCAAAACTTTCTGCATATAAAATATTTTTTTTCTGCTTTAAACTTGTATAAATATATTTAAAATAATTATTTAATTCAAATTCAATTGAAACTTTTGAATTTAATTCATTTTCAGGATATAAAAAAGTGGAAGGTGGATTAATAAATGAAAATTCAGAATCTAAAAAATTTGTTCTTACGGAATTTTCAAATGAGTAGATTTTATAATTAATATGAACTTGTTTTGAATTGGTTACAACTTGCCAACAAGAAGTATTTTTTTGAGTTAAAATTAATTTTTGTTTTTTTTGATCAAAAGCATCAATTCCAAATAAATTAGTTGAATAATTCCGAATTAAATATGAACCAGGAGTCCAGTTTGGTAAAAGAAAATTTTTAAATTTTAATTTAGAATCGTAAATAAGACTTATATTTAAATAATTTAACTGAGGACTTTCAATTCTAATTTTGAACTGAACAAGTGATTTAGTTGCCAATAAAACAAGTTAGCCATAAAAAAATTTTATGGCTATAATTTTTTTTAAGCTGATTTAACTTTAGTAGCAGCGGGTCCTTTATTGCTGTTAACAACTTCAAATTCAACTGCTTCGCCTTCTTTTAATTGCTTAAAACCATCAGATTCAATTTCGCTATAATGAACGAAAATATCTTCACCAGATTCGGTTGAAATAAAACCGTAACCTTTAACTTTATTAAACCATTTAACTGTGCCTTTTGCCATTGGGTATGTACTCCTAAGATAATTTTTCCAAGTTTTTCAAGTAAGAATTTTTTGTTCTTAGTTTGATACTAGAAAGAATCTATTTATTAGAGTCCTTAAATTAAGAAATGGTCAAAAAAAAATTGGAAAAAATTTATTTTACCATCTTATTTGGATAGCTTGAAAAACCAAGTAGGTTTCCATCTGGATCATGAAAATAATATGTATAATCTGTTTTTTTTTTAATATTTATGTTTAATTTTATGATTTCTGTCATAGAAATATAATTAAAGACTAATGCATGTGGTGCTTTTTTTATTTTTATCTTTTCTATCATAATAAGATTCTGCTCTGCTTTGAACCAAACAGAACGAATTGTTTTATTCTTGTAATAATTTATTTTTTCTTTAACTAAATTAGGAAGTTTTTCATAAAATGAAATCATTTCTTCTAGGTTATTTGTTCCAATTGCTATATGATGAATCATTTTAATTTACATTAATTCTTATTTTTAAATATAAATTCATTTGGCTCTAGTCCAAGTCTGTTTTTTTCCCAACCATTTAGAAATTTTCAAATGTCCATTGAGTAGAAGTTTATTCTCATTTTCTAATTTAATTTCTCCAGTATAAATTTTGCCATCTTCAGGATTATAAATTTCACCATTTACCCATTCTCCATCATATTCATTAAATTTAAAATTTTTAAGAAAATTTAATCCTACAACTGGATGAGTTTTTTTTAAAGGATCAGGATTGTTTTTGTCAACTTTTGGTTTACCTTCTAAATCAGTTGGTTCTTTTAAAGATAGGATTTTTGCACATAGGAATTCGCCACATTTATAAATTTCAACTGTTGATTTATCGGTATTCCATTTACCTAAAATTTTATCATTTGCACTAAGTTGAATAGTGCAAATGAATGATAATAAAAGAATTTTAATATACATGCTATAGCCTCGAAAAACTATATTTTAAAATGAGTATTAAAAATTCAATCTTTTTTCACCTAATTTCATTTAGGCGGTAAATTTTCCTTATTTTTATTTTTCAGTTCTTCTAATTCAGAATTTGATTTAGATTTGGTTTCTTTAGCAGAATCTTGTATTTTTTCTCTTTCTGAATTTTGCTCTGAAGTCATTTTTACTTTGTCTGAAATTGACTTAGTTTTAATTTCTTCTAGATTTTCCTTGTTTATTTGATTTAATTTATTTAATTCATTAGAATTATTTTCATTAAGTTGATTTAACTCTTCTTTATTTTTTTCCTTTTGAGAGTTTAAAACTTTTTCATTAATTGATTTTTGATCATCTAAAGTTTTTATAATTTTATTAATATTTTCCATAGCTTCAGTTTTAATTGAAGAAATAGTTTTAGAGTCAGTATCAAGTTCCTTAATTTCTTCATCATTTAGTTTTTTTTCAGAAATAGTATTATTCACACATATCCCTTTATTCCCATTTTCAATGATGATTTCTTTTCCAATTGGTTTTCCCTCCTTATCTAAAAGATCAATCGAAACTGATCCTTCACTAACAAGTGTTTTACTTGAGTTAGGATTTTCTTCTGCAATAAATTCAGTTCCTCGAACTCCTGCTACATAAGTTCTTGTTTTAATTTGAAATGAACTATCCTTAGAAAGTTTTTTTGTAATTTTTGAGTAAACTTTACCTTTTTCCAATTTAAAGTTGGCAGAAATTTTGTTTTCTTTTTCATTAAGAAAAATAGATTCTAAAACTAAAACTGTATTTTCTTTAATTCTGATTTTTACATCTTCATTGATTTGCAAATCTAAAAAAGAATCTTTTGAAGTAATAATTTTGTCTTTTGGAAAAACAACAAAATTTATAGCTGCTTTAATCTCTTTTTTATCCTCAGTTTGAATTATTGCATCACCAACTACTAAACTTACAATAGCTTTATTAGGTAGTTTTTTTTCCTCTTCTTTTTTACAATAACTCATCAAGATGAGTATTATTAATATACTGTATTTAACCATATTTTATCTCCATTTTATTTTATAATTTTAATAAAAATTTTTTTTTCAAGTTAAATAATTTCTTGAAAAATTTTATTTAGTATACTAAGGTAATTTGTGAAATATTTTTTTCTATTCTTAATTATAAATACATATTCATGTGAATATTCTAGTTTAAATTTTTCAAATGGAATTAAAGCAATTCAATTTGATATGGATAGAGATGCCATAACAAATTTAGAAACTTCACAATCTTGTAAGAAATGCCATAAAATTATCTATGATAATTGGTTTAATTCAAGGCATAAAGTTTCATTCACAAATGAACTATACCAAGAAAGTCATAAGCGAGAACCAAGAAATTGGTGTGTTAATTGTCATGCTCCTTTGATGAAGAGAAACGGAATTGAATCAAATTTAAATGATAGGATTTTAAAAGAAGAGGGTATCTCGTGTAATGTATGCCATATCCGAGAAAAAAAAATTCTCGTAAAGAAATTACCTGAGTTAAAGGAAGAAAAATACTATCACCAATACAAATTAGAGGCTGATTTTGGTCAAAGAAAATTTTGTGCTGACTGTCACCAATTTAATTTTCCAAATATTGAATCCAATACAAAAGATGAAAATTTTCATTATTCAAATTTAGAAATGCAAAATACTTTAAATGAATTTAATTCGTCTTTTTTTAAAGAATTGGGAGAATGTTCAACATGTCATCTTGAATCTTATTCAATGAATTCCCATTCCTTTTTTGGTGGACATTCAAAAAATAAGCTCAAAGAAAGTATTGAAATTGAGATAGAAAAAATATCTGAAACAAAAATTTCTATAAAATTAATAACAATTGGAATCGCACATTCATTTCCAACAGGAGATTTATTTAGAACTTTAAGAGTTAAAATAAATGATTCTAAATCAAAAAAATTTATTACTGAAATTTATTTAAAAAAAACTTATTTAAAAAATTCTTCAGGTGATAAAAATTCACCACCAATGATTTTAGATTCAGATAATCGAATTGAACCTCCAAAAGAATCACATGTATCAGAAAAAAAATTTATTGTTTGGATTCCAAAAAATATTATTGAAATTGAAGCAATATTATATATGGATTATTTACATGGTCTAAACAGATTTGAAACTAATCTAAATAAGAATTTCACTTTTTTGGAATTTAAAAAGAAAAAATTTATTTTAAAAAAATTAACTAAAAAAGGTTAAATGATTATTGGAACAATTTTTAGTTCATAATGTAATATTTTGAACGAAAAATATATTTAATTCATTGTTAAAAATTATAGTATATCCGATAATAAATTTATGAAATACTTATTTTTTTTCAGCCTTATATTATTTTCCGAAAATAAAAATAATGATTTAGTAAGAGAAGATTTTTTTAATACTAAAATTAATTGGACAAAAATGGAAATGAATCTAAAAATTTCCGAGAAAATTCCACGTGTAATAATTGATGTATATGACAAAGATTATGGAAAAGAAAATACAGCATATAATATTTCAGAGGCTAGAAACAAAACACTTATTTTGGCTAGAGAAAAAATAAAAATTCAATTTGCCCGCTCAATTGAAAATTTAATTTTGAGTGATGAGGGATTGTTCAAAGATAAAATTAATTCAAGTTTGGATTTTAGAGAGAGATTTAATGAATTTTATCAAAATGATAACTATGAATTTAAAGTAAAATATGTTCAAGATAATGTTTTATTAGATTCAAGTTTAAAACTTTTAGGTAAAAACGGATTAATCAGTTATATTGACTTTAAATACAACACTGAAATATTTCCAGAATTTTTGGAAAAGAAAAATTTTTCAACTTATTCTGGTTTAATTTTGGATGCTAGACATTTAAATTTTGAACCCTCATTATTTCCAAAAATTTTAACTGATAAAGGTTTAGAAATTTATTCAAATTTATTTGTGGATAAAAATTCTGTAATTGAAAAAGGAATGGTTCTTTATCTAAAAGATCCAAAAGTAGCTATGTTACATAAAAGAGTAAATGAAAATCCATATTTTCTTTTAGCGTTAAATGTAATTGATAAAGTAAATTTAAGTATTTCAACAAATGATGCAATAAAAATTCTCTCAAATGAAGAAACTAAAAAGAATTTAAAAAAATGTAAAGTTATTATTCTTGTAAAGTAATTACTTTACTAAAAACTTCTTCTGCTTTTTGGAATTGTGAATTAAATAAATATGCAAAACCTAAATCTTTCAGTTCTTTTAAGTCAAGTTTTTCTTTTTTATTTTCATAGTCTGATATTTTTTTAATCTTTGCTAAATATTCTTTTTGTTTATCTTCATATGTAGGAAGAGATTTTTCAATCTTAACTAATGTTAAAATTGTTTCAGCTTCTTTAAATTTACCTAAAGCATTTAGTGACATACCAACTTTTAAATAAATATCTAAATCTTTATCTATTAACTTGTGTATTTGTTTAAAATAATCAACTACTTCAGAATATCTATTCAAATGATAAAAGGAATCTAATTTTTCTTTAAAAAATAAATTAGAATTACTATTTAATGAATGGTAAGATTCAATCAAGCTTAATGTTCTTTTATAATTTCCAAAATTATGATTTAAACGAATCCCAAAAAGATAAATTGAATTTGTAAATAAAGAATTTTTTTGGTTTAAGTAAGATTCAAAATTTTCGGCTGAAATTTTCAAATCCAATTTTTGATAAAAAAAATAAGCAAGAACGAGATATTTTAATTTAGAGTCAAAATTAATTTCTTCAATTAAAAAATTTTTTTTCCCTTGTTCTAACTCAATTAAAATTTTTAAGTGAGACAAAAAGCTTGAATCTTCATTTGAATTTAATATTTCATCAATTGAACCAACTTCAAAATTATCCCAAGCATTTTTTTCTATTTTATTTAAAGAATCTTCTATCATATTTAACATATAAACTCCCTTATATATTTTCGGGAGAATTTCAAAATTCTATTAAATTTTTTATGGATCTAAACGACCCATAAGTCTTGGATAAGGAATACATTCTCTAACATGAGGCAGTCCACAAATCCAAGCAATTAGTCTTTCCAGTCCAAGACCAAATCCAGAATGTGGAACAGAGCCATATTTTCTTAAATCTAAATAAAAAGTATAAGAATCAATGGGGAGTTTTTCTTCATTTAAACGATCTATAATCTTATCATAAGACTCTTCTCTTTCAGAGCCACCAATTATCTCCCCTACTCCTTCGGGTGCAATTAAATCAGCACATAAAACTGTTTCAAGGTCATTAGGATTTTGCTTCATATAAAATGCTTTAATTTCTCTGGGGTAATTTTTTACAAACACAGCTTGCTCAAATTCAGAAGTTAATATATTTTCTCTTTCAGCATTTATATCTTCTCCAAATTTTATATCCTCACCTTTTTTTTGTAAAATTTCAATCGCTTCTCTATAAGAAATTTTCACAAAAGGTTTTTCAAAATAGGATTTTAATTTTTCTATATCTCGTCCTAAAACTTTTAGTTCCTGAATGGATTTTTCAATTGTAGCAAGTGAAATAGTTTTAATAAAATCTTCTTGTAAAGCCAAATTATCTTCGTTATGAAAATTTGCTGTTTCCACTTCAAGCATCCAAAATTCAGTAAGATGTCTTCTTGTTTTACTTTTTTCTGCTCTAAACGTTGGACCAAAACAATATACTTTATCATGAGCAAAAATTGCAGTTTCCAAATACAATTGTCCTGTTTGGGCAAGATATGCTTTACCTATATCAAAATATTCTGTTTCAAATAAAGTTCCTGCACTCTCTCCAATAGATCCAGTTAAAATTGGAGTATCTATTAAAACATAATTTCTATCATAAAAATACTTTCTAATTTGGTAAGATAGTTCATTACGAATTTGTAATATAGCTAATTGAAGTTTGGAGCGAATCCAAAGATGACGATTATTATGTAAAAAATCTGGTCCATGTTCTTTTGGGGTAATTGGATAATCTTTTGAAGAAGAAACAATTTTTAATTCATCAAGTAAAATTTCATAACCAAGATCTGATTTTAAATTATCTACAACAGTTCCAGAAATTTCAATTGAAGTTTCTTGGTCTAAGGATTTGATTTCCAGAAATTTTTCTTCACCTAATTTTTCTTTTTCACAAACTACTTGTATAATTTTACCAGAATTTCTAAATTGGATAAATTGAATTTTATTATTGCCACGAATATTTTGAACCCAGCCAGAAAGATTAATTTTTCTGTTGGAATAATTTTGAATTGATTTTAAGTCCATAATAACAAAGAATCAAATAAAAATAAAAAATCAAGAAGACTTATGAAAACTAAAATTATTTTTTTAATACTTTTAATAATAAACTGTGAGAATTTTGGAATTCTTGGAACAGGTGGAGTTTCTGGAAAAGTTGTGAAGTCAGAACTGAGAGAAGTGATCAAACAAAATGCTTTTTTAAATTGGGGAAGTTTTGGTTCTAGAGTTGGTTTACCAATTAATCTTTTATTTCCGAGTATATTTTTAACATTTACAGTTGATTCAATTTTAATTTCCAGTTTAGAAGGAATTAGAGATAACGAAAAATATTCTAGACCCTCAGTTGATGAATGTAAAAAAAATATTTCTGATCTAGGTTTAGTTTTTACTGCTAACGGATCAGTCACAATTTCAGGTGGAGTTGCAACAGTTGTAGGAAATGCAATTGCCCCAATTCCAACTCCTTCAGTCTTTGCTAGTTTACTTTCTTGTAATTTAAAAAAAGCCCCTGAAATTTTACAAATTGGAGATGGAGATACTGGTTCTTGGATTCAACTTGGACCTATTGGATTTTAGTGAATGATGAATTTTATTCATTCTTCATTTTTAATACAGCGAGTGTCGTAGAAATCATCTTTACTACCAACATAGTTTTGGCTATGATAGTTTAACTCTTTATTAAGGAAATAAATATTAACAAGTTTACTTGAATTTTCTTCATCAGTCCAAAAATATATTTTATCTGATGCCCAAGTTTTTGTAATCCCAGTATCATACGCTTCAAAAAAATCTTTTTTTTCTGGAAGTTTCATTCCTAAATTTTCACATTCTTCTTTAGCAGTTTCCCAATTGAATTTACCCAAATTATTGCTCCATTTATTTTTTTTATTTGGAGAAATTAATTCAACTTCTTCAAAACTTAAATACTTGTATCTTTTTATTCCAGTATTAAACAAATCCCAGTTTTGACCAATTAGGATTCCAGAAAGTTCTGGAATTCGATGAAGTTCTAAACTTATAAAAATTGAAGGACCAAGTCCCACCCAAGAATTAATTGTTGAATATTTTTTTAAACCTAATGAATCTTTTTCTCCTTCACAAAGTCTTAAGTAGTAACCTGAAATACAATTTGACTCTCCTATTATTCCAAGACCTGCAGTTTGGAATGAATCATCTTTTTTTTTATCATCAATTACTCTTAATTTTTTTTCACCAAAATAATTTCCAGAAATTTCTGATTCTTTCTTTGAATAAGCTGTTGAAATTTCGTAAGGATAAATTCCAACTCCAAAATCCGTACCCAATATAAATCCTTGTGCACCAAAACCAAGCCCATAGCCAAATTTAAAAACAAAAATATCTGTTATACCTTTTCCAACATTTGTTATATACTTTATAGGAATAAGTGCTAGATTTGAAATAGAAGTATCATTAACTGTTTTACTATCTCCATTAATTTTTTTTGCTATTTGATTAAAATAGGTTTCAGTTTTTTCATTCACAAAATTTGGATTTTCTAAAATTATTGATTTTCCTAATTTTAGATATTCTATCGAAATTCGTTTGCTATTTTTTCTTTCAAATTTTTTCCCAAGATTTCCAAAAAGTATAGAGCGTGAATTTTCAGTTTCAGCAAGATCACAAAACTCATCCACTTTATGTTCCACATATGAAGTTCCTGATTCTTTTGTTGTGGATATTTTTTTTAATATCTTATTCCAATATCTATTATAATAAAAACCATTTGGTTTTGATTTTAGAAAATCAATTATTACAGAATAAATTTTTAGTGAATTGCTAAATTTATATTGTATATAAAATTCATCTGCTTTGCTTTCTTTAAAACTCATATAATTAATTTCTAATTTTTCAATTCTTTCATTTAACACTAAAATTAAATGACTGTTAATTGCAAAACTATCTAAAGATAAGTAATCATCTCGAATCTTAATATAAGAATTTATTTTTGATAATAAATTTTTTTCATTTTGAAGTTGGTTATTTTTTAATTCAAAATCTTCTAAATCAATTTTATTTTTATAAACCAAAGTATTGGAATTTTGAATACGAATTTGTATTTCATTTTGAAAAACTTTTATTTTATTTTTTGATTCTTCAGAAAGTCCATTTATTGCAAAATTCACTGAAGAATAAATTTTTAATGCTTCTGAAAATTTGTTTTTATTAAAAAATGAATCTCCTTCAGAAGTAGTATTTTTTAATTCATCTAATAATATCTCTAAACGGTCATCATTTAGTTTAAAATTTAGTTGGTTTAAATTTGAAGAATCAGCTTGATTAAATTCTATACTTGTTAGCTCTAATTTATTTTCAGAAAATTCTGGTGCAGATTTTTTGTTGACTACATAATTTTGGTTTAAAATAGATTTTGCAATTTCTTCAGAATAGTATTCAATTTGAAATTTATAAAAATCAATTTGAAAACTATTTTTTAGAAAATAGGAATTAGAATCCTCAGATTTTTTTATTATCCTTAAATCCAAAAATAGTTTTTCATTTTCTTCTCTAATTTTTCCAGTGACTAGTTCTTGAAAATTCAAAGCAGCACCAATTAATTCAATTTGGCCAGTTTCATTTAATCCAATTTTTTGAATTGAACTTTGGTGTTTTAAAATAGAATTTAATGAATCATCTGAAATGATATTGAGTTTATCTTTTGAAAATCGAATTAAATTAAGTAACACATTGCTATTTAATTTATCAACTAAAGCTTTAGAAACCTGATTCTGTGATTGGATTGATTGAAAATAGATTTTGTTTTTTTTTGATTCTGAAAAAACTGATAAAGAAAAAATAAATAATAAAAACACATTTTTTTTCATTTTAACCTCTTATAAATGTATTTAATTATTATAAGAATTTTTAAAATAGTCAATAGGTAGTTTCCCTAAATAGGGATTTTTACCTATTTTTTTTGTTTTAAAAATTTGGAAAATTCAATAAGCTCGATTTTAAGAATATATATTTCATATTACCTAATAATCACTTTTGCTTCAGTGGATTACAATTGTTCAAAAAAAAGAAATTTACAATTAATAAAATTTTTAACATTTTCTTACAAATCCTCGAATAAGAATAGTTAAACGATTTAAAAATAAAATCAAGCTTTTTTTCTGAAAAAAAAGGTTTTGGGATCTTTCTTAAATGTGAAGAAAGTTCCTTTTTTTTTAATATTTTATTATCTCCCAAATCTAAAAAGTTTCTCAACACTAGCGAAAACGATTGAAGCGGAAATCCTTTTTGCCTACAAAAAGATTGTAGCGTAAAGCGTGTTTTTTTAAATGTTATGACTTGTCATAACTTTTAAAAAATTCGCCCTAATTCAAAATTCATCACTTCTAAATTTCAAACCAAAATAAGGAAATTGTATTTTTTTCTTTGGAAGATTTATAACCTAATAATCCATACATAAATTGATAAGAATTTGATTCTTCTTCAAGCGACATGTCTAGTAAAAGAGGAATGTATAGATGAAATTCTTTTTCGCTTGATCTTTGAGTATAAAGTCGCATAAGCAATGAAAATCTTTTTTCACCATTTATCATTTTTTTATATTCTATTAATGAAAAAATTGGATCCCAAACTCTTTCAAATGTTTCAGAGCGAATTGGCAGTGGAGAAATAATATTCCAATTCATGTTGCCCTCAGAATCTTTTTGCCAAACAAAAATTGGCCAGAACTTAAAATAAGAATCTTCTCTTTCTTCTTTGATAAATTTTCTTTTATTAAAAATAAAAAATGGAACAAGGTAAGTTAAATCAGATTTTAATCCATAAGTATCAGTTTGTAAATTGATATAAAGAGGTGTGATAAATCGAAATTGTTTGGAAGCAAAATGAGAGTAACCGTAAAAAGGAAAAATAATATGTTTGCGATAATCTCTGGAATTGGAATAACCATATTGAAAAAAGTAAAATAAAAAATTATAATCCACTTCACCTGTTCTTTTATCTTCCCCATATCCAAAAACAGAACCAAGAATTGGAACCCAGAGATATGCACGAGCTTTCATATTTCCATACATAGAATTTTTGAGATTATAAAATGGAAAAAATAAAGAATAAGATGTTGGTTCTTTTTTATCTAAAAAATCTTTTCCCCATTGGATAAATGGCCAAAGAACTGTGTTGTGTTCAAATTTTGCCATATGAGATTTTCGAGAGTAAAACGGAAAAATTCTTAGCTCAGTTCTAATGTCAGAGCTTCCATAAACAAAAACTGGATAAATTAAACTTCGGGCTTTAAATTCTTTATGCCTCCAATCTGCATAAATTGGAAATAAGAAGAAATTAATTTCAGACCAAGAAAGTTTAGATTTAATTTTTCCAAAAAAAGGAAAAAACGCAAAGTATTTATCTTTTTCAGTTTCCCCTTTTCCAAATTGAAACATGGGCGAAATTACAAAATCATCATCTGCCCCAGTATCATCATGTTTTGTTGTATCACCTGAAAATATAAAAAAGAAAGTCCACTTGGACCAGTGTTCCGTTTTTTCAGAATAATAAAGTGGATACAAAGAAGTTTTATAGTCGTGTGCAGATAAATTTTCATGATACTTAGAATAAAATGGACGAATGTAGAATTCATCTTGACCAAGTTTTTTTTCTGATTGGTATAAAAACCAAAACTGATTGTATTTTTTTGTGGGTCTTTCACCAAATGTATGTTTAGGTAGTTTTGCCTCAATTGAGGAAAAAGACATAAGGATTAAAAGAATTATTCGCATAAAAAAAATGTGGAGCTTATCGGGATCGAACCGATGACCCTCTGCTTGCAAAGCAGATGCTCTCCCAGCTGAGCTAAAGCCCCATTTATTTTCCCTGGGCCTGATAAGATTTGAACTTATGACCCCACGCTTATCAAGCGTGTGCTCTAACCAGCTGAGCTACAGGCCCTAAAAGGATAAATCCATCATTTTCAGAACTTATTTCTTGTATATAAAATTTTATTTTTAAGGTTCAAATTTTTGTTTCAAGCAAGCTGAAAAAAATTATGAATTAAAAATTTATATGTAGAATTATAAATGTAATGGCGAATTTTTCATATTGAATTATTTGTTTCGATTTACAGTTTTACATTTATTAAAAACCAACTAGTTGTAATAAACCTAAATTTTCCATTTCAAAAAATTTCTTATTTTAAAAATTCTGAAATTCAAGAAATTATAATTGAAACAAAGTTTCTTTTTTTTAAATTATTTTTTATCCATTTTTAATTATAACTCCAAAGTCATTTTTAATCAAAACTGAAACTAAATCTTTTAGATTTTATTGTTCTAGTTTAAATCTAGATGCATTAGACGAAAATTTGACTAAATTAACATTAGATAATTTTATGGTGAGATATATTCTCAAGACATAGCTGTTAAAATAGATGAATGGAAAGTTTTTAAATTTATAAATTAAAAATAGTCTTTATTTCATCTCTAAAAGATCCAAAGTTAGTTTTTCTAAAATTCTAGAATACAAAATAGGAAATAAATTTTCAATTTCATTTTTTCGATAAAGACCATAGAATAAAAAAGAAAATTTTTCATATTCGGATAATATAATTTTAGTTGGATTTTTACCAGAAAATATTTCAAATTCAAGACTTACCTCAGCTCTTCCAGATCTTGGCAATAAAGGTGTTATTGGAAAATATGGCAGAACAGGTATGATTGTTGGCCATAAAAAAGAATTCCCATCTGGATCATTATGGTTTGGAAAAAATAAAATTGAAAATTCCTCATTTTCTTTATTCAAAGGGTAATGAAAAAATTTTGATTTGGAACAACTCTCAATTTTAATCTTTGCTTTAAAATCTTTCTTTTTATCGTAGATATCTTCGAAAGATATTTCTTTAAATTTTCCAGAATTATAAATTGCCACTAGCAAAGCTTTTTTTAAATTTTCTATATAAACGGTTTTTTTTTGTGCATCATCAAAACCATTTTGATTTAGATAAATTAAGATTTCCTCAATGTATATGTTTGGTTTGTTATTCGTATCAACTTTCAATTTTTTATAACCAATTGATCGGTTTAAAGGATTTGGACTGCAAGATAAAATAAAAAAAATTAAAATTATAAATTGATTCATTAAAATACAATTCCTACCATCACAGCATAATTTATACCCAAAACTTTTTCTAATTTAAAACTATCTTTAATTTGAAAATCATAAATGAAATATTCTGTTAAGCTAACTGCATTTTTGTCGAATATACCTTGGCGGTTATAAAATTTTAAATTTCTTTCTGGAAAATATATTCTTCCAAACTCTATTCCAACAAATACATTTCTGTCAGGAACAATATATCTATAACCTATTGTAGCTCCATAATAATTACTTGGTAATTCGTAAATTGTGGATTGAAAATAAGGTACTACTTTTCGATCTATTAAAATATTTACAGGAAATAATGAAGCATTATTAATAATTTGAGTGGTCTCAGTTCTACCATAATGTAAAGAAATAAATACAGGAAAATCAATTAACATAAATGGATAGATTTGTAAAAAAGCAGCATTCCCAAATTTCGGAACACCAAATGATTGAGTTGAGACTTGGTAGGTTGCTTCATAACCGGCACTTAAAACTCCAGTCCTAGAATTTAGAATTTCAGATTCAGATCCTAATGAATAAGAATTAAAATTCCCAAAAAAATGACTAAATCCAATAGAAAAATATTGATTCAAGTTATAACTTAAACTCAATGCAGTTATAGCATTTAGTCGATCAAAACCAATTCCTAAAGAAAATTTTTTATTTAACCTTGATAATCCATTTGGTCCTCTATCATCTAGAAAATTAATTAATCTTTTCCCACCTATTAATTCATCTTTTTCAAAATTTTTTTTAGGCTCTTCACTTTGAATTTCTAGAAAAAAGAAAAAAAGAAAAATAAATTTAAAAAGAAATTTGAAATTTAACTTGATAAGAATCATTCACACCTCCTTCAAAATTTTTTTCTCTATTAAAACTACTTTTAATAAAAAACCTTTTTTCAATATCTTTTTCGTTTAACAATACATCAAGAATATTGATTGAATAAAATAAAATTGCAAAATTTTCAGAAAAATTTAAACCAGTTTCTGCGGAATCTCTCTGTTTTTCCAAAATTTTATACTGGTAATAATAAAGTGGTAAAACTTCCCCTTTTGGGTAAACATAACTTGTGAGAGCTAAAGTTCTTAAATAGTTGTTCGTATCAATTAAGTCATTTTGAAATTTTTCAACAAATGATAAAATCAAACCAAATCCAAATAAAATTAATATACCTTTTTCTTTTTTATTTTCAGAAGTTTGACCCCAACCTGGAATTAAAATTGACTTATAAACTAAAGGCAATCTATCTAAATAATAATCTAATTTACTTGTTTGATTTTTTTCCAAATTTTCTGTTTCATTAAATGTTTTTTTTCTGTTTTTATTTCTGAATCGCTTAGAATAATTTCTTTTGATTTTAATTTGTTTGAGATTTTATTTTTTTTCTCTGACTCAGGAATTTTTTCTACTTTAACATATCCATCTGGTAAAAATAATATTTCATCTAGGATTATATCATCAATTGAATTTTTACAATTATCTTCTATACATTTTATTTTAAAATCAACTAAGTTTTTTTCTCCATTTATATATTTATACAAAAAAATATACTCTACTGAATCAATAACCCTTACTGTTCCATTTAGTACAATATCAGCATTATTTTCAGAAGCAATTTTTTTTAATTCAGAAATACTTTTTAAACTTTTTTTAGTACTTTGTAAAATTTGAATTTCAGGCTTATCTAAACTTTTTAAAATATTATCAGTTACTAAACTTGCTTTTTCATCACTGACACCTTCAAAATTTAAAATTGAATGAAAAAAAATTATTTTTCCTTGTGAAAACAAAGATTGTTGAAATAAAAAAATTAGAACAATAAAATACTTCATGAAAATTTAATTCGATTTTTTTAATTTGGTTTTTTTAAAATCAATTTCAAAAAAAGTTCCACCTTTTTTGTCGGGAATAAAAAAATTGAACTTAATAAAAATAAAATAATTAGTTTTTTTGATTTGTAGTTGGTCATCTTAAAATCCTTTTTTTAATTTTATTAATTTATTTTGAAGTATTTATACAAGTAGAATTGAATCTATTAGAAATTTTAGTTGAAGAAAATGATCTAACTTTTTTATATTACTTAAATGATTAGAATAAATAATCTTTATTTTGATATAAATATAAAAAAATTCCAGATTGGGGTGTAGTATGAAAATTATTTTATTAGTAATTTTTTTTTTAGTATAAATTGTTTTCAAAAAAAATCTAAAACCATTTTATGATGAAATTGAAATTCATTTGAAAAGTTATCAGAATGAACATTTATAAATTAATTTTTAAAACTCTTTAGATAATCCAGTATCTGCTAAAATATTGGCTATTTTCTGAACAAAAAAATATTTGATTCGAATTATTTTAATTTTAATGCTGAATTTTTTTGCAAATTTTCTAGTAGATAATGCAAAATTTAAAGCAAATCCATCTCGGCATTTCTTGACCAAACCATATTATATGACTTTTATCAAGCAAGTAAAGAAGTTATCTCAATCAAATAAATCGGAATGAGTTCCTGTTCTTTCAAAAATAATTTCATCATCTTGAATTTTATAAATTAACAACCAACCTGTTTCTAAATGACATTCTCTTCTTCCAAAATTAGAGCCAATTAATTTGTGGTTTTTATTCTTTTTAGGTAATTCAATTTTCTCAATTAATTTGGAAATAATATCTTTTAATTTTTCAATATTCATTTTTCTTTTTTTACAAAGTTTTAAATCTTTTTCAAACTGTTTTGTGTAGGAAGGAATTAAGCTCATATTTTTAATGAAGCAAACATATCTTTTTTGTTTTTAAATTTTTTAATATTTTTTCCATTATCAGTTTCGTTAAAAGTTCTAGTGGTAACATTATTTGGAATTTTTACTTGAAAAGGAATTCCTTGGTTTAATTTAATTTGGCTATAAAAAATATTAATTGCTTCTGAAGCAGATAAACCTAATGTTAATAAAATTGAGTCCACATCTTTTTTGAGATTTTCTTCAACTCTAGCTCTAATCATTGCAGATTTTATCATAAAAATTCTCCCATAATAAATTTTGGCACAAATGGGATACAAAGTCAATCTAATTCTAAGAATATCTCTTGGGATTTTTTAAAATGAATTTTATTTTTTTGTAAAAAATTTATTTTAATTAAACAAACATCAGCTTAAATAAAATATACTTTGCAAAGTGGTAAAGAAGTATTTTTTTTGCCAAATTAATTTTTCCCAACACTATGCGAAAACGATTGAAGCGGAAATCCTTTTTGCTTGCAAAAAGATTGTAGCGTAAAGCGTGTTTTTTTAAAGTAAGGACTTAATAAATTAAGTCCTTACTTTAAAAAATTCGCCCAAGTTTTACAGAAGTCAAACCTCACCCAATTTTTCATAATTCGAAGTATTTGATTTGTGAAAAGCCCTCTCCATTTCTAACAAAACGGAGAAGGCAACTATTTCAAAAACTTTACTGAAAAATTCTCCAATTTAAACCTCCCCTTCTCTGTTGCATCAGTTCAGCAATGGAGAGGGGGAAGGGGGTGAGGTTAAATCTTCTCAGCCACAAGTTCCGCAATGTCTTTGACTTTTACTTCATCCACTTTGCCAGCAGTTTTTACACCATCAGTCATCATAGTCATACAGAACGGACAAGACACTGCAATTGTAGAAGCACCAGTTTCAATGAGTTGAGCAGTTCTTTTATTGTTCACACGATCATTATTTTGCTCTTCCATCCACATTTGAGCACCCCCCGCACCACAACAAAGTGATTTGGAATGGTGGTCTTCAGCTTCTTTTAAATTATTTCCAGAAACTGCATTTACAATGCTTCGAGGATTTTCATATCCATCATTGTAACGACCAAGGTAACAAGGATCATGATAGGCAACTGAATTTTTTGTGTCTTCAACAGTGATATCCATTTTGATTTTCTTTTCATCAAGTAGTTGATTGATAAATTCAGAATGATGAACCACTTCAAAATTTCCACCAAATTGAGGGTATTCGTTTTTGATTGTGTTGTAACAATGTGGACAAGCAGTAACAACTTTTTTTACACCATATCCGTTCATCACATCTACATTTGCTTGTGCTAATGTTTGGTAAAGGTACTCGTTTCCACCACGTCTTGCAGAGTCACCAGAACAACTTTCTTCAGTTCCGAGAATTCCAAATTTGACATTTGCTTTTTGCATAATTTTTACAAGGCTTCTTGCAGTGCTTTTACTTCTTTCATCAAATGCACCAGCACAACCAACCCAATATAAAACATCTACATCTTTGTCTTCAGCCATAGTTTTTACACCAAGACCCTCAGCCCAATCTGCACGAGTGTGTGCCCCTACTCCCCAAGGATTGGAATTGTTTTCCATGTTCGTAAATGCACCTTGAAGCTCAGCAGGAAATCTAGATTCAGCAAGAACTAAATTTCTTCTCATTTCTACAATTGCATTTACTTGGTTGTTTCCAACTGGACAAGCTTCTACACAAGCATAACAAGTAGTGCAACCCCAGATTGCTTCTTCAGAAATATATTTGTCTCCAATTACATTTGATTCAAGACCCATAATTTCTTCAGCAGTTTTGCCAGCTTTTTTTGCTTCTACAACTGCTGGCATTTGCTCCATTAATGCGTGTTTCAGTTCAACAATAATTGATTTTGGATTTAAAACTTTACCTGTTCTGTTTGCAGGGCATTGAACTTGGCATCTTCCACATTCAATACAAGATAGTCCGTCCATGAGAGATGGCCAAGGGAAATCTTGAACTTTGTTTGATCCCCAAATTGCATTTTCATCTTCTAAATTGATTTTGGATAATTGTCCTCTTGGAGTATCTGTTGCAAAAAAATAATTCATTGGAGCATAAATCAAATGTCCGTGTTTAGAAGTTGGAACATACAACATAAAAGTGAACACAGTTAAAATATGACCCCACCACATTGCTTTAAATAATAAATCTGCACCCTCACTTGAAAGTCCCATTAAGGAAAATGAATTTCCAAGACCTGCTGCAATAAAACTTTGATTGGAGTGTTCTGCAAAAGTAGAAGAGATTGATTTTGCACCTTCACCGATTAAAGTTGAAACCATTAGAGTTGCAATCATTCCAATTACAATTGCTGATGCTGGAGAATGAACGTCTAAACCTTTAGCCCTGGCAACCCAGCGTCTCCAAGCAAAAAAACCAAGTCCAAGTAAAACTAAAAACGAAACTCCTTGAACAGCAAATTCGTATACATGATTTAATTTATCGGAAATTAAAGCGACAAGTGAAAATGAATATAGCTCATTCATGTTCATCCAATATCCAAATACACCTGCAACCATTTGGTTTGTTGTGTGAATGAGGTAAGTGATAAATCCATAAAAAATAAATGCGTGCATGATACCACGAAGTGGCTCTTGAAAATTTTTCTTTTGAAGTAGAACATTAAATAAAAAACTTTTAATTCTAAAACCAAGATTTTTATGTTCTCTAAAATCTTCATGAAAAGACGCTTTTTGTCCACTAAAAACAAGACTTACGCGATATAAAATTGCTTTAGCAAAAACAACATTTGCAATTACAAATAGGACTGTAAAGATAAGGTGGAATAGAATAGTATCCAAATTTCTTTCTCCAATTAATTTAGTTTTATTACTAAAAAAAGAATCAAATCAAATCTGTCATTTAATTTATATTAAATGATCATTTTTGAATCAAAATTTTTTGTTGAATTGAGAATTGGTCTCAAATGTAGAGGATTGAAGATAGAAGGAACATGTTTCAAATTTGTTGGAGGTTGTTTAGTTATTATGATTCTTGTTTTACTTGGATAAATCTATTTTGCAATAAATTATACTTCTAATTTCTAGCCTCTATCTTCTAGAATGGGCGATTCGGAGCAAGCTCCGACCGAGCTACAAAATGCTTTGGTCTTCGCAAGTTTGCTCAGACTTCCTTCGGAACATTTTGTATCTCTATCGCTTGTATTGAAAAATACTATCGTGAGACGGGGGTAATTTATTTCAACTCAGGTAATAAATATACCGCCTATTCCATCTTTGCAATACTCAAATATAGAATCAGTGCCAGACGAAAAAGTTTTTTATAGGGCGATTTTAATCTATTTTATTGAAGTTCAATTTTTAAATTCAAAATTTAAATTGACAAACATAACGAATGTGTTATATTGTTATAAATGTTTAATATTCTTAGGACTGAAGAATTTATTGAATGGTTTAAGGAAATTGATGCAATTGCAAAAAAAGATATTTTTATAGCAATTGAAGTTCTTAGTCATTTGGGTCCAAGTTTAGGAAGACCTCATGTTGACACTTTAAAAGGAACTAAAGTATCAAATTTAAAAGAACTAAGAATTAGAAGTAATGGAAGACCATTTAGGATTATTTTTGTTTTTGATCCCAAACGAAATGCTGTTTTATTAATAGGTGGAAATAAAGCTCAAAAAAAAGATTTTTATGAAAAAATAATTAAAAAAGCTGAAAAGATTTATTTTCAATACTTATCGGAGCTAGAATAATTATGAAAACAAGAAAAACTAAGAAATTAAAAAATTTTTTTGAGGATATGGAAAAACTTCTTCCAAAAGAAACTATCGAAGAAATTAAATTGGAAGCTCAAAAAAAGATATTCAAATTAAAATTATCAGAAATGAGAAAAAAATTTGGAATAAGGCAGAATGATTTAAAAGGTTTTTCACAAGTTAGTATTTCTAGAATTGAATCTAGAGAGGACATTCGTATTTCAACTTTAATAGATTATATTCATGCTTGTGGACTTGGGTTAGAAATCAAAGCAGTTCCATTAAAAAAAAGTAAAAAAGAAGAATTTGTTTTGTTAAAATGTTTGATTTAAAAATACTATCGTTTAACGGGAGTATTTTATTTCCAATCACCAGCTACTAACCTATTTTTACAATTTAGCAAAATTTCTTTTCTAGAAATTGAGTTTGAATTTTTCCATAATTTTTTTTCTGGTCTAGTGAGTCCACATGCTTTGCAAAATGGATCTCCTTTTTTATATGAACAAATTTCTATACAAGGTGAAGATAAAATTCCTTTGAAAAACTGTTTGATTAATTTAATAAAGGGTAAGTTTTTTTTTAACAATTGAGATTTACATTATTCCTATTTTATAAGAGAACATAATTACTAATTAAAAATCAATCAATTTTTTTCATTTTTCATAAAGTTATTCTGCTATTGAAAAATGATTGACTTGGAATTGTCTTTGCTTAAAAAAAATATATGTCTGAATCAAATTTATTAAATCGAATCACTTTAAATCCTGAAGTTTGTTTTGGGAAACCTACAATTAGAAATCTACGATATTCAGTGGAATGGATGCTTGACTTACTTGGTTCAGGAATGACTCATGAAGAAATCTTAGAAGATTATGAAGACCTTGTAAAAGAAGATATTTTAGCTTGTTTAATATTTGCTAATAAAGTTCTTCAAACCAAAAGTATTTATATCGCTTCCTAATGAAATTTTTAATCGATGCAAATTTACCAAAAAAACTTTCAATTTGGATAAAAGAAAGAAAAATAATTTTAGTACATTCATAAATAACTAAAATAAAAAAATAAAATCTTATGGGCATAAAAAAATCTGATAGACTAAAATTTAAACTAAGTTTTGAATTACAAAAAATAATTGCAGAGAAAGAATTCATTGAAAAAGATTTTGCAAATAGTTTTTTTGTTTCAGATACTTTTCCCAAAATTAAAATTGAGCATAGATCAAATGAAGTTCCTGCTTTTATTGGTTTTTCGATATATGGAAATGGTTCCACAATCACTTTAAATGATTCTGTTGAAGTAGAATTTGAAATATTGCTAAATATTCCACAGAGTGAAAATTCTTATTCACAGATTTCTATACAAATGCTTGTAATAGACAAAAGATATAAATCTGATTATGTTGGTTACTACTAATCTCAAGGAAAACAGCTTAAGAATATTCGGAATAGATTTGATTTACTTGGATCTATGGCAATTCTAGATTTATATTTTTATTATTTAAATTCTGAAGATAAACTAGATTTTGATATTTCATCTATATTTAGGTCAAGTGAGTTAAAAAGATTATTTACAGAATTACGTTTTCCACGATTTTTTAATGAACCTTTGAATTAATCTTTTCTGTATAATCCCAAATATTCAATTCAGCTCAGGCAATAAATATTTATTAAATATACCGCCTATTCCATCTTTGTAATCGATAAAAGCTCTTACTTCACAATCTAAAAAATTTCCTCTTAGATCAACATTTGAAACAACTCCATAAATTTCTAAATTTTCTTTTTCAATTTCTTTTAAAAATTTTTGTTTAAAAATATTTAATTTTTTTTGATTATTAAAAAGTTCATCATATTTAATATCTAAATTAGGATTTAAGTTTTTATTGTACCAGCCACCAGATGGAGAAATAGAATCAAACATACTAATATAAAATCCCTCTTTGACTTTTGGTAAATGTTTGATGCATTTATTTTTGAGTTCATTTTCTAAAGTGATTATATGCCTATTTTCAATTTGAGAATTCTCTTTTAATTTTAAATCTAACTCAATAGTATATTTTATTTCTTGGTTAAAAAAAATATCACTATATGAATCGCAATTTTTATAAAAACTTTGTCTTGAGTTATAAAAATTCTTATCAACTTCCTTATTTAAAAAAAATCCTCCAGAACCACCATACATTAAAGAAGCAAACATTTTCAAACCATTTGGATAAAAATAATAAACTCCATAATAACCGCTTATTAAATCTATAAATGCAGATGGAGTCCTAAGTTTTTCAGAAGTTGTTTTTAATTCCAATTTATTAAAATATAATTTATTATAAGAATTTGCATCACAGGAAGATATTTCATTTTTATATTTTTCAATTTCTTTTTTATCATCAAACAAAGGAGAAATAATTCCTTTGTTAAATAAACTAAAACAGTTGAATAAAATTAGAATGAGAAGAATTGATATGAGTTTCATTTTTTAGATTATGAATAGTTTTTGTCGATATAATTTGAGATAGTTTCTAAAATTTCAGAAACTAATTGGTAAGCTTCTTTTGCATTATTTTCAGTGATATTAGGATTAATTGTATAATCCCCTGTTTCTCTAAATTCAAATAGTTTATAAATCCACTTTCCAAATTTTTTTGGAAAAATTTCTGTTTTAATAAATTCTCTATTAAAATATACTAATGTTTGGCTGTGAGAAGAAAATTCTAATTCATTCAAAAAAATTAATGCAGATATTGCATGAAAAATACAATAATAAGCTCTTGAAACAGAATCATCAAATTGTTTATGTTCTAAATTTGTTAAAGCTGACTCTAACTTACTTGAAGCTTTTTGTAAATACATTTTAGCAAAATCTAATTTTTCACTCATAATATCCAGATTCCGTATTTTAAAATATTTTTTCCAATTAAAAAATTTTGTTGAATTTTCCATTCTGTTTCATTCAAAATAAGACAAGAAGCTAATTTTTCATATTTATCTAAAATTCCATAACCAATATCATAAACTATCTCTGAAATTTTTTCATTTCTTTCAAATAGCAATACAACAAAATCATAATCAGAGTGTTTTTTATTATCACCCTTAGCTCTTGAACCATATAAAATAATATTTTTTAAATAGTTTGGAATTTGATTTTTCAATTCTTCAGTGAAACTAATTACTACTGGGTCTTGTTTTGGATCATATTGAGGAGTTGAGTCTTTCATTAAAATAACCTTCCTATTAAAATTAAAATTTCCTACTCATAAATTTAAAAATTATTTCTTTAGTCAATGATTTTAATTTCAACTTTTAGAATGAGAATTCAATCCTTTTTAACAGCAACTGTATTGAAATTTTTCAGTGTGTTTCCTTCCAAAAAAATAATAATTTTTTTAAACCTAAAAAAAAATGATTTATCGTTTAAATAGTGTTAGGTGAAAAAAAATTCACACATAAAAAAATAAAAAAATTTCAGCCATTTAAAAAACTAAAGCACGATGATTTAAATCATCTGACATGTATAAATTTCCAAATGAATCAAAAGAAATTTTACCTCTTGTATTTTGAGAAAATTGATTTGATGAAACACCATTTGAACAACTTGTAAAATTTGTTAAAGTAGTTTGTCCTCCACCAATTACAAAAGATGCATTCATTCCGGTTGTGAATGGAGGTTTATAAACTAAAATTCTTCCCTGTGTGTTTGCGACTGCAAATGAATTTGCTAGAACATATAAATATCCATTTGTATCTAGTGAAAGTCCAAAAGGTTGTTTCATTGTATTTTGTGTACAACCACTAGTATTTGTTGTAAATGAATTTTGTCCAATTACAATAGAAGCAACATTATTTCCTCTTGGAAAAATCATCACTCTATGATTTGTACCATCTGCTATATACACAAAATTACTATCTGTTGTGATGGAAGTTGGTAAATTTAAACCAGCACAATTAATTCCTGTAACACAATTGCCATCAATCAAAGTATTATTGTTTGTAAATGTAGTATAATTTCCAGAAGGTTGACCATACAAAAAATTTGGAACAGTATTTCCATTTGGATAAAATAAAATCCTTCGATTTCCATTTTCAACAACATACATATTATTTGAATTATCAAATGTCATATCTGTTGGATAAGAATATCTATCAATTGCCGTGCCATCATTTCCAATTCCTCCAGTTGTGAGAGATCCATTTTGACCCCAAGAAAAATTTGCAGTTGTAGATCCATTATTTGGGAATCGAAGAACTCTATGATTAGATGTATCACTAAAGTATATATTTCCATCCTTATCAATTGCAAATCCACTAGGCTGATCAAAACCAGATGCAGAGACTATACCTCCAGCATTAGCTGTTCCAGATGTAAAATTAAGTTGTCCAAAAACTTTTGAAGCAGTAGTGCTACCATTTGAATAAACTAAAACTCTATGATTTAATTGATCTGTAATATACACAGTATCATTTGGATCAACTCCAACTCCCCAAGGTGAGTTAAGAGAATTTGCTGATATTCCTCCATTGTTCACAGTGTTTGAAGTAAAGTTGGGTTGACCATAAACCTTAAAAGCATTTGGTCCAATCACTTTTAATTTTAATTTTGTGGTTGTTGATACAGTTTGATTTGAAGCAGTGATTGTATATTCTGCACCAGCACCACCAACTGTTGGTGTTCCTGAAATTGCACAAGTAGTTTGGTTTAGAATCAAACCTTGTGGCAAAGAAGGATTTATTGAACAGTTAGTAATTGTTCCAGAAGTGATTGGATTTACTGGAGTTGGAAAAGCAAAACCTTGAAAAGTTTGGTACAATTTATTTGGAAAACTAATGGTAGGAGCAACTAAAACTGCTGTTGGACTTAAAGTTGTAGTTGGGGAGGATATTGTAGGAGATGAAGTTTGAGTAGTTGCAGTTTTAATTCTTAAGTTACAATAAAATTCATTATTAGAAGTTTCTCTAAGAATAATTGCTTCTTTAAAATACTTTGAAGTATTTTTAATATCACATATATTATTATAATTTGGGTTTTCACAATAATTTAATAATACACAAATAAATATATAATTTAGGTAAAAAGTTTTTTTCATTAAAAACTCCATGCGAGACCAAAGCTAAATTAACTATTAATTTTGCAATGGGTTACAAATTTACTACGTACGGAATTTGAAATGTTTTAGTATTTGATTGAATAAAAATAACAACATTAGCGAAAGTTTTTATTAATATGGGTTTTTTAAAATACAAAAATTATTATTTTTTTTTTAAGTAAGATACTAAAATTTTAAAAAGTATGAATTTTTATTACTATCGTTTTTAAATAGTATCGATAAATGATAGTAATAAAATTTACTCACAAATTAAATACTACCAGCTTTTAATTTATCAGGATTAAGTTTATATTTATAATCTGATTTTAATTTTTCTACTAGTCTTTGGATTTCTGATTTAAGTTTAGTATTTCTTATTTCTTCTAAAATTCTAAGTTTTGCTTCTTCAAAACTCATTACTACCATTTTGTTTGGATCTGATGGACTTGGTTTTTGGTAAGTAGTACTTTTTCCAGCTTCATAAATATCTTTTAGTTGTTTATCGTCTGGGTCAACAATTCCTTTTTCAATATCTTCAACAATCATTGACCAAGCAATTTTTCTGTTCCATAAATCCATACTCGTAATAAAATTTTCAGATGATTTTAAGCTTTTTACTTCTTCAAGTTCTGACAAAACATAAATTGGAAGATAAGCAGATTGAAAAAATGAAAAAATATCTTGATCAGAAGTAATTCTTTTTTTTAAATTAATTTTATCATATTCAGATTTTAAATTTTTAAAAGTAAAATCCACGCCATCTTTTTTATATAAAACTGTATTATCAGTGAATTTAGGAAATTCTTTTTCTTTTCCTTCTATAATTCGATTCATCAAATCTGAAAATAAAATTCCTGATTTAGATAATCTTTTTTTATATTCATCATTCCAAATGCTGGAATCTAAATCATTTTTATATTTTGATTCAATCATGTCAATTTCTCTCTCAATCTGAACTTTATCTCTAAGATAATAATCAGCAAGTTTTCCATGTTCTTCATTTGTAGCAGTAGATTTAAAATCTTTTGCTTTATTTTCAAAGTTTATATAAGATTTAGTAATATAAGATTTCATATCTTCTTTTTTGATTTCTTTTACTTCTAAAATTCTATAAATAAATAAATCACCTTCTAAATCTTTTTTAAAAAAAGTTTTTGTTACTTTTTGTTCAACAGCTTCAGAAAAAATATTAACTAAAATATTATCCTTAGAACAATTCATACATTGTGGTTCAATTAAACCAGCAACTGGAAGTCTTCCCATTTCATCTGAACTGCTGCGAATAATTTCATCAATTTCATTTTCAGTTTTTTTTTCAGAAAGTGATTTCCATATAGAATCAAATTTAGCTTGGTTTGGTTTTCCATTTTGGTCTTTTTTAATAAAAACTAACTGTCCATTTGCCATTATTACATTTGAACTATTTTTTTCTAAAATAGCTTTTCTATAAAGTCCAACTAAAACTTGTTTTTCTTTTAATTCATAAATTGTTTTAAAAGTTTCAGTTTTTAATTTACCTTTTTTTTCTGCTTCAATCAAAGCCATCTTTTCTACTGCAATAGATTCAACTGCTGATGTTTGGTATTTAATGCTTGTAGATTGTTCATTTTGAGGCAAGTTGATGATTGTATAAAATTCTCTCAAATCTTTTCTTGTAATTTGAGTTCCTTCAAATTCTGCTAAAACTTCTCCAGCTTTGTTACAATTTGTTAAGCTTAAGAAGGTGATTAAACTAATACTTATTTTTTTTCTTAGGTTTTTTAGATTCAATGTAAATTTCTCCCGAATTTAGTTTCAAATTTTCGTTATCAGTTAATTCAATTTCTTTAGAATAAATCCCTTTTGGCAATTCAACCTCTAAACCAAGTAAACTAGATTTTATTAATTCTAATTTCTCAATTTCACTAAAGATACTTTCTTTTAAGGTCTTGCTATAATCTCGATTTTCACTGATATTTTTATGAGTTTGGTCTAGTTCATTAATGTCTTTTTCTAAAGAAGAAAATATAGCTAGGACTTCTTTTACATTGACTTTTACAATTTCTCTCATAAATTCGATATTCAAATTTGTTTTCCAGTTTGCAAGAATGAAAAAAACTTAGTCAAATAAAATTTACATTTGAAAATTGGAACATGAATTGGATTTTAGTATGTATGAGCATTACTGAAATTGAAATTAATGTTGAGAAAATCGAAACTGTTTTTGTAATGAGAATTGAAGGTGCAATTTCTTATTTTACTTATGAAAACTTCATAGAAGAAGTTAGAAAATGCAATCGAAAAGGTGGACTTATCATTGATATGGAAGAAGTTACTACTATTTCATCAATGGGAATCGGAGCATTAAAAGAAATATCAGATATGAGTTATAAATCTGGAAACAAAATTGTTTTTTTAAATTTAGCGAAAAATGTTAAACAGACTTTACAAATTTCTGGATTAAATCGTATTTTTAATGTTGCTCCAAATGAAGAACTTGCTATGAAAATGGCAATGAAAGGTAATAAAGTATGAGCGGCGGTTTTAATTATAAAAGAAAATTATTTCATTTATTGGGATTTATTTTACCCTCATTGTATTATTTTGATGTTTTTAAAGATAGTTTTGGTTTAATAAATGCATCCCGTGCAATTATATTTTCAATTTTAATGTTACAAGTGATTTTACTATCACTTACTGAAATATTAAGATTTAATAATGAAAATTTTAAAACCTGGTTTTATTCCAACTTTGGAATGATAATGAAAGAAGAAGAACAAAATAGAATGAACGCAACTATTCCTTACCTTCTAGCAAATGCGATTGTGGTTTTATTTTTTCCTGCTGAAATCTTTTTCATCTCAGTTGGATTTTTATTAATTGGTGATCCAGTAGCTGCTTATTTTGGGTCAAAATATGGAAAGTATCGTTTTTATAACGGTAAGTCTTTAATTGGAATTTTAGCATTTATTTTTGCATCTATTTTTGTGGGACTCATTTTTATGATTATTTTTTCAACCGATTCAGCTTCATTTTTTTCAATTAGCCTCAATGGAGAATTTAACTATAAAGTATTTTTATCAATTTGTTTTTCAGGTATAATTGCTGCTCTAGCAGAATTTTTTTCAGGACATGGACTAATGGGTTTTTTAGATGATAATTTAATGATACCAATTGCATCAGCATTTAGTTTATCAATTTTATTTGTATATTTATTTAATTTTCAAACAAATCAGATATTTTTTGAAGTAAAAAATTTATTTTTAGTTTTTTAAATTAATGGATTTTTTTTATTCCTAGTTAATTTATTAAGAAATAACCTTTATCTAAAAAATATTAAAGATAAAACATAAATTTTAAAAATTATTTTAAAACATCAAAAATTGAAATATTTTTTTTTGATTTTATGAATGTTTCTAGCCAAATTGAAGTATTTTTTTCTGAAAGTAAATAAATTGTAACCTTTCCATTTTCATCATTTTTGGTTAAATTTGCAAGATGAGAAATTTCTTGTTTTTCTTTTTTAGACAATTTATTTAAAAAAGCAATTGAGTTTTTTTCAGGCACTGTTTTTAGTTTTGAAAATATGATTTTATATTTAGCAGCTTTTTTTAAAGTATCTGAAACCAATTTTTTTGTTTGTTCTACAATTTTTTCTTGAATTTCTTCATTTTGGTTAAAAGTGATTTCTGGAATCAAACTTGATTCTTGGTTGTATAATTCTCTTAAAGGTACGGGAACTTGTTCTTCTAGTTCACGTATCAATTCTTTATTTTTACTTAAATTTATCTTTTTATAAACTCTTTCCAAAATATCTTCAAAAGAAAAATATTCTTTTTCTGTTAAATCGTTAAAATTAGAATTTTGTAAATTTAATAAAAGTTCTTTTATTTTTGGGATACTAAATTTGGTAATACTAGAATTTAATTTGATTTTTTCTAAAAGTTCTTCACTTGATTTTTTATCTAAATGTTTTTCAAAAGTATCTTTTAACTTATTTACAGTTAAAATTTCCAAAATAAAGTTTAAGTCTTTCCCAAGCTTTAAAATTTCTTCATTAGTAAAAACTAGAAATGGATCTTTTAATAAGTTTTGGATTAAAAATTTAATTCTCATTTCTTCCAACCTTTTCTAATTGTTGTTGCTATGTTCATAAAGGCTCTAAAATTTTCTGAAACTGGACTTCCATCATCAATTGGACGACCTTCTTCATAAGCAATTGGAATTTTTGCTGACCTTTTAGCTCCATTAAATAAGAAAAAGTCTTTATCTAAATATTCTTTCAGATTTTTTTTCCATTTTGTGTGAAACTCTTCTTCAATTCTAGAAAAATATTCTGAATGAATATTTATTTTTTGTTCCCAGTTATTAAATACTACTCCTCTAAGAATTCTTTTTTTATTTAAAAAATTTTGAAAAACTGGAAATTTGGTTTTTACTTCGTTAAGTATTAATTCCATTCCTTGAAATGAAATTCCATCAGGAATAACTGGAATTAAGATCGAATCTGCATAATATAGTGCATTCAAATTTAAAAAGCTTAAATTAGAGGGAGAATCTAAAATCACATAATCATAATCAGATTCAATTTCAGATAAAATTTCTGAGAGCAAAGAATAAATATAAACAGTTTCATTTTTTTTAACAATAGAAATTCTTTCATTCTTGTTCATATTTTTATAAACAAATATTTCGATATCTTTTAATTTAGGATGTGATGATATTAGATGTAAGTTTTCATAGGACTGAAGATTTTCTTTATTAAAAATGGGAGAATCATTTTCACGACCAATTAAAATTTCATTTGGGTGAATTTTTTTTGTAATTCCAAGAATAGAACTAAATAAACCAGTTAAACTTAAATTAGTATAAGGAGTAATGTATTTTAAAAAATATTCTTTTCCTAATAAATAACAAGATGCTGAACTTTGAGGATCGATATCCACAAGTAAAACTTTGATAGGTTTAAAATTTTCTTTTGTTAAAGAAGAAAGTGCAACCGCAAGATTAACTGCAAATGTAGTTTTAGCAACCCCACCTTTACTATTGGCAATATGTATTCTTTCTGTGGACATTCAAACTAGGTTTAATTTAATTTTTAATTTTTCAACTGGAATTTCGACTCATAAATAAGAAATAATTGCATCTTTTTTTTAGAATTTGTATTGAATTTAATGATTTATAAAACTAAGTCTAAAAATCTCAAGTTTTTCTTTAGGCCAAAGAATATTTAAAACAAATTTAACTGTAAAGAAACACTTAAAAAAATAATTATGATCCAATATTAAAGTTTAAATTTTTTTATCAATATTAATCTGATTCATAAAAATTTTCTACCCAAATAAATTCCCAAAACCAATTTGGTTTACTATGGCAGAGACAAAAAAATCTTTTTTCAAAACGAATTGGCATTATTTACTAATTTTTTCTATCACACTTGGTTTTATATTTTATTCTTGGTTCTCTACTCGTGTTCCAAAATATTTTGGCTTAGAAAAAATTCCAGGGCTAGTTGAAAGAGTGGAAGTTCATCGGGATGATTTTGGGGTGCCAAAAATTTTTGCAAAAAATAAAAAAGATTTGTACTTTGCACTTGGATATGTTTATGCCTCTGAAAGACTTTTTCAAATGCAACTTTTAAAAAGAGTTATTTCAGGTAGACTATCAGAAGTTATTGGAAGTGACGGACTTAAAGCAGATAAACTTTTTAGAACTGTTGGACTGAAACGAAATTCAAAAAAATGGCTTTTAAAAAATCAAAATAAATTTCATCCTGAAGCATTTCAAAACTTAAATGACTATCTTCGTGGAGTAAATTATTTTATCCAAGTTGGAAAAACTCCAGTGGAACAAACAATCTTAGGATTAAAATCTGAAAGTATAGATATAGAAGATGTATTTGGATTTGTAGGTTTTATGGCATTTGGATTTGCAGAAGCATTTCATTCTGATTTAGTAATTTCCAATCTTGAAAAAAAATTAAGTGCATTACAAGTATCAGAAATCACTGAAGACAAATATTCCTTTCAAATTAAAAATGAAAATCTTTCCTACCTTGAACCATGGACTGATATTCAAAAACAATTTTTAGAATTAGGAATTCCAATTTTACAAGGAAGTAATTCTTGGGCAATTTCTCCTTCTAAATCCAAAAATGGAAAAGTGATTTTATCAAATGACCCTCATATCGCTTTTTCAAATCCATCCATATGGTTTGAAGCCTATTTGCATACTGATGATTTTGAAATATATGGACATCATCTTCCATTTATTCCATTTGCAGTTATTGGATTTAATAAAAATTTAGGATGGGCATTGACCATGTTTGAAAATGACGACATGGATTTTTATAAAGAAAAAATAAATCCAGAGAATCCTCGACAAATTTTATTTAAAGGAAAACCACAAGATATTGAATTTCATAACGAAGTAATCTCTATAAAAAATGAAAACCCTGTTGAACTAAGCATTAGAGAAACAATTCATGGACCAGTCATTTCTGATATTGAAGAAAACCCAAAAGAATTAATTTCTATGAAATGGGCAATGTTTATGGATAATAATAATTCTCTTAATTCATTTTACCTTTTGAACCAAAGTAAATCATTAGAAAATTTTAAAGATTCTTTAACAGAATTTAATGCCCCAGGTTTAAATTTTGTTGTCGGAACAAGTACAGGTGATATTGCATATTTTCCAGTTGGAGGAATTTACAAAAATAATTTTTCTACAGACCGAGTTCTTGATGGGGAAAGTGGAAATTTTGAATGGGGAGAAAAACATTCAAATCCAAAAATTATCAATCCAAAATCTGGATATATTTTCACTGCAAATCACAAACATTTTGACAGAACAAAATTTAATATTCAAGGATATTTTCAAGCTGATGATAGATCCAAACAAATTGAAAAAAATCTTTCTTCCAAAAATTCTTTTGACGTAGAAGATATGAAAAAATTAATTCTAGATGATTATTTTGATTCTAGTGAATTTATCTTAAAAGATTTAATTCCAATTTTAGAATCAGAAAAGTTAAACGAACTTGAAAAAACTTCTCTAGATATTTTAAAATCTTGGAACAAAAAAGGTGAACTAAATTCAGTTGGGGCTTCAATTTTTTCTGAATTAAGAATTCATTTGGTTCGAGAAATTTTTTATGACGAACTTGGAAAAGAAGATTTTGAATCAATTATGAGTACATCAAGAGCTCATCATTTTTTAAAAAGAATTTTTGAAAAAAATGAATCTAAGTTTTGGGACAATACTACTACAAAAGAAATTGAAACTAAAAAAAATATTCTAGTAAAAACTTTTAAAATCTCAATTTATTCTCTTCTTGGAAAAATTGGTAAGAATCCAAATGATTGGACATGGAATAAACTTCATACTTTAGAAATTAAACATCCACTTGGTAAAATTCCTCTACTTGGAAAACTTTTTAATTCAGAAAAAATTCCAGTTAACGGTGGATCTGAAACCATTAATAATTTACTAACTCTACTTGGAAAAAATTCCCATGAAGTGGAAGCTGGTCCTTCTATGAGAATGATTATAGATTTTTCTCGTTTAGATGAAATTTTACTTATCAATCCACTTGGTCAGTCTGGTCATGCGTTTAGTCCATATCATCACGACCAAAATAAACTGTATACAAAAGGTGAATTTAGAAAATTGAATTTTTATGAAATGAAAGAAACTGACCAAAATAAAATTTTAGTTTTAGTTCCTTGAATTATCATTGGTTGGAAAGCATCTATAATTATTTGGTGGAAATTTTGGTAATTTAATTTTTCATTTTTTCTAAAACAAATTTATAAATTTCTTCATCTGAAATATTATTTTTTTCAAGTTCAAACAAATGCCAAATTTCAGTATGTGAGATAGTTTCATTTTCATTTAAAATTTTTAATGGACTTAAGCTTTCTAATTCAACAAACTTTTTATTTATAAAAATTTCGACTCTTGAGTTTTTATCGGGATAAGCTAGATGAGGAAAAATTTTAAATGATTTAACAAATACTTGATCATCTAGAATATAAGCAACAAAGCCTACTTCACCTCCAACTCCTATTTTTTGTGGTAAAATAGAATTTTCTTTTTTTTGCATTAAAATAAATTCTTTATAAAAAGAAAATATTGGATTAGATAAATCAGTATATGCCCAGAGATGAATTGAATCTGAGGCAAGTAAATTTTCTGGATGTGTTCCTCTTTTAGAAAAAGGTAAAATTACTTTTCCTTCTAATGGAAAAACAGTCAAAGCCCAAGCCGAAACTTTTGTTTTTATTTTACTGAGATTTGTTAATTTATGTAGAATTTTTATAGAATCATCAGTTAAAGGATAAATTTCTATTTCTTTTAATAAAGAATTTACAGAATCAATTTTAGAAATCCGAATAAAGTTTTGAAATTTTTCAAAGTTTACTTTTGAATTTTCAGGCGAATAAGTTAGAACTTTATCTTCAGGTGCTCTCCAAAGTCTATGTCCTCCAAAATTTATCCAATTGGAAGAATCTTTTTTTTCAATTTGGTCATTCAAAACTTTAAACAAATTAGATTTTCCAAGTTTTGAAAAATGTAAAATTCTAGGACCAATTTCTGTAGGAACTAGCAATTCAAAAGTTTTAGTTTTTATTCTAAATGAGTTTTTTAAACCTAAATAATTTTCTTCTTTAAGAGAATATATGTGTTTGTTTTCATCAGAAAAAATAAAACTATTTAATAAGATAAATAATATGATTAGTATTAATATTTTTTTTATATTCATAGCTTTATTTAAATTTCAATTATAATTCTATTTTACAATAACTAAATGTATCTACCAAATTATTTAATTCTACTTCATTCGAATATTTACAATTTGGTAATATTTTGTCTTTTTTGTTTGAATAAAAAATAGCTTCTTCTGGTTTAAAAACAGAAATTCCATAAAAATTATTTTTATCATTTTTGCAGCCTATAAAATTTTTATGAATATCAGAATGAGAATATTTAAATTCAATGACTAGATTTTGTTTATGAAAAAAAGAAAATATAATTTCATTAAAATTAGTAAATGGGATTTTAACTCCAATTTTAGAATCTAATTCTTCACAAGTAAATAATAAACCACTATCTGTAGTTTCAGTAATTACCAATAAATCCCAACTTGGTATTAAAATTTTATTTAAATCAAATTTATCTTCTTTTGATTGAATATGATTCAGTTGATATTCTATAAAAATTTTTACAAAATAATTATATAAAAATGGACTGGAGAAAAGGATTAATGTTAAAAAAATTAATAATTTCATTTTTTTCATTGTTTAATTTAGTATTTTAGTTTAGATTTTTTCCTTAAACTAAATTTCTTTTAATTCAAATTAATTCATTCAAAACAAAAGAATTTATCAATTCAACTTAAAAAGCGTTAGTGATTGTAGCGGGGTCAAAAAATTTTTTACCCAAGAGATTCTCGAAGGGTGAATAAAATTTTTTGACCGAAGCGAAAAGCACGACTTTTAATGAATGAAGAATTACTAATTGATTTCAGACTCAGTAATTCTAAATTCTTCATTCAATAAAAGGAACGCCCTTCTTTTTAATGATGAATTATAAATGATGAATGTGGAATTATGAATTAGGTTGACAGTTGACAGAAACAAAAATTTCTTTAGACTATGGATTATTTAGTAATTAGTTTAGCAATTTTGGTGAGTGGTGGATTTTGGTTAAAATTTATTTATGGACATGATAAAGTTGAACCTGAGCCAATTTCTGTTGTACTAAGAATCTTAATCATTGGTGGATTTTTATCTGCTTTTTTTGCAGGACTATTTAATAAAGGATTTTCTGATTTCAGTGCAATTCCAATGAGCAAAGATAATCTCAGTTTTGGGAAAAGTTTTTTTCTTTCCCTTTTTGTTGGACTAAATGAAGAATTTTGGAAAGCGTTTATCACTTTCATTCTAGTAAAAAATTTAAAAGAATTAGACGAGCCAATTGATGCGCTAGTATATTCCAGCTCAGTTGCTCTTGGTTTTGCTGTAATCGAAAATTTTGAATATGTATTTCAATATGGACTTGTAAATTTAGTAATGAGGTCTATCACAGCAGTTCCAACTCATTTAGGTTTATCTGTGATTTGGGGATATTCAATTGCAAAAGTAAAATTTTTAAAAGGAAAAAATTACAAAGACTATTTAATTCCAGCAATTATTCAAGCAGGACTTCTTCACGCTGCCTACGATTTTTTTATTTTTTATATCGAAAACAAAATTTTGTCTTTAGCAATTTCACTATTCCTTGCTTATTATTTTTTCAAAGGAATTGGAAAACATTTGAGATTTTTATTAAACCAAAGTCCATTTTTAAAAGCAGGAGTTTGTGCAGGCTGCGGAACTCTAAATGAAATTAAAAACTCAAATTGCAAAAATTGTAATTCTTATTTAGTTCAAGAATTTTACAAAATCTGCAACGCGTGTTTTACTAAAAATGAATTACACGAAATTCACTGCAGAGAATGTTCTGATAAATTACCTTAAATTACTTAAATCTTTATATGCTTTGATAACACCGTCAACAAGAGTTTTTGTAAATGTAACTGCAATTCTAGCTTTTTCAGATGCAATCATTACTTGGTGAGCGTCAACAGAATTTGGTTCAAATACTAATTTTTGAGTTAAAGTATCAGCATTTACTTCAAGATCATTTACTTTTTCAACAGATTTTTTTAATACATCTGCAAAACTTTCGCTTACTTCATTTATATCATGAGGTTTAACAACATCACCATAATGACGTTCATCAACAGTTTTAATTTTAACTAGATCACCTTTTGGAGCAAGAGGAAATGCTTGTGAAGAAATTTTTGAAATTGAATCTGAATAAAAACCCATTATGCTTTACCTATTTCCATTGCTTTGTTAAACATCATTTTTGCACCATTTATCATTTGTACATTTGCTTCATAAGAACGTGATGCCGAAATCATATCTGTCATTTCGGTTACAATATTGACATTTGGAAATTCTACATAACCTTTTTTTTGTCCAACTTTAATTGCATCTGGATGAGTCGGGTCATATACTAGTCGAAGTGGAGTCATATCTTTTTCGATTTTCATCACTTTCACACCTTGCCCTTCACCTGGAGAAATTCCAAAAGGATAAACAGGAGAATTCCATCTAGTGCGTAGATTAATTGGAGTCATTACAACTCTATCTCTTCTAAAAGGACCATCTCCATTTGTGTTTCTTGTTGTAGTTGCATTTGCGATGTTATTTGAAATAACATCCATTCTGAGTCTTTGGGTGGAAAGACCAGTTGCAGAAATATTAATTGATGAAAATAAACCCATTTAATTCTCCTTAAACGCTTCTCATTACAATATTTAATAATTTATAATTTTGATTTAATCTTTCAGCTAAAATAGAATAAGACATTTGGTTATGTGAAGACTCGGTTACTTCTTTTTCCATGTCCACATTATTTCCATCAGCTCTCATAATGCTTAAATAGTCAATATTTGCTCTAGAGCTTACATCTTTGTAATTTAGTGGTTTAAAAAACTCAAAATGTTTTTCGTTTGAAATTTTTGTTGGAACTGCATTTATTTTCATGTTTTCTTCTTGGTCAATTGCCCGTTTTAATTCAGCTTCAAAAGTGACTTCTGAGCGTTTAAAATGTGGAACATCCACGTTTGCAATATTATCAGCTATAATTTTTCTTTTAAAAACAGCATTATTTAAACCTCTTTCGAGCAAATCTTGAGTTTTCATAAAATGAGTATTTGTAAACATTGACATATTAAATTAATCGACAGATTTAAGATTTTTTGAAGCAAAAATTTTCCCTCTCTGTGTAATTTTGCATAAAGATGGACTTTTTCTAAAAACTTAACAACTTAAATCAAATTAGGGTGAGGTGGGCAAATTTTTCATTTTTTTAACCAAAAAAAATCAAATATAGCAAAAAAATGAAAAAACAGGCTTTCCTCTTTTGTCAACTTTTTGATAAATTTTTAAGTACAGTCTTAAAAATTCTTAGATTTCACAAAAAGTTGACACCGAGTCAATCCTTTTTGCTAGAATTCTAAAATTTTAATACTATGGACAAGTTTAAACGAAAACGATCGAATCGTGGTAAAAATCTTGCAAATGCAAGATTTTTACCGAAGATGAGAGCGTGTTTTTTTTGTGGTAAGTTAGATAAAAGACTGGAAAAATCAAATGAAATTCCCACAAAAAAATTCGCCCAAATAATTTAAAAAAAAATCCTTTTTAGCCTAAAACTTGCATGTAGTATGGATTAAAGATAAATTTTTGGAGTCTATATGTCAATTCGAGTAGCATTGCACCATAAAACACATTATACTTATGATAAGCCGACTACAATTTTTCCACAAGTTGTCAGATTAAGACCAGCACCTCATACCAGAACAAGAATTGAATCCTATTCGATGAAAATCAATCCTATCGAAAATTATACAAATTGGATGCAAGACCCTTTTGGTAATTACCAAGCTCGGTTAAATTTTCAAGAAAAAGCAAAAGAATTTTCTGTTGAAATTAATTTAGTCGCAGATCTTTCTGTGATAAATCCTTTTGATTTTTTTTTAGAAGAATATGCAGATCGTTTTCCTTTTAATTATACTGAACAACAAATTAAAGAACTTCAACCTTATTTGCATATTGATGAAGAAGGAAAACTTTTAAAAAAATTTGTAGCTGATCTAAATTTAACTCCACAAAAGACAGTTGATTTTTTAGTTTATATAAATCTGCTTTTACAAAAAGAAATTAATTATATTATCAGAATGGAACCAGGTGTTCAAACCCCAGAAGAAACTTTAAAATTAAAAAAAGGTTCTTGTAGAGATTCAGCTTGGCTAATGGTTCAAACTCTTCGACATCTTGGAATTGCATCTCGTTTTGCATCTGGGTATTTAATTCAATTAGTTCCAGATGTAAAATCAATTGATGGACCATCTGGAACTAAAGTTGATTTCACTGATCTCCATGCTTGGACAGAAGTATTTTTACCAGGTGCAGGCTGGGTGGGTCTTGACCCAACATCAGGACTATTTGCAGGTGAGGGGCATATTCCTCTTGCTTGTACACCATCACCCTCTTCTGCAGCTCCAATCTCAGGTGGAATTGATACTGGAATTAAAGCGGAGTTAAAATTTGAAATGTCAATTTCTAGAATTGAAGAAAAATCTAGAACAACAAAACCTTATACCAGAGATGAATGGAATGAAATTAATTCTCTTGGGCAAAAAATTGAATCTGATTTAGTGGCTAATGATGTTCGTCTGACTATGGGAGGTGAACCAACTTTTGTTGCAATTGAAAATATGGATCACCCAGAATGGAACACGGAAGCACTCGGACCAACTAAGAAGAGTTATGCGATAGAATTATTTAATAGACTTAAAGATAAATTTTCTACACTTCCCCTTCTTCATTATGGTCAAGGGAAATGGTACCCTGGTGAGTCACTACCTAGATGGGCTTTATCTTCTTATTGGCGAAAAGACAACGAGCCAATTTGGTACAACCAATCTTTGTTTGCTGATGAAAGAAAAAAAGGTAACACTAGTATTAACGAAGCAAATCTATTTTTACAAAAACTTACTGAACGACTTGCAATTACTAAAGAAACAATTATTCCTGGTTTTGAAGACGTGTATTATTATCTTTGGAAAGAAGGAACTTTACCTGTTAATATTGATCCCCATTCAATTAATCTTAAAGACACAGAAGATAGAATTGCTCTTCGGAAAGTTTTAGAAAAAGGTCTTGGAACAGTAACAGGTTATGCTCTTCCACTTAAATGGAATTGGCAACAATCAGCTTGGGAAACTGGAAATTGGTATGTTAAAAGAGAAAGATTGTATTTGATCCCAGGTGACTCACCAATGGGTTACCGCTTACCATTAAATTCTCTTCCAAATGGCAAAGGAAAATATTATGATGAACAAGTTAGCCCAATAGCTCCAAATATTCCACTTGTTAATTTTACAAAAAAAGTAACTGATAGATACCAAAATTTTATACGCACAGGAAAAAAACGAACTGGTAGAAATGAAGAATTAGAAAATTTATATAAAATGCACAAAGCTAATACTGAAAAAGAATTAGATCCAATTTCATGGGATTTAATTCGCACTGCAATTGTAGCTGAACCAAGAAATGGAAACTTATATTTATTTCTTCCCCCACTAAGTTATTTAGATGAATTTTTAGATTTGATTTCATCAATTGAGCTAACAGCAGAAGAATTAAATATACCGGTGATCGTTGAAGGATATTTACCTCCATATGATTCTAGACTAACAAAATTTCAAATCACCCCAGACCCTGGTGTAATCGAAGTAAATATTCATCCAGCAACATCATGGGAAATGATGGTTAAAAACACAGAAATTTTATATGAAGAAGCAAGACTTTCTAGACTTCAAGCAGAAAAATTTATGTTAGATGGAAGCCACACTGGAACTGGTGGTGGAAACCATGTTACTCTTGGTGGCTCTACTCCAAGTGATTCACCAATTCTTAGAAGACCAGATATTTTAAGAAGTTTTTTAGGATATTGGAACAATCATCCCTCACTATCGTATTTATTTTCAGGTCTTTTTATGGGACCAACATCCCAAGCACCAAGAGTTGATGAAGCAAGAAATGATTCTTTATTTGAATTACAAATTGCATTTAAAGAATTAGATAAAAATACTTTTACACCACTTTGGTTAGTAGACAGACTTTTTAGAAATTTACTAACTGATTTAACAGGTAACACACATCGAGCAGAATTTTGTATAGATAAATTGTATTCTCCAGACTCAATGACTGGACGACTTGGAATTTTAGAAATGAGAGCTTTTGAAATGCCACCACATTCAGAAATGTCCCTTGCACAAATGCTTCTCATTCGCTCTCTTGTTTCTAAATTTTGGAAAGCTCCTTACAAGAAAAACTTACTAAATCATAATACAATCCTCCATGACAAATTTATGTTGCCTCATTTTATTTGGAGAGATTTTGAAGAAGTGATCACTGACTTAAATGAATCAGGTTTTGAATTTAAAAAAGATTGGTATAAAGTTTTTCTAGATTTTAGACTTCCCATTTTTGGAAAAACACAAATTAATGATATTGGTTTAGAAATACGAATGGGAATTGAACCTTGGAATGTTTTAGGTGAAGAGAGTTCAGCAGGAGGAACAGCAAGATATGTTGATTCCTCAGTAGAAAGAGTTCAAGTTAAAGCATTTGGTTTAACTGAAGGAAGATATTTAATTACTTGTAATGGCCGAGTTGTGCCAATTGCTTCTACTGGAATAAATGGTGAATTTGTGGGTGGAGTTAAATACAAAGCTTGGCAACCACCATCTGGTCTTCACCCAACTATTCCAATTCACTCACCACTGAATTTTGAAATTTATGATACATGGAATGAACGTTCCATCGGTGGATGTTCTTATCATGTAATTCATCCAGGTGGAAGAGGTTATAATGTATTTCCTGTAAATTCTTTTGAAGCTGAATCTAGAAGACTTTCAAGGTTTTATGAATTTACTAATTCTCTTCAAAATTTTAAAATTTCAAAAGAAGACATCAATCCTCTGTTTCCATATACACTTGATTTAAGGAAATAGTTTGGGCGAATTTTTCTTTGTAGAGGCAATTCATAAGCCAACAGTGGGTTTCAACCCACTTAACAGCTGGTAGCTACCAGCTGCCTAAATTACCCAATGCGTTCTCTACAAAAAAAAACCGAGCTCTTTGCTACTTCTGAATCGGTGGACTAAAGTCCACCGCTATTCAGAAACGCCTCGATCCCTTTCGCACAGTATTGAAAATGCTACTTCATTCAAAAAATAATTTTGGACTCTGAGAATAAAAACTAGCACTATTTACACGTTGTGTTTCAGGACCTTAATGATTTGTTATTTTAGACTAAAAATAATTTGCTAAAGATTTAAATTGACATGATTGATTTTAGATTAGTATTTGAAATTAAATAAATTTTAAAGTTTCTAATGAACCATATCTTGCAGCAGTAATTAAAATTGAAGTTCCATGTCTATCTCTAGAATTAATTGAAATACCTGATTTTATAGAATTTTCAACATAAGCTAAATCATTTGATTCCACTGCATAAAATAATAATCTATTTTCTGGAAAAATGAAAGTTACAGTTAAAATTAAGAATAAAAAAAATTTCATTAAATATCTTCCTCGTTTGGACTTGTTCCCCAACCATCAAATTCACTATCAAATTGAAATCCAAGTTCACACATAATTTTTGTCCACTGAGATACAACAACTTCAGACATTTTCAATTTAGTTGTCAAACCACTTATCAAAAATAAATTTTTATCAGAGGCAGACACTTCATATTGAACTGAGTAACTCATTTTTTTGATTTCATCTGCTAAAAGTTTAGCTTTGTCAATATGATTAGTATAAAAAAAGAATTCAAGTTTCAGTTCATCTTCTTCATTTATACCTAAGTTTCTTAGTTGATCTAAAGTTTGTGGAGTCATTAAAATTTGATTGTCTCTATTTTTTTTAAAATTCGACTCAGTTAAAAATTTAGTTTCATGTTTTGATTTGAAAAAATTAAATAGTCTCATTTAACCTTAGTATAAGGATAAGTTTTATTTAAAATAACTTTTTTGAATTATAAAATTTATCTATTTACTAGCGAAATAGGATTGAAACGTGGTCAATAAATTTAAGCATTTCACTTTGTGAATTTAATTCTTCAAATTAAATAGTTGCTGAAATTTATTGACCCAAGTTGAAAGCCTGGTTTTTTTGTGAGTCTATTTCTACTTGTTCATTTAATCTTACTAATTAACTCACAAAAAAATTCGCCAAAAAAAATTATTTTACTTTTTCTAAAAATATAAAAAATACACAAAACTTTTACTTTAGTTTACACAATATATGAAAAGTTTGATGAAGAGTTTTTGCATTAAAAAATTCAATCTTTTTTAAAAGAGATTTTTTTATTTATTAAATTTTATAGTTGATATTTCTTCCGATTTATAGTATAATATCACAAATTTAAAACTCAAGGGGAAAAAGATGTTTAATTTAAAAAATATAATCGCAGTAGTTGCTTTCGCTTCTATGTCATTATCAGCAGGAACTATCACAGTATTTGTGCATGGTAAATCAGGTAAAAATCATAGCGGAACAGGAACTACTGACGTAAACAGCTATTGGGGAGCAGACCCAAATACAGTTGCAGGAACAAAATATTTTGTAGGTTATGATGGAACATCAGACCCAAGAACTTATGGAACTGACAGAGCTCAAACAAATTTAACTACAGTTTTAACTCAAAGATGTAAAAGTGTTGATACTTGTAAAATAGTTTGTCATTCAGCAGGATGTTATGCAACTGAATATTGGTTATCAAATTTAGGTGGAACAGCTTCAAGTAAAGGTTTCAAAATCTCAGGTGTAACTGCATTAGCAGCTGCTTCTGGTGGTTCAGAACTTGCTTCAGCACTAAATGGTTTAACTTTTGGTTTTTCTGGTAATGCAATGGATAAAGCTTTAATTGTAAATACTGCAAGAACTTCATTTAACCACAATGTAACTGCTGGGGTTACTGTTGCTCATGTTCCTGGTTACAAAGGAATGGTTGCTGCATCTGCAATTCTACCTGGTGAAGATGATTTTGCTGTAGCTTATCATTCATCTTGTGGATATAGTACTGTTGGTGGATTAAATAAATGCCAAAGTTCAATCACTCAATCAGAGGGTGTTTGGCCATTTAATTCAAACAAAACTTATGCTCAATATTCTGGACATACAAGAGCACCTTCTGTACCTGTTGAAGGTCTTTATGAAAACCATAGCGAATTAACAAACGACGGCTGGAGATAGCCCTCACAATAAAAAGCAAAGATCTAATCTTTGCTTTTTATCTTGACTTTTTTTTATTCTAAAATCTAATCAATCCATGAATTCCATTTCAAATTCAAGTTTAACAGATTTTTATCACTCCACTGCTTCTAAATTTGCAACTGAAACAAAATCTCCACAACTGATTTTATCCTTAAATGAGAAAATTATTTTAAAAAATGGAGAATCTATTTTTGATTGGAAAAATTTAGAATTAATGGTAGATGATTTAAAAAAATTTGATTTGATTGCAGTTTTATTAAATAAAAAAATTAGATTTAATAAAATTAAAACTCTGGATACCGGATTTAATATTTATACTTTTTCTCTTTTTTTTAATTCTAATTTTTTAAGAGTAATTTTTTTATTTCCAAATAATGAAATTCCATACGAAGAAAATTTTAAAAACTTAATAGAATTTAGTTTTAATTTTTATGGAAATATCCCTATATCAGAAGAATCGAAAATTAATAATTTATATCCTGATTTTAGTTATAAAATTATGAAAAAAATAGAATCCTATTTTGTTTCAAATGAAGAAAAAGGTGTAATTGCTCATTTTTATATCCAAAATTTGGATTATTATTATTCTTACTTTAATGAAGAATTTGCAGATCAAATTCATATTGAAATAAAAAAAGAAATTAAAAAATTTTTAAAAGAAAAAGATTTATTTTTTAGATTTAGTCAAAATTCTTATATAACTTATTCACATAATTGTAACTCTTCAACAGTAAAAGAAAGATACAAAGATGTATTATTTGAACTTAAAAATTTAGTAATTCAGTTTCAATTAGAATTTTATGATGTAGATTTCAAAACTTTTAAAAAGCAATCTTTCTGGGACAAAGCACTTGCATTTCAATCTAAATTAAGTTAAAATATTTCCTAAAAATAATAAATTCAATTCATAAGAATTAAAATTCTTGACTTAAAAAAAAAATATTTTTAGATGATGTTATGAAAAACACTAAAATACACTTTAAAGATTTTTGCTTGGGTTTTTTAACCTGTGCAATTTTTTTATTACTCACTTCAATTTCTAATTGTGGAAGAACACTATCAAGGCTTGGTTTTGGAGATGAAGTTTTAAAACTTCCAAAAGATTTTAAACAAATGGTGAGTGTCAGTTTTCACAAAGGAAACAATAATGACACAATTAAAGATATGACTTATGAAACAATAAATGGTGATTATAAGTCTGTTGAATATAGGGATAAAGTCTGGGCATTAGAGGGTTCTGTTAGGTGGGAACACGATAAATAGTGATATTTTCTGAATTAGAATACTTTCTATTTTTTGGTTTTGTATTTTTTATATATTGGTATTTATTACCAATTTTTTCAAAAGATAGAAATTTTCTATTTCAAGGTTTTTTACTTTTTGTAAGTTACTATTTTTATATGTCCTGGGATTACCGATTTGGTTCTCTCATTCTTTTATCCACTTTGATTGATTTTGTTTTAGCAATTTATATAAATGAATCAGATTCAAAAAATAAAAGATTATTTTTTTTGTACCTTAGCTTATTTTTAAATTTAATTTGTGTTTTAGGATTTTTTAAATACTATTTATTTTTTGCAAATTCAATTAATCAAATTTTAGGAAATAAATATTTACCTATTCTAGAAATTATTCTACCTGTTGGAATTTCTTTTTTCACTTTTCAATCTATGAGTTATACAATTGATGTTTATAGAAAAGAAATTCCAGTAGAGAAAAGTTTTTTAAGATTTGCTTTATTTGTTTCTTTTTTTCCACAACTAGTTGCTGGACCAATTGTAACTGCAAAAACTTTTTTACCTCAACTTGAAACTCACAAAAAAATTGAAGATATAGATTTTAAATTAGCCATTCGATTTTTTTTAATGGGTTATTTTAAAAAAATTATCATTTCTGATAATGTTTCACCAATTGTGGATGTACTTTTTAAATCACCTGAGGTTTATTCAGGGATTTCTATTTGGATTGCAAATGCTTTTTTTGTAATCCAGTTGTATGGTGATTTTAGTGGGTATTCTGATATGGCGTTTGGTTCTGCACTACTACTTGGTTATAAATTACCTGAAAATTTTTATTTGCCATTAAAACCAACTTCAGTAACAGATTTTTGGAGACGATGGCATATTACTCTCGGCACTTGGCTAAGAGATTATATTTATATTTCCTTTGGAGGAAGTAAAAAAGGAGTATTTATTCATAAATTTAATTTATTCATGACCATGTTTATTGGTGGAATTTGGCATGGTGCAAATTGGACTTATTTTTTTTGGGGAGCTTTTATGGGTAGTTTTTTAGCTTTTGAATCTGCTATAAAAAACTATACAGAAAAATTTTGGAAGAATCTACCAAAAAAATTTCATCCCACTTTTTTATTTTTATCTTGGATTTATGGACTTGGTGCTGTAACATTTGCATGTGCTTTATTTCGATCTGAAAATATGAGTATGGCAAAAATTATGATGGAAAAAATGATTTTTATGGAATCGGGTGAATTTATTAGACCTTATATGTTAAAAACATTTTTTGTGATGGTAATTGTCCTCTTTATCTCAAATATTATCGGACATTATATTTTTGAAAAGAAAAAAGCATTTACTATAAATTCAAAATTAGAATTTTTCGTTTATCCAATTTTAATTTTAATCATTGCTTATTTTAGCAATGACAACGAACTAGCATTTGTTTATTTTCAATTTTAATCTTCTTTTCTCTCTTCAATTTCTAATTTTTTAAAATACATTAAGATTCTGATTATAAATAAAACTAAAATTAAAATACAAATACAGAAAATATGAAACTGGCTAAAAAATGAATCTAATTTAAACTCATAACGATAATAAAACTTTAAAATATTTACTAAAAAATATGTACTAAATACAATTACTGTTGTAGTAACATATTCTTTTTTGAAATATCTTTTCCAAGTAAAATCCATTCCCTCAATTGATTTTGACCAATTAGATAAATTACTGGGTAAAAAACGATTTACTTCTTTTAAATAAACTTGATAGTCTTCACCAAATTTACCGGACAAAAAATTTTCTTCAGCAATTGTGATACAATAATAAATATAATAAAAAAATGGAAGAACTAGAAATGTATAAATAGGCATTCCTAAATTTAAAATTCCAGCTGTAACAATTAATATATTTCCTAAATATAATGGATTTCTCACATGAGCAAACATTCCTCTATGAACTAATTTTTCTGCATAAATCTGTTTATTGAGGCCACCTCTCTTGATATAAGCATAACCCACTGTTATAGCTCTAATAATTTGTCCTAAAAACAAAATTAAAAAACCAAATAAACTAAAAACTATTTCTAAAGTAAAGTTTCCAAATGCAAATTCTGAATAAGAGAATAAAAATAAAGCAGGAATAAAAAAAATGGTAAATAAGGTGTCTCTCCATTTAAAAAAGAAATTACCTACTTTAATGTTAAAATTTTTCATTTAATTGCTATTATCCCCTCAAAACATATATATTTAAAAATTGACATCATATCTTTAAAACCAGCTCTTTTTAATAAATCAAAATTTGCTTCAGTAGAAAATGGCTCCAAAACACCTTTTAAACTTCTAGATTTAGCTATAATTTCTTCTGAGTTATATCCCTGATCTAACTTATAATCATTATACAATGAAGTTGCTAAATCTTGAAATCTTGCGTCAGGAGCTCTAACTTTTTCAAATAGAATAAAAGCTCCACCCCAATTTAAAGATTCAAATATAGAATGAAAAACTTCTTGGCGATATTTGGGTTTTAAAAATTGAATTGTATAATAAGACAAAATTAAATCAGATTTTTCATATTTTAAATCTGGAATTTCATCATGAATAAAACTTATTCTAGAATCAGATTTACATTTTTCTTTTGCCAGCCCAAGCATACTTTCTTCTCTATCTACACCAATAAATTTAGTTTGTTTTTTATTTTTGTGCCAACTCGCAACATTAAAAATTAATTCAGCAGTTGAAGTTCCTAAATCATAAATAGTTGAATTTTCATGAATAAAATAATCTGAATATTTACAAATTAAATCTTGTCCTTCTTTATAGAACGGAACTGATTTGCTCACATGTGAATCAAAAGTTTTTGGAACATCTCCACCAAAAGTCCAAGATGCATTACTAACTTGAATATTATCTCCAACACTTAAAATTTTATCTGACAAAATGACTCTAAAGTAAATCGATTGGTTAACATAAGTTCATAATTTTCTATTTATTTTTTTTTTCAATAAAAATTTATCCACTAGTATTCACTTTAAAATCTTTATAAAAAATTTATTATTTATATAGATAATATCCAAGAGTTGTTACCATTTTATAATTATCTGTTAAAAAAAACTTTTATAATCGATATATTAAATTAAATAAATTATTTTTTATAAATCTACTTAAATGGTTTCTTAGAATTTGCTATTCTTGAACTCCACCACTTTCATGCAATATTGTTTTTAATTTTGCATTTAATAGTATCACTAAGAATATTCCTTTATCTTCATTTAATTATTATTAATTTATTAGGCTAATTTGATTAAACTTACAACTAGCTTTTCTTTATATAAACCTTAGTATCTTCTATCAAAATAGCATTTAACTTTTACTTTTAAAGCATGTAATAAGGAAGTTTTTAGCATCTTTTCTGGGTTTTCTTCGAAGAAATACAGTAAAAGATGCGAACAACATGCCGAATGTATGCCGTTTGAGACGAAGTAAGTAGGGAGTTAGTAAGAATGATGAATTAGGAATAGAAATGGTTAGGTAAAGCATATCAAGTTAAATAATTATCTAGTTTTTTTCAATATGATTTCTAATTTGTCGGGAAGCTTGGTAACATTGGTATTTAATAAAATATTCTGGAGAACATTATGAAAAATTTGAGTGAGTTTACAAACCTATATAGTTTACAAAAAACTTTGAAGTTTGAGTTAAAACCTGTTGGGAAAGATGGAAAAGAATTATCAATTGATGAGTCGGAAAAACTACTCAAAAAGATAGTCGATGAAGATAAAAAAATTAAAGAAGCATATGTTGCTCTAAAACCAGTGATGGATAAAATTCATGAAACAGCCATTAACGAAAGTTTAAATTCAGAAAAAGCAAAAAATATTGAATTCAATGATTATTTTCAAGAGTATAAAAAAGGGAAAGTAAAAAAGTTAGATCAATTAGAAAAATCTTTAAGAGAAAAAATTGGTGAAACTTTTGATGAAGCTGGAAATAAATTTTCAGAAAAAGCAAATGAACTAGTAGTTAAGAATGAAGAAATTAATTCTACAAAAGAAAAAAAGAAAGATAAAAAAACTCTAAAAAAAGAAGGGATTAAGTCTTTAACCGAATCTGGAATATTAAAATATATTGAAAAAAATATCGCTGATTTGGTTCCTAAAGAAAAAATTTCAGAGTATCTGACAATTGAAGAAATCACTAATAAAAAAGGTAAAATAGAAATTAAAAGAAGTGGTTATCTGGAAACATTTTCTGGATTCTTTACCTATTTTTCTAAATACAATGAAAATAGATTAAACTATTATGAATTTAATAAAGAGGCAAGCACTTCAGTTGCTACAAGAATTGTACATGAAAACTTACATAAGTTTTGTGATAATATAATTCAATTTTCAGAAGAAAAAAAAATTAAAAATCGAAAAACAAAACAAGAAGAAACTATTCCTTCAAGAAAACAAGAATACTTAAATGCTTACAAATTTTTACAAGAATCAAAACGAACTACTCAAATCAAAGATACCAAAACAAACCAAATGATCGAAGCGGAGGAAATAAATGAAGAGTTTTTTGAAATTAAAAAATTCTCAGAATGTTTAAGCCAATCAGGTATTGATGAATACAATAGAATTATTGGACATTACAATCAGCTAATCAATTTATACAACCAAGCAAATATTACCGTATCTAATTTTAGAAAACTTTCTCAATTTAAAACATTGTTTAAACAAATTGGTTGTGGAGACAAAAAATCTTTATTTTTTCAATTAAAATATGATACCAAAGAACAACAAAAATCAAAAGAAAGTTCACAAGAAATATTGAGTTTAGAAGGTGCTTTAGAAAAAATTAGTATAGCTGGAGAAAAATATTTTACAAGAATCAATGAAGTTAATAATGAAATAAAAACTATTTTTAACTTTATTGATTTCCTAAAAGAAAATGAACATTGGGAAGGTATTTATTGTTCAAAATCTGCTTTGACTAAAATTTCTAACTCTTATTTTGCAAATTGGCATGTAATTAAAGACTACATCCAAAAAGTTTTTGAAAGTAAAGATAAAGACCAAAAAGAAATTTTAAAATCAGTAGCTTCTTTTGATAAAAAAAGAGAAGAGCAATTAAAAATGAATGATGCAATAGAACTTTCAGTTTTATTTGATATAATAGATCAAGATAACACTGAAGGTTGGTGTGAAAGATTTTTTAAAGAATCAATTTTAGAAGATAAGAAATCAGTTATAAATGAAAAGAACACACCAAGTAAAAATTTAGTAAATTTAATTTGTAACGATATTGAAAATTTTGCAAATGTGTTTTTAAGTCAATCATCCAATGTATTAAGAATTACCAGGTATAAAGACGAAAATGAAATTAAAAAAATTAAAGATTGGTTGGATACTGCTAAATTAACTTTAATGAATATAAAATTTTTTGATGTAAAAGAAAATAAAACAAAAGGAAATTCAATTAATTCTGATTTTAGTGAATTAGTAAATGGTCTTCTTCGTCCAAAAGACGCAGACTGGTTGAATTGGTATGATGATGTTAGAAACTATCTATCAAAAAAACCTCAAGATGATGCAAAGAAAAATAAATTAAAATTAAATTTTGGTAATCCAGTTTTGTTGGGTGGTTGGTCACAAGAATATAATACAAAAGCGGGTTTGATTTTTGAAAAAGAAGGTCTTTATTATTTTGTAATTAACGACAAACAGCTATCAGAAAATGAAGTAAAGTTATTAGAAAATGAAGATGAAAATAGTTTGGGAAGAAGAATAATTCTGGATTTTCAAAAACCTGACAATAAAAATGTTCCCAGATTATTCATTCGATCTAAAGGTGAAAATTTTGCCCCTGCAGTCAAAAAATATAATTTACCAATTGCTGATGTTTTAGAAATATATGATCAAGAAAAATTTAAAACTGAGTATAAAAAAAAGAATGAAAAAGAATTTAAAGAATCACTTCATAAACTAATTGATTATTTTAAAAAAGGGTTTTCTTTGCATGAATCCTATAAGCATTATAACTTTTCATGGAAAACTACAACTCAGTATAATGACATTTCAGAATTTTATCATGACACTGAAGTATCATGTTTTAAAATTAAGTTTCAAAAAGTTAATTGGCAAGCAGTATTAGATTTTGTTAAAAATCAAAAGTTTTACTTATTTCAAATATATAACAAAGATTTTTCGCAGAATAAAAAATCTAATGGTTCAGATAATATCCATACCTTTTATTGGAAGAATTTATTTACTAATGAAAATCTTAAAGATGTGATCTATAAATTAAATGGTCAAGCAGAAATTTTCTATAGAAAAGAAGCAATTCAATATAAACCGGAATATGATATAAATGGAAGAGAAAAAGGACATCATTATATTGACAAAAATTTGAAAGAAAAGTTTGAGTATCCAATTATTTCAAATAAAAGATACACTACTGATAAATTTCATTTTCATTGCCCAATCACATTAAATTTCAAAGCAATTAGAAATGATAACATTGATAACCTTGTAAACTCCAATTACACTAAATCAGAAAATATTCAATTTCTTGGAATTGATAGAGGTGAAAAACATTTAATTTATTTCTCTTTATTAAATTCAAAAGGAGAAATTATTGAACAAGGAAATTTTGATATTATTAATAATAAAAACTATTTGGAAGCAATTAATGGTGCAGCTAAGTTAAGAAGAGAAAAGCAAGAAAATTGGCAACAAAAAGGTAATATTTCTAATTTAAAAGATGGTTATATTTCTTTAGTCATTCACGAAATTATTCAGAAGATGAAAGATAAAGATGGAAATTTCAAACCAACATTTATTATCCAAGAAGACTTGAATTCTGGTTTTAAAAGAGGTCGTCAAAAATTTGAGCAACAAGTGTATCAAAAATTTGAATTAGCTTTGGCTAAAAAACTAAATTATTTAGTAGATAAAAAAGCAAAAATGGGTGAAGTTGGCTCCGTTTCAAAAGCTCTTCAACTCACTCCACCAGTTTCAAATTATAAAGATATAGAAGATAAAAAACAATTTGGGGTAATGCTTTACACTCGGGCAAACTATACTTCAATTACTGACCCAGCAACTGGTTGGAGAAAAACAATTTATTTAAAAAAAGGAACAGAAAAAGAAATTCAAAACCAAATCTTTGAAGTATTCACTGAAATTAGTATTGATGAAAACGGAGATTATTTCTTTGAGTATAAAGAAAAAAATGCTGAAAAGATATGGAAATTATGGTCTAGTAAAAATGGAAGTTCTTTAGAAAGATACAGAGCCAAAAGGGGAAAAGATAAAAATGAGTATATTATTGAATCAAAAAATGTTAAAGAAATTTTAGATAAACTATTTGAACAATTTGATAAAAGTAAATCGTTATTAGCTCAATTAAAAGAAAATAAAGAATTACCAAAAGTGAATGAACATCCTGCTTGGGAATCTCTTAGATTTGCAATTGATATCATTCAGCAAATTAGAAACTCAGGTGATGTTTCCAAAAATCAAGATGATAATTTTTTGCTTTCACCTGTGAGGAATGAAAATGGAGAACATTTTGAATCTCGTAAATCAAATTCAAAACTTCCTATTGATGCAGATGCAAATGGTGCATTTAACATAGCCTGTAAAGGAATGATTATGTATGAACATATAAAGTTTATGCAAAATAATAATCTTGATCCAAAAGATTTGGATTTATTTGTTTCAGACGAAGAATGGGATTTGTGGAATTTAGATAGAGAAACTTGGTTACAAAATTTAGAAAAATTTTCTAAAAGGACTAAAAAAGAAGATTCTAAAAAATCAAAAACAAAGTCTAGTTAGAATTTGTGTGGAATAGGAATAATTAAACCTATCTAATATATTTTTAAATCTCTCACTACTTTTTTGATGTTTGTAAAATCAGAATCGTTGTGGAGTAAAAATAAATTATTAGTGAGGCAGGTTTGAACAATTGAACAATCAATACTAGATCGAATTGTTATACCTGCTTTTCTATATTTAAAATATATTTTGGCTGAAAGTTCAGCTTCTAAGATAGAATCTATTTGTTCATAGAATGTTTGAGAACTCAAAAATTCTTTTAGAGAAAGAAAAGATTTTTCTGAAGATGCACCTTGTAACACTTCCTGATATATTAGTGTAGTAATTCCAAATGGAATTTTATTTTCTTCTAAGGAATAAAATTTTTCTGTGGTAGGATTCTTAATGTCTCTTAAAACATCAATTAAAACAGAAGTATCAACTAATACCCAGATTTAGAATCTCACTGCGTTCGATTCTAAATCTGGGAGTGATTTTATTAGCTTTGATAAAAGTTTTACTTTTAAAAATACATCATACCATGTTAAAAGCCTGACAAAAAAGTTTTTTATCGAAAAACACAAATTGAAAAGGAGAATTTGTAAATTTTTCTCAAAAAAACTTTTTTGTCAGGCTCTGTTTCTATATTTGAGTAATACCATTATTTACGTAACTTTTTATAATCATATTTTGGATCGATTAAGTTTTTTCCTTTTAAAAGTGAGAGGTTTTTTCGTTTACGATTTAGCACAAATTCACGAAGAGCAATTTCAACTGTTTCTCTTTTGGTTTTTACACCAGCTAGTAAAATTGCTTCCATAAAAAGTTCATCTTCAATTACAATATTAGTACGCATAATCATACACCTCTATATACACATTATAAATTAAAAATAAAAAGTCTATTTTTTTATTTCAGTTTATAAATAAAATCACTTTGAGATATAAAAAAATCAAATTTCTTACTTTTGCTCTTTTACATAAGTTTCAATTGCTTCTCTTGTAGTCATCCAATTTCGATTTAATTTAACTGCTTCAAGTTTTCCTTTTCTTGCAAGTAAAGAAAGATATTCCAATGAGTAATTACAGTATTTAGTTGCTTCACTAAGAGAAATATAACCTTGTTTTGAATTTGGTTTGATTGGTGTTAAAGCTTGTAAATAAATGATCAAAGAACGTTCAATTGATTTTCCAATAAAATCCATAAACGAATCCATTTTTCCTGAATCAGCTTCTCGAAGCACACGATAGTATTTTTTTCTATCTAAAAATAAAATCACAGCTGGTGGATAACCATGTGAAATCAAAACTAAATTCATTAAAAGTCTAGTAGTGCGACCATTTCCATCTATAAAAGGATGAATATGTACAAATTTAAAATGAATCCATGCTGCAAGTTCAGGAACTGAAAGTTTTGAATAATTTGAATAATACCAACTAACCATTTCATCCACTAATAAATTTATTTTTTGTGGATTTGGGGGAATGTGCATGGAACCAAGAATGCGAACATTTGTTCTTCTAAATACTCCTGCATTTTCATCATCAATATTTGTTAAAATTAACTCATGTAAATTTAAAATAAATGTTTTGCTAAGTTTAGTTTTTTTCTTTATCGCATTATAAATAAAATCTATTCCAGCTTTATGATTGATAACTTCAAAATGTTCATTTAAATTTCTATTTCCAATAGTAATTCCGTTTTGTAATATAATTTCAGTTTCTTGAATAGTTAATGTATTTCCTTCAATAGCATTTGTATTATAAGTCCACTCTAATAAAAATTGTTCATGAAGTCTTTTTGTAATTGATTTATCAAAAGGGCGAAATTTATCTAATTCTTTTTTTTTGCCAACTAGACTTTTTATTAATTCCTGGTTCATATTTTTTTTACCAATTTTGTAGTTATCAAAATCGAATAGATTCTATTCGATTAAGTTTGTATCGGATAGGTTATTTTTTTGGTTATCCGATATTTTGTCAAATATTTAGTATCGGATAGGTTAATTTTTTGTTTATCCGATACAAATATTCAGCACTATATCGGATGGATTGAAATATAGGTTATCCGATACTTAGTTAAATTATTATAGAAAAAATAAATTCAGAAAAGTATGTTAGTATTTGGTTAAATTTATCCGATTTTAAAATTAGGTTTATTCTACTTAATTCTAAAAACCCTTTATTTATTCACAAAAAAAGGAAGTAAGATACATGGAAAATTATATACCCATAACTTTTTTAAATGATTTTATATTTTGTCCGCGCTCTATCTATTTTCATGGGGTACATGGTAGTATGAGCCAAACTCAGTATCATGGAAAAGCCCAAACTGTTGGAAAATTAGCACATGAGTCAATTGATGAAGGAACATATTCTACAAAAAAAAATGTGCTGATGGGAACAGATATATTTTGTGAAAAGTACAATTTGTCTGGGAAAATTGATGTGTTTGATATAGACCAAAAAAAGCTAACTGAAAGAAAATACAAAATTCAAAAAATTTATGATGGATATGTATTTCAAGTTTATGCTCAATATTTTTCTCTTATAGAACTTGGTTATGAAGTAGAAAAAATTATCATTCATGATAGATCCGCAAATAAAAATTATCCAATAGCACTTCCATCTGAAGACAAAGAAATGTTTACAAAATTTGAAAAATTAATCGAAGAAATAAATCAATTTGATTTGTCTGATCCAAATTTTAAACCAAATATTGAAAAATGTAAAAAATGTATTTATTCTCATCTTTGTGATTTTAGTTTAGTTTAGGTTTTTCAATACTGAGCGAAGCGTGCGAAAAGGATCGACCGAAAACAGTGTTGAAGGGAGAGCCTGTTTTTTCCCATGATTCAAAATTGTAAATTAAAAATGATTAAAAAATTTAAGTTTCATTCTAAATTTTTAATTTTTCATTTTTAATTCCGCAACAAAGTTGTGGGAAAAATTCGCCAAAGAAATCAATTCAAAAAATCCGATAAATAATTTATGTTAAGTTTACCTGATTTTAAAGAAAAAAGTATAATGGTTTCGATTGCTTCTGAAGGACAAAGTGTATCGTTTAAGAATGATAATATTTTAATCAAAAATGGTGAAGGTGAAACGATCATCCAACATTCTTGTCATCGAGTATTTTCTTTGTGGATAATTGGTGGAACAACTTTAACTTCAGGAATTATTGAACGAAGTAAAAAATTTGGATTTTCAATTTATTTATTTTCTTATTCGATCAAACTTTCAGGTGTGTGGAATTCAACTGCTGAGGGAAATTTTTTGCTTAGAGAAAAACAATACTGTTATAAAAATTTAGAAATCGCTTGGAATTTGGTGCAGAACAAAATTGAAAACCAAATTTTATTATTAAAAACGATTCGTGAAAAGCCATTAGAATTAAAAACAAATCTTGCTGATTTAGAAAAATATAAAGATACTAAAATGGAAGAATTGGACTTAAAAACAATTCTTGGTCTTGAGGGAATTTCTTCTAAATTATTTTTTAAACATTGGTACAAAGATTTTGATTGGAAAGGAAGAAAGCCAAGAGCAAAGATTGATAAAACAAATGTGGTGCTTGATATTGGATACACATATCTTTTTAATATTATGGAAGGGATGTTAAATTTGTATGGATTTGATGTGTATAAAGGTGTGTATCATCAAAATTTTTATCAAAGAAAATCTTTGGTATGTGATTTGGTCGAGCCGTTTAGATGTATTATAGATAGAAAAATTAAAAATGCATTTGGACTTGGGCAAATCAAAGATGATGATTTTACAGAAAGTAAAGGACAATTTTTTTTGAAGATAGATCAAAACAAAAAATATACTAGTTTTATTCTTAGTGAGATTATGAAATACAAAGAAGAGATTTTTATGTACACTCAAAATTATTATAGGGCGTTTATGCGAAACAAACCAATTGAAGAATATCCAAAATTTTTGATTAAGGAATAAAATATGCTTTTAATTTCGTATGATATTAATGAAGATAAGCTACGGACTAAGTTTTCAAAGTATTTAAAAAAGTTTGGTGAGCGTTTGCAGTATTCAGTTTTTGAAATTAAAAATTCGGAAAGAGTGCTTGTGAATATTGAAACACAGATTAAACAATATTTTGAAAAAAGGTTTACACAAGACGATAGTATTATGATATTTCATATGAGTGCTAGTTGCACAATTACTAGATATGGGTATGCAAAAAATCAAGAATCGGATGTGTTGATTTTTTAAATTTGCAAACCTCAGTCTTAATGTGAATATTTTTCAAAATGGAGGATAAAATCTTGCTTGAATGTTTAAAGATTAAACAAATACTGTTAAATATCTTCCAAATTAGCCCTAAATGTGCTTATTTTTGAAGACAGCTCTCTAAGAGAGCAAAAAAATTTCTACTATTGTAGATAATTGAGATTTCGGGGACGTGTGATTCTCTAAGAGAGCAAAAAAATTTCTACTATTGTAGATCGGTCTCGATTCTGCAATTGATATTCCTCTAAGAGAGCAAAAAAATTTCTACTATTGTAGATCAAGATTTGCCTGGACTGAGGCAAACTCTAAGAGAGCAAAAAAATTTCTACTATTGTAGATCTTTAAATCCCGAATAGACCAAGTGCCTCTAAGAGAGCAAAAAAATTTCTACTATTGTAGATCTTCTATCAACAAGTCTTTAATTCCACTCTAAGAGAGCAAAAAAATTTCTACTATTGTAGATTCAATCATTTTTTTTATGTTTTAACTCTAAGAGAGCAAAAAAATTTCTACTATTGTAGATATAAAAAAATCATAACTAGTTATAAACTCTAAGAGAGCAAAAAAATTTCTACTATTGTAGATGATTAGCAGATTTGTTAGAAACTGAACTCTAAGAGAGCAAAAAAATTTCTACTATTGTAGATCATGCTGTGGAGGTGCTTCAATGATTCTCTAAGAGAGCAAAAAAATTTCTACTATTGTAGATGCAAACCTCAGATTTCCTGCTGGTACTCTAAGAGAGCAAAAAAATTTCTACTATTGTAGATGATTTTTTTCTAAGATCTTTCCAAAACTCTAAGAGAGCAAAAAAATTTCTACTATTGTAGATTAAAACATGTCCATATCCCTTTCTACTCTAAGAGAGCAAAAAAATTTCTACTATTGTAGATTTCCTATGTTATCTAAATGAACAAAACTCTAAGAGAGCAAAAAAATTTCTACTATTGTAGATGAGAGTCCGCTTTACTAATCTTCTGCTCTAAGAGAGCAAAAAAATTTCTACTATTGTAGATCTGAGACAAAATTTATTACGTCATTACTCTAAGAGAGCAAAAAAATTTCTACTATTGTAGATAATATCATTCTTATACTCAACTACAAGCTCTAAGAGAGCAAAAAAATTTCTACTATTGTAGATCAAAAGAGGAAATAGTTGAAAAGACCTCTAAGAGAGTTAAAAAATTTCTACTATTGTAGATTAAGTGCATTAATTCAAAATCAATTCTCTAAGAGAGTTAAAAAATTTCTACTATTGTAGATACAATGTTTTTTTGGTGTTCTGAAAATCTCTAAGAGAGTTAAAAAATTTCTACTATTGTAGATTTTAAAATCACTTCTTGAATTTATCCTCTAAGAGAGTTAAAAAATTTCTACTATTGTAGATGTTCGTGTAACTGTTGCGTTTCTAGCTCTAAGAGAGTTAAAAAATTTCTACTATTGTAGTTGAATCTGCTGGTCCAACTTTTTTGTCTCTAAGAGAGTTAAAAAATTTCTACTATTGTAGATCAACAGGTAAATCAGAAAACATTTGCCTCTAAGAGAGTTAAAAAATTTCTACTATTGTAGATACATTTACATCTTTAATTATTTTCATCTCTAAGAGAGTTAAAAAATTTCTACTATTGTAGATAATTAAAATTCTAGGATACCAATCTCCTCTAAGAGAGTTAAAAAATTTCTACTATTGTAGATAATTCAGGGTCTCTTACCATTCTACCCTCTATGAGTGTTAAAATATTTCTACTATTGTGGATGTTCAGATGACAGACCAGCCATGGGGGCGTGTTCACTTTTTGTTCAAAAAAGATGAACACTGCCAGACTTTTCTCTGACTGAAGACTAAGTTTTGTATTGAAACATCTTGCAGTATTGAATATTGTAATCAGATATTCTGAATTCTGAAAATTTCTATGCAAAAAAATTTCTGAATTCTAAAAAGCTCTCAGTACTCTGTACATAGCTTACGATTTTAAAGTGAATAATTCTGACTTGAAAAAAATATTAGATGTTGTAGAACAGAATCAAGAACTATTCAAAAGGAAATACTTGGAATTTCACAACTGAAAATAAACAAGCAAAATCTGTAGAAATACAATTTCCAAACATTATTGTAAACCTTAAAAAAGGGGGAACGATTGTTTTTAGCAAGAATGATTACTCATTCATGAAAAACCTTTCCAAAGATCAATTATTGAATTTCAAACTTACAGGGGCAGGCTTTTGTATCACATGGGATCAATTGGATATTGATTTAGGAGTGGAATATTTAATTCAATATCATGGAATATTGGAAAATTAAAAAAAGAAAAGCAAGTTGAATTATTGACAAAACTTCGATAAAAGTTCAAAGATTATTGACTCTCTATCAATAAACCTTTTCAGCTTTAGAACGACCTGCAACTGAAATTTTCCTAGTTCTTCACAGTTTAAAATTTCTTCAAAATTTGAATTCCCTGAAAGCTCATTTTGACCACATCCCAAAACTTCTTCAGTAGTCCCTACTTCTGAATACCCACCAAGTGCAGACTTGTAATAAACTTTTCCGTTTTGTTGAATGTATAAGTCTTCACCATCTACTCCTTCAAGTTCATCGCCGTTTAGTATTTCTTCAAAATCTGGATTTCCAAAAAGTTCATCATAACCAAGATTATAAATATCTGCAACATTTCCAAGCTCAGAATATCCATCTAATGAATTTCCTGAATAAACTTTTCCATTATCAGCAATAAAAAAAATGCCTTCTAAAGTTTCTGGATCGCCTTCTAATGTTGTAAGCATAGTTGTCATAAATTTTTAAAGACAACTACATGAAGATAGTTTTTTTTGTAACTAATTTTTCAGTTAAAAGCTAACAGAAAACATTTTATGATTTTTTTGATTTTTAGTTTATAAAATATTTTTATGATACAAAATATTCTTTTCTGAATTTTTCAGGAAATAAAATTTTTCCATACTCATTAAATGGATAAGTTGGATCAAAAGGTTTATTGTTTACATCGCAATACACATGACGTGGTTTGTATTCCCTACCTGATACAATTATTTTTATAGTATTAAATTCATTTAAAATTTTATTTCTCATGGTGAAATAGGAAATCGTTAAAACGGTTCTGTCATCACAATCAAAATAATGCCCTGTTTGACTAAGTGCTAAATTTAAACTATGCCCAGGTCTGGTAACATACTCTTCACCTTCTGGATCGGAAATATATTTTAACGATTTAATAATATTAAAATATTGCTCAGGATTTAATTTTGCAATTTCAGGTTAAACTAAAATGTCTGTCCAATATTCTAATGCAAGTCTTTTGATTTCTTTTACTGTATCTTCAAAAGATTTTAATGGACGTGAATTTTTATTGTATATCATTTAATACAATCATCGCAAAAAAGAACGAAAACCCACAAAGATAGAATTGAACCAAAGAAAAAAAGTAAAAATAAAGTAAAATTGGTTAGCAGTTTTTTCATTAAAAACCTCTCCCTTTTTCAAATAACTAACTTTTCAGCTTTAGAACGACCTGCAACTGAAATAAACCGCAATTGCTATAAAGGGAAGCATTGGAATTCTAACTTTTCAGCTTTAGAACGACCTGCAACTGAAATATCCCTTGTGTAGGTGGATTAGTGGGGTCAACGTCTAACTTTTCAGCTTTAGAACGACCTGCAACTGAAATCTAAAAGAAAAAAAGTTGTGATTACGGTTTTATTGCCTTCATGGAAAGCAGACAAAAAAACCAGTGAGGTGGTGAAATGACAGAAGAATATATTGAAGATTTAAGTAGATACGCCGATGGAATAACAGCCCAAGCAGTTATTGAAAACAACGAAGATTTTATTAGAGAGCAAATTATAAATCAAGAAAAAAGTTTGGAAAGTATAGATTATAGAAAAATTAATTTAACAAGTTTGGGTAATTTTCTATAATAGTTATATTATGCAGAAATGGTAACGCAAAAAAAATAGCAAAAAAATTTTTAGACAATTTTGAAATCAATGCAGGAGCAAATTTTGATAAAATAATGTTGTTCTTTAAAAAAGAGCATGAAAGGCATTTCTGGAATAAACCTATCCCAGAAAAAGAATTTATGGAATTTATGGATAACGCAAAAAAAATGTTGAAAAATAATTTAGGTGTGGTAAAATAAAAAAATTAAGAAGAGTGAAGAGTTGAAGCCTGTAATTAAAAAAATTGACAGTATGCCGTTGGAAGAAATTGCAAAAATCGGAGATGGATTAACCGATGAGCAAGTCAAGTTTTTGCTAAAAAAACATGGGATAAAAATTAAAAATAAATGATTTTAGATAGCTCTGCATACTATTATTTGCTTGGTTTAAGAAGAATTAACCCTTTAGCTCGATTCAATCTTGAGGCACGTTTGACATATTCCTTACTTCAAGAACTAACTTTTCAGCTTTAGAACGACCTGCAACTGAAATGACTCAATTGCAATGAGTTTTAATTCTTATATGGTCTAACTTTTCAGCTTTAGAACGACCTGCAACTGAAATGTTTCTTCCAGAATTTCCATCATTTTAGCTAACTTTTCAGCTTTAGAACGACCTACAACTGAAATGCATTATCCCGTTTTTCTATCATAATGAGAATCCTTTACCCTAATTTTGAACCAGCTTCTAATAAAAATCCTTATAGCTACGCCTAGGTTCAACAGAATTTATGTCTTCATATCCAAAAAATTCAGCGTCTTCATCTGGTTCAAATTGAATACCATTATTACCTGGATAAGGTTTATTGTGGATTACATAGTTTCCTAATAAATCAGTAGGGATTTCATCTGGAAATGCTTTGCACTGATTAAATCCATTGCGATCTAAATTTTTACATACATCGCATTGTTTAATATACATTATAATACCTCATTTGTGATAATATTTAAGTATTTTTTTGCTCTCAAAGGCAGTCCATACTTTTTTCCATAACAATACAATTCAGCAACTAATTCTAATTTGTTTTCGATAGCAATATTTCCAATAACTTCTTCGATAATTCTTTTTGCTATATGGGATTCAAATTTTTCATTCTGTAACTTATCAAACAACTTTAAATCTTTCCCTATTATCCTGTGAGCTTCTTCATGCCAAAGAAAATGGTAAATGCTATCAATTGAGGTTTTCTTTTTATCTAACTTTTCAGCTTTAGAACGACCTGCAACTGAAATACAAGCGTAGCTTTGATAGACAATATGGAAATTGCTAACTCTTCAGTTTTAGAACAAACTGCAACTGAATTCCTTTTTTTTCATAACTCAAATCTCACTAATTAGAATTCAACATCACAAAGCCTAGAGACATCATCATCATGTTCTTTTTGTTGTTGTGGAGTAAGAGTTTTCCACCATTTGGCATATTCAATACGGTCTTGCTCTACTGCTTCATCCATTCGTTTATTGATAATTTCTAAATCTTCTTTTGATAATGGTTTACTGTAATCAAATCTTTTTATCGAACTCATATTTCACCTAACCTAACTTCAAAATATCCTTTTTTTGGTAAAATTACAAGCAAACTTTTTTTTGTTTAAGGAACTGCAACTGAAATAAGAGGAGTTATCTAAAATCATTTTAGTTTAAGTTTTATTCCATGTTTTTTTTTATAAAGACTTTATTTCTTCTTCAGTGAACCCATCTGCCATTTTTGCAATTTCTTCTAACGGCATACTATCATTTTTCTTGATTTCTATTTTTAATTCTTTATTCTTCTTCTTCATGTCTTTCTCCTTTACAATGCGTTAGACTAATTTCTCAGTTTTATAATTATTTTTAAAAACTAATATTCATTATCAATTTTCTAATCCATGATGAAACCACAAATTTTTGATTCAGGCTTCTGGTTTAAAAATATCTTAAAAGTTTAGTTGCTCACCCGCTCTTTTTTTTATTTTAATTTAATTTGTTCAATAGGATTTCAAAAATTTTACATTCTGAATCTACCTTTTTTTTTGTAAGAGCATTAAAACATATTCCATAAACTGAGTTAGTAAAAAAAAGAATTGAACTATTCTAATATTTTAAATCATTATCTAAAAATAATTTATAATTGTTGCTTAAGCTTATAAACAAAAATGTTAAAGGATTTAAAATTGAAATTTAAAAAAACATATAATGTATAATGAGATTCCTATTTATTTTATGAAAACCTTACAAGTAAAAATCAATCTAAATTTTTTCTTTTTATTTTTTGAACAGGTTCAATTTTACAAAGTAGCTTCTTTGTTTGATCTTAATCAAAATCTCATTCAATCTGTTTCTGATTTTTTAGTTGGAGAAAAAAAGCAGCATGATATTACTTTATTAGCAATCGAAAGAAAATAATTATTTATTTAAAATTTGTTGGAAATAGGAAGATAAATAAAACTAAAAAAAATATTTGTTTTACTTTAAAAATATTTTATAACTAGACTTAATTACTTGTCAATAAAACCTATTTCTAATATTAGTTAAACATCGAACTATAGGAGAATATATGAGACATATAACAGTAGTATTATTTTTATTAACAATTGCAAATTGTGATAAAGCACCGGAAGCACCTAAGGCAGAAATGTCAGCAAGCACAGAAGCAAAAAAAGTTGAGGGACAATCTGTTGCATTGAACCAAGAAAAATCAATTGTAAAATGGATTGGGACAAAACTAAAGGGAAGACATAACGGAACAATAAATATTTCTAGCGGAAACTTAATTATTAACGAAGGTAAAATCGTTGGTGGAAAGTTCACAATTGAAATGGCAACTTTAGTTTCTGAAGACCTAAAAGGTGATCTAGACTCAAAAGGAAAATTAGAAGGTCATTTAAAAAGTGAAGATTTTTTTGATGTGACAAAATTTCCACAAGCTACTTTTGAATTAAGTTCAGTTGTCGAAAATGCTGACGGAACTTCGACAATTACTGGTAACTTAACGATGAAAGGAATTTCTAAAGGAATCAGTTTTCCTGCAAAAATTAAAACTGATGCTTCAAAAAAACCAGTTTCAGCAACAGCTAATTTTAATATCGATAGAAAACTTTGGGGTATCGTTTATCCAGGCAAACCTGATAATTTAATTAGAGATGAAATTAATTTAGATTTGAATCTAACTACTTTATAAAAATTTAATAGTTTAGTATATTAGTATATTAAAATATACTAAACTATCCAGTCTGAAGAAAGTTAGTTATATGTTAGATTTTTGAAATTAAGATTTTTTTATGATCGTAATAAACTTTAAAGCAATAAAAAGTTGATCTTATTAAAGAAAAAAATCAATTAATCATCTCGTGAAAAATTTTACAAACTAATTTCAAAATAACTTTTTTTTGAAATTAGCAAAGAGATTGTATTTTCAGTTACAACCTACTTGGACTAACTTTAAAATCGAGACCAGAAAAACTTTCTTTTTTAAATAAATAATAGCCAAGAGTAGCAACCATTGCACCATTATCTGTACATAAAATTTTTTGATTTGGATAAATTAAATTAGAAGCATTTTTTTTTGCAAATAAATCAAGATGAGTTCTTAAAGTTTGGTTCGCTAAAACTCCACCACTTGCAATAATATTTTTTATTTTAGTTTTTTTAATCGCTCGCAAAAGAATTTTTTCTATCAATGCAAAAGCTGTTTTTTGGAAATAATAACAAATTTTTTCTGTATCATGAGGATTTTTTTTAAAATAATAAAGTACAGAGGTTTTTAAACCTGAATAAGAAAATTTCATTTCTTCTCTTGGTAAATCTTTTAAAATTTCTGGAAATGGATTTATTTCTACAGGGCTTGGGGTATATAGATTCGCTTTTTTTTCTACACTTGGTCCTCCAGGATAATCAAGACCAAGCATATTTGCAACTTTGTCATATGCTTCACCAATTGCATCATCGATTGTATCTGCAATTAATTCCATTTTACCATGGTCTCTTACAAGAAAAATACTAGTATTGCCACCCGATAGTAATAATCCAAGGAATGGAAAATTAGGTTTTTCATCTTCTAAATATACAACTGATAAATGTGCTTCTAAATGATCGATTGTAATAATTGGTAAATTATAAACTAAAGAAATACATCTTGCCATATTTGCTCCAATCATTAACGAACCAATTAAACCTGGTCGGTTGGTCACAGCTACATATGATAAGTCTTGTAATGTTAATTTTGATTCAAGTAAAACTTGATCTAGTAAAAAATTAATTTTTTCAAGATGAATACGAGATGCAATTTCTGGAACTACACCTTTAAATTCTGCATGAGATTTAATTTGAGAAAAAATTTGTAAAGAATGAAGTTTTTCTCCATTCTCAACAATTGCAATTGATGTTTCATCACAACTAGACTCAATCCCAATTCCAAACATTAAAACTGAGTATTTGGTTTTGTTAAACTAGGATTAGCTAAAATTTCAATTGCTTTGTTCACTTGAGGATCAAATTCTCTATCTAAAATTGGAGTTTTTTCACCGATTGCATTTTCTCTTTTTAATAACATTCTAGAAATTGTTTTATTTATTTTAAACCCTTTTTTAGTTAACATCTCTTGAAAAAGTTTTACATTTTTTTCTGTGTAACCAGGATTATCCTTAATAAAGTTTTTTAAATGACTAGTTCTATATAATTTTTCAAGCTCTACTTTACTTTCAGCATCAGGAGTAATTTGATTCACTACAACATCTGGTGTTATTCCTTTTTTGTGAATAGAAACACCTGATGGTGTATAATATTTTTGAGTAGTTAATGCCATCCCTGTTTTGTATTGAAGATTATAAATATGCTGAACAGAGCCTTTTCCAAAAGATTGATTACCAAGAATAATTGCTCTTTTATTATCTTGTAATGCTCCAGCTAAAATTTCTGAGGCAGAAGCAGATCCATTATTTAATAATATGACTAATGGAATTTCTAAAAATTTTTCTTTTGAATCTGTAGATTTAAAAATTTTAAGAAGTTTTTCACCTCTTCCTTTTACAGAAACAATGTCTTGGTCTGCACGTAAAAACATATCAGAAAGTTCAACAGCTAAATCTAAAAGTCCACCAGGATTACTTCTAAGATCGATGATAATTCCGTTTGGTTCTTTAGCCATAAAACTAGAAATGATTTTTTTAAATTCACCACCAGTGTTATTTTCTCTTCCCATAAATTGAGTTAGTCTTAAATAACCTACTTTTTCATTTTCTAAATAAATTGATTTTAAATAATTAATTTTAATTAACTCTCTATTTAAGGTTACTAAAAAAGGATCTTTTACAGTTTTTCTTTTTACCTTAATTGTAATATTTGATCCTGCTGGTCCACGCATCAATTTTACAGCTTCTTCAATTGGCATTTTTTCTGTAGATTTTGAAGCAATTTCTAAAATTCTATCTTGAGGTAAAATTCCAGCTTTAAAAGCAGGGGTGTCATCATATGGAGAAATGACTAAAATAGATCCTTCTGAATGAGTGACTTCAAGCCCTACTCCACCAAAACTTCCCCTAGTCTCTTCTTGTAAACTTCGGAATTCATCTTCAGACATAAACCTTGAATGAGGGTCACCAAGAGCTGCTAACATTCCTCTAATTGCACCGATATATAAATTTTTATCGTCCACAATTTCAACAAAATCTGTTTCAATAAATTCTTCTATTTCATGAAATACTTGTAAAAATTTTTCACCTTCTATAGATATAGCTTTTACTTTTTTTATTGGAAAAAAAACTACACTAATTAAAATACTGGATAATAAAATCCAAAAAAATCGTTCTCTATTTTTCATAAACTATATGCTCGTATAAAACTTCATCGGTGTTTTTAATTTTTTCTAAAACTAACTCAGACTTTAATCTCATTATTTTACAAATTTCATAAAATAATTCTTTATCAGTTTTTGATCCTTTTTTATCTTTTGGATCTAAAGAATCATAAAGTCTCACTGAAGAAAGCCTATCAATTACTTTATTTACATCCATATCTGTGACTTCTTGTTTAATTGGAGCACAAACCAATAATATTAAAATAAATAGAATTAATTTCATAATTTTTTATATAAGATAGGAACTTCTAAGTCAAGAAAGAATTCTACTTGATTTACTTGTTTTTAAAAAAAAGAATTCTTTCGTGAAGATTATTTTCCAATTTATTGCTTTTCTATTCGTATACAGTTTTTATTTTCCATTTAAAATCTTGCCCTATAAATCATGTTTATCTTATGGAGTATTAATTTTAAAGCTTCTTTTTCCATTAGCTAAAAAACATCGTAAAATAGCTTATGAGAATATTTCTTATGCTTTTCCTGAACTATCTGAAAAAGAAAAATTAGTTTTAGTAAAAAAACATTTTTTACATTTAGGAAAATTGATGGCAGGAACTCTTTATGCACCTAGAATAAATAAAAAATGGATGGATGAATTTTTAGTTTATGATGAGGAGTCTTTAAAGTTAGAACAAGATTCCAAAAAGGAAAATGTTGGAGTTGTTTTAATTTCTGGTCATCTTGGAACTTGGGAAATTCTTGTGCAATTTATGGGAATAAGAATGAAAGGAGCTGGGATTTATAAAAAAATTAGAAATGTATTTGTTAATGATTGGATAAAAAAAATGAGAGGAACAAATGGAATTGTTCTTGTAAGCACTGAAGAAACTGCAAAATCGATGAAACTTTTAAAAGAAAATTATTTTCTTGGTTTTGGGGCTGATCAAAATGCAGGTAAAGCAGGAATTTTTGTGGACTTTTTAAATAGAAAAGCTTCCACTTACCAAGGACCAGCTTTAATGGCGTATTTAACTAATTCAAAAATTTTATTTTATTCTGCAATTTGTTCTGAAGAGGGAAAAATTTTAATTAGAATAAAAAATTTAGGATTTATCAATAAAAAAGAATTTGCTTCCCGAGAAGAAGCTGTTAGAGTTTATACAGAAAAATGGGCTAAAGTATTGGAAGAAGAAATTAAACTTTTTCCAGAACAATATTTTTGGGTACATAGAAGATGGAGAACAAAACCTGGGGATTTTCCAGGACAAGTTTGATGAAACTTTTACTATTATTTTTTTTAACAAAAATTTTATTCAGTGAAGAAGTTATAAATCTTCAGTTCCAAAATGATTTGATTTCTTTAAAAAAACAAAAATCAAAATTAGAAAAAAATAATTTTTATAATCCATACATTTTTAAAAATAGAAAATTTGATTCTAGATTTTTAAATGAATCCATTAAAGACAAAGGAATTGAAGTTACAAAAAAAATAATTCATTTAGAAAAAAATCAGAAATTAAAATTTCTCATCTCTGAAAAATTAAATCATAAATTAGAAATAAAAGAATTTTCTAAAAATTTATTTTCTAATGAACTAGATTATTCAAAATTAAAAATACTTTTAAATGGAAAAGAAAATTCTTCTAATGAACTTCAATCAAATATAGAACAAAATAAAATTGAAATTATTGCTGAAACTGAAATTAAATTAGAAAGTTTAAAATTGGTTCCAAAAAAAATAAAAACACAAACAGATATTTTGTTTATTGTAATTGATTCATTAAGAGCTGATGTGACAGGATTTAATGGTGCAAAATTTAATGCTACCCCAAATTTAGATATTTTTTCAAAGTCTGCTACAAATTACAAAACTCATTTTGTAAATTCATCTTGGACTAGACCTTCTACATTTATTTTTTTTACTGGACTATATGCATCTAAACATTTTTTAAATTTCTGGGATTATCCTGTTTTTAAAAATGAAATACAATCTTTTTATAAATCTAAAATTTCACTTTTACCTGAAGTTTTATCTAAAAATGGATACAATACTTTTATGATTGGAAACAATCCATTTTTAACAGAGCATAGAGGTATTGGGGCTGATGCTGGTTTTGAAGTCTATTTTGATTTTTCCTATTTTGAAAAAGATACACTTAGAATTTCTACCAAAGCAAAAGAATTTTATGATGGATTAAAAAAAAATCGGTCACCTTATTTTTTATTTTTAAATTTTAACGATCCACATAAACCTTATACTCCAACAACTGAATTTTTAAACAAAATCCAAAATGCAGATCAAGTTGACCTAAGAAAAAAAGAGTATTTAGGTGAAGTGAGATTTGTTGACGAAGAAATTGGAAAAATTTTAGAAATTTTAAAACAGAAAAATTTATTTGAGAATACTTTGATTTTAATTTCATCTGACCACGGTGAAGTGATGAATCCTGCTCATGCTAAATCAATTTTTAATGGAGTGTACACTTTATTTGGTCATGGGCAAGGTTTGTATGATGAAGACATTCATTCTCCACTTTTAATTAAATACCCAAACCAAAAAAAAGAAATTTCAATTTCTAAACTTACTCGATCAATTGATTTATTCCCAACTATATTAGAAGAAACTAATATAGAAATTCCAGATAAACTAGATGGGATTGCTCTTCAAAAAATTGAAAAAGAAAAAGAAAATAGAATTTATTATGGTGAATCTCGTGGGGTGATTGGAATTCGAGATCAAAATTATAAATGGCAACAAAAAGTTTTTGGTTTTTCAAGAGAAGGCAAACATTGGAATGGAATCGTTTCAGATGAGCCAAGTTTTTTATTTGATATAAAAAAAGATAAAGAAGAAACTTCTAGCATAAATGACCAAAACAAAAAAAAATACTATTATAATTTAGCTCATCAGTTTTGGAAAAAAAATTCAATCTTTACAACAAGAATTAAAAATGATGATAAAGAAAAAGAAATATATTTTGAAAGTTTCACAAACTTAGGAAAAATTAGACTGACAGATAAAACTGGCCAACCAATTGAAAATAAAGAATTTCTTGAGAGTCAAAAAGGATTTGTATTTGAAAAAAAATTAAAACCATTTGAACTTGTTGAATTTCATTACATCAGTTATCCCGACATTGAATTTCCCAAATTTAAAATTTATTCTGATGAAAAAGAAATTTCCAAAAAAAATTTTGGAGCTGGGGAAAAAGATATCTATCCATTTCAGTGCCAAAATCCAAAAGATTGTCAAAAATTATTTTTAGCAAAAAATCATATTCCTGAAATCCCAAAAAAAAATGAATTTCGTGTTCAAATTTGGTACAATACAAATAAAAATGAATTTTCTAGTTCTAAAAATGAACTAGGGCAAGAAGCAATTGATATATTAAAAAAACAAGGTTATATACAATAAAATTTTTCTATTCTAGCGTTAGAGATTGAAACGGGGTCAAAATTTTTTGCTCACTGAGGCTCTCGAAGTGAAAGATAAATTTTGACCAGAGTTGAAAGCTCGACTTTTTATTTACAATCGTTTTACAGTAGTATCGTCAAACGAAAGTAAATAAAAAGAAACGCCCAAAATTATAAGTAAAATTCATTATTCAATACTTGGTTTATTATAAAAATTGATCATTGCCCAGATCGCTTCTTCCCATGAATTTGAGTCTTTTACAAATGGTGCAAGTTTGATAATTAATTCTTTTCTTTCACCTGATGTCCATAATTTTTCTAATTTTAATTTGTGAAGATTTTCTTTTACTTCTTCAAATGGATATTTTAGCATATCAGGAAAACTTGCATATTCCAAAATACGTTTTAATTCGTATTCTGGACTCCAATTTTCTAAACCATCCCAGAAATATTTATGGAATCGTTTTTGCATAATTTAATAATTCCTTAATTAATTCTTTTTGTAAATTTTCAAATTCGATTTGTTTAACTTCTTTAATCATATAAACAATTCCTTCTAAATTTCCACCAACTAATGTCATTAATGCCCCTTCATAATTTAATGGAGCTTGTTTTAATTCAGACCATTCTATTCCTTTTTTAAGACCTAAATCTTTTAATAAAAAATATAAATCAAAATAATCTTTTGTTGTTTTTCTACCATGAATTGCTGAAAGTTTATTTCCAAAAATATTTTCTTTAGTGTCAAGTAATATTAAATCATTTTTAATTGGTGGATGTACCATAATAAAGTTTTCATAAACGAATTCTACTTTTAGAACATGTTCACCTTTATAAACCATAATTCTTTTAAAATAATCACTACTAATTTCTAATTTACTTTTAAATTTGGAATCAATTCGATTTTGGATTTCTTTAACTTCGATTTCAAAATCTTGTTTTGGAAAATTTCTTCCCAAGAAAAAAAAATCTAAATCATCAGAATAACGATGCTCATAATAAAATCTAGAAAGACAAGTTCCACCTGTTAAATAAAATTTGTTTGATTCCAATAAAGAAAAAATTTCATCTTGCATCGGATAAAGAATTTTTTCATAAAATTCAAGTTGTTCTTTAGTTGCAAGTTTGAGCATAATCTATTTCCATCTTACTTAATAAAATTGAAATGTCAAATGCAAGTTGGATTTAAAATTTCTAGTTTTGATTTTGGGCGATTCGCTCTTCGAGCGACCATGCTTTTCGCTTCAATCTTTTGCAACTATGTTATATTGAAAGAACTAGATAAAGAGGCAAAAGGATCCCCCCTTCGCTTTTGACAGCGAACATACCCAAGGTATGCTGCAATCACTATCGCATAGTAAAGAATAAATTTTTTAACTTGCAAAAATTACTTTATGAGTCATTATAACTTTTGAATTGGTTTTTAATTGATGCCTAAAATTTTTGAGAAAAATGGTTACAAATTTTTTTTCTATTCGAACGAAGGAAATCCAAGAGAGCCTTTGCATGTTCATATTAAAAAAGGGGAGAACAATGCAAAATTCTGGATTAATCCTGAAATTTTAATAAATGAAAATTATGGTTTTACATCTAAAGAATTAAATTGGATAAAAGAAGAAATCAATACAAATTAAAAAGAAATAGAGGACAGTTGGCATGATTTCTTCGATGATTGAAGCTAAAGCAAACAAAATTTGGTTTGATAAAGATAATCTGTGGGTACTTTTTTTTGATGGGAGAACACTCTCTGTGCCATTAGTTTTTTTTCCGAGACTATTACATGCAACCAAAGAACAAAGAACTCAATTCTCAATTAGTGGTGGTGGAAAAGGACTTCATTGGGATGAACTAGATGAATATATTAGTGTCGAAGGACTTTTATTAGGAATACCAGATCAGACAAAAAGAAAAACCAATAAAGAATTTTCTTGATTTATTTTTAGATTTATAAATGGAAACTGTTATGAAGTTTCTATCCTAGATTATCACAAATGGAGAACAAAATGAATAATAAAAAAATTCCTACACCAACTATCGCAGAAATTTTAAAAGAAGAATTTTTAAATCCTTTAGAAATAACTGCCTACAAATTATCAAAAGATATTCATGTTTCAACTTCTACAATTCTAGATATTTTACATGGTAGAAGAAAAATTTCAATCGAAATATCTCTAAGGTTATCTAAATATTTTGGAACTTCAGATAAATTTTGGATCAATTTACAAACTGATTTGGACATCAGAGAACAAAAAGAAAAACTAAAAAAAAATTAAATCTAGTTCAAAAATTGAAAAAGATAGCTTAGATATTTTTTTGCTTATCTTTATTTTCAACTTCAATTCCTTCTTTAGAAAGTTTTACTTTGGAAAATTTATTTGTGATTTTTAAAATATCTTCAAATGGATGATTTATATTTTTTGTAGAACTTCTTTCATTAAATAAATTTTTAGAAATAGCTTGGTAGATTTCAACAGGCATATCAAATTCTTTGTTTTCTTTCCACTCAAAAAAAATTTCAACAACTCAACTTGCTAGTAGCATATCTCTAGAAAAAAATTGATTTGAAAATTCAATATCGACATGTTCTCTATACCATTGTGAAGACCATCTTAAATAAAATAGAAGAGTTGAACCGAAGATGATTGCAAATAAAAAGCTGTTCGCTTTATTTATGGTTGTAAAATTATACATACTTCTTTTAATAAATTTGAAATTAAATCTAAATTTTCTTTTCTTATTCCTTTTGCATTAATTGAAATTTTTTTTACATAAATAAGAAGCTTATACAGATTATCATATTCTTGAGCGAAACTGTCTTTAATATTAGTGTATGTTTTATAACGAGATTTAATATAACTATAAAAATTCAAAAGCTGAGCATTATTATATGTTGAAATTAAATTCTCAAAGAAGCTCATTTCTATTTTATTAAAAATTAGATATGAAAATTCACTGTTTACAAATCTGTATAGCTCAGTTGATTTATTATTAATATCCTCAAAAAAAGATTTTAGTTTTTCTTTTTTTTCAATTTCTTTATTGCTTTCCAATTTTTGAGAATACTTTTTTCCAAGTTCAAGCACTTTTGGATTCTGAAAGTCACCATACATATTAAATCTCTCAAATAATGAATTTTCAGTCGGAATCTTACGATTAAGTGCTCCTATTATTAATTTTTCGACCTCAATTTCATTCAGTGAAATCAATTTTTTTTCTATAAAATTTAATAATCTCTCATAGTTGAACAATACATCATAAGTGGAATATTGATTTTCTTTTAGAAATGTAATAACTTTATCCACATTTGGTTGTAACTCTGCTTCGTCCAATAAGCGATAAGAAATGATTTTATCCAAAGCTTTTTTAAAATCACTTGGTTCTTCACGTTTATGAAAAAAAGCAATCTCTTCATTTAATTGATTTTTATTCAACGAACCTTTTAAAATAAATTCATAAATGGTCGTAAAATTAAGATACTTTATTTCTTGCAGTGAAATTAAATATTTATTAATAAATTTAGTTTTGATTTCTTCATTCAGATTTTTGGATGAATCTTCATTAACAAAATTCAGCATAATTGTAATGGAATCTACTGATAAATTTTTAGTTGCTTCAATAAAATCTTTATTAGCTAAACTAAAATTTCCAAGTTTGAATTCATTTGAATAGATAGTAATAAAAAAAATAATGTTTTCGATAAATTTATCTAAATATTTTTTTTCTTCTATTCCTTTAGAAATAACTTGAAGGTTATAAAAAATAAAATTAATTGTTCTAATATTTTTGATTTCAAATCTTTCAAAAAGATTTAATATAAATTCTTTATTTTGAGTTAAAATGTTCTTAACTTCTTTATCTTCAAAATAAGATATTATATTTTCGAAATTTTCTCTTAAATCCAGTTTAAAAGGGACAACTCTTCCAATCACTTTTTCTTTAATTAAATTATATTTTTCTTTATCTTGGATTTTAGTTTCATCTGAAATTAAAATTATTTTTGTTTTTTGACTTTCTAAGTAGTTATGTACAATGTAACCAAAAAATTCTTCCATAGGAATACATGATCTTTCAAAATCATCTAATATTAAAATTAGATTATCAAAATTTAAAATCTTTTTTAAGTTTTCTTTATCTTTTAATTTTCCCGATTTCGACTTTGGTAGTGTGTTTTCAAAAAAAATTAACATTTTTTTTAATACTTTCATAAAAGGGAATTCGTCAGTTAACTCAGAAACACCTTTTAAAAGTCTATATCCATATTCAATTAGATTTGAACCGCCTATAGTTGAAAATAAAATGTTTCTATTCAAATCATCAATATCAGCTAATCCATTAAGAGAAATATAAATTACTTTTCTTTTATATTTCTCTAGGAATTTAGTTAAATAGTTTTTTATAAAATGTTTTCCCGGAACCCCATTCCCCATTTAATAAAATCGCATAATCACTTGTAGGTGCCTTTAGGTAAGTAAAAATGATTTGTTCGATTTCATTCATTTCCCATCCCTTCCACAATTTTAATTTCTTCTGGAGTGAGATCGTAGAGTTGGTAGACTAGAGAATCAATTTTATCTTCGAGATGAGTTATTTTTTGCTCAATTCTTGCGGAACCAGAAGCAGTCTGCATAACTTTCATCTTTTCGTTTATAAGTAAATCAACATTAGCCACTAAATCCTTATATAATACCTCTTCTTCTTTTTTCTTAAAGTCAATACTTCTAATATATAGTTTTTCTAAATTAACTTTTTTTATTTCTGCAAAAACTCTTCCTTCTTCTGGAACAATCGACCTATAATGATAAATAAAAAGTTTTGAATTTAGAAGTCCTAATAAATATTTTAAGTCATAAGTTTTATCTCTCAATGCAATATTATAAACATTATTCAAGTTATAATATTTGTTAGTGTCAAGCGCGGTAATTATTTTATCAGCCGTTTGCCTAATCACAATTTTTTCATTATCCTCAAATGGAGCAGTCTGACGAGGTTCTGCAAGATGAACTCCATACGATATATACCGAACTTCTTTCGGTTCTATTTTATATCTTGTAATATCTTTACCTATGATGTATTGTTTATACGTTTTATTTTTTTGTTTGCTTGAATCAAAAATTCTTTCGTCTACAGTCTTTCTTGTTTGTTTCGGATAACCTTTTCCAACTTGATAAGGTTTAATACCCATAATAGGAATTGCTATCTCCCCAAGCAAAATCACAGGCTTCTTTTTTAAATTGATTTCTTTTTTCGAAGAAGATAATAAGTTCAATTCATATCTGTTAGTTTCAAAAAATTTCTGCTGGCTAACAGTAATATACTCATTGTCCCCAAATTCGTTATAGTTATTTGCAATGAAATAGTTTATACTATTGGAAGAAGAACTCTTCGAGAATGCAAAAGAAATAGTCTCGGCTGTTTCTGCCTGTTCAAAAACTTTATATCTACATAATGCAATATAATTTAACTGAAAATTCGTTAAAAGAAAATGTCTTACTTTTGAAAAATAATGTTGGGTCAATAAAACGCCTGGAATAATTAATCCCAATTTCCCATTACTTTTAAGAATATTAAATCCTTGTTCAATAAAGAGGACAAAACTATTTACTTGATATTCGTAAGTCTTAGAAAATTTTCCCATTAAATACTTTTCGATTTTATCATTAATTGCAGCACCATACGGAGGATTACCTATGATACAATCAAATTTTCCCTTCTTAAAAATATCTGAAAAGCTGTTACTCCAATTAAAAGCATTTATTTGTTTCTCTTCAGAATCAGAAAGTAAAAGCCTTTCCTCATAAAAATCCGTCCCCACCAAACTATTCCCACACTTAATATTCCCATCAAGTGAAGGTAAAATCGTCGTATGAAAAAGAGTTCTCTCATTATGCACTTCATAATGATTCGTATTTTCCATGGCTTTGAGAGACAAACTCATCATGGTTACTTCTACTGCTTGAGCATCAATGTCTACACCATAGATACAAGAACGTAAAATATCTCACTTGATTTTAGAAGTTAGGCGAACTTGCCCATCATTCTCCAAATAAACTAATTTTCGTTCTTCTTTGGAAAGTCCTTTCAATTCAACCGAGGGGTTAACCCCTTGGTTGAATTGAATTTTTGATTCATAATAACGGATTGTCCATTTGATTAAAACATCGTATGCGGCTAACAAGAAGGAACCGGATCCACAGGCAGGATCACAAATTTTGAGTTCTAATAAGTCGTCAAACTTCTTGCACTCTTTTAGTTTTTCGCCAACAGTTTTTTCTACGATATAATTTACAATATAATCAGGAGTATAATAAACACCACCAGCTTTTCTTACTTCAGGTTTATAGTCAATAGTCGCCCGTTTATCTGTGGTTACTACAACTTTGCCTAAGAACTGTTCGTAAATAGTTCCAAGTATTTCAATAGGAATTACTTTAAAATTATAACGAGAATTTTCAGGGAGCAGGTCTTTGAGAATTTCGAGTAATATTTTATTACTAACTTTTACGGAATCTAATTCGGAACGTTTTGTAAAAGTACTTCCATTGTAGGTTTTATCTAATGCATCAAAAACATCTTTGCACTCATCATAAATAATTCCTTCTTCTTTATCTTTTAAGCTTTGGATTTTATTTACAAGATTTTGAATAATGTCTTCTTCGATTTCTCGATCTGATAATACTTTGATAAATATAAATCGGTCTAAAATTAATTGAACGGCTTGCGTAATGAATTCTGCGGAAAAATCGGGTTGGTATTTTTTAATATCTTTTGCGAGTTTGATTCTCCAACCATCTTTCTCATCATCTAAATCTTTTAAAAATGCTTTATCCGGTGGGATACGGTTTTCTTTTATTTTCTTTTCGTTGATGTAAAGTTTTTCTAAACTTCCAATTCTAACATTTTCTCTTTCAAAAAATTCCCAGAGCTTATCAAAATTTTTTATATAATCTTTATAAGTCCAATCTATCACACAATAGTTGTTTAAAGATGAATGATTTTTTGCAGGGAACGTGCAGTCAAAAAAACGAAACTCTTCAAAGTCAGTAAGTAATGCAAAATCTACTTTTTCATATTTAGGTTTAGTTTGGGTGGAGTAAGCATAACTGTACGCTTGCCAAATATAATCAGTTCTTACTTTTGTATCCTCATCTATTTTGCCACCGAGATTATATTTTGTATGTTTGGCTTCGATGAAGAATAAAGGTTTGTTCTTTAACTGTAAAAGATAATCTGGCTCTTTTCCGTTGCGTCCTTTCGCCTGAACAATAAATTCTCTTTCATTTGGATTTTGAATTCCTTCGTTTGATATGTTCCAGTTCAAATATCTAAAAAGAGGTTTAATGAATTCATCTTCAATTTGTGCTTCTTTGTATTGACCGGAATTTTTAATAAAATCTATTTTTCCTTCAAAATCATTTGAAAGTTTTTCTATATGAATTCTTGCTTCTTCTTTAGTAAACATATGAAAACTATTTTATTCAAATAATTTTTGTCAATGTGTATTTTTTTTACATTCGCAGTGAGAATTTTTTTGAGCATTTATCAAAACTCCAATTTCATTTAATTTCAATTTACATATTTCTAAATTTTTAGAACAACCAACTCCAGCTTTTTGTTCCAATACTTTATTGATTGTTGTTCTATCTAGTATTGCAAATAATTTTGTTTTTACTAAATTGGATGTCATGAGATCTTCCAATAAATCCAGTTCTTCTTCAGAAATTCCAGATCCACCTTGAAAATTTAAAATTGCAAACTGTAATTTTTTTTCAGGATCTATTTCAAAATCTGTAGTGTTGGTTAATGCTTCAGAAATCCGAATTTTTTCTTGTTCGTTTAATTTTATTTCAGATTCATTTTTGGGTTTAGATAAAATCACTGCTTTAAAATGATACTTTTAATATCTGATTTTGCAAAACGAACTTCTTTTTCATCTAATACAAAAGTCACATTCTCTTTGTTAATTTTTGTTTTTACATTTTCGTAAACTTTTCCAGACTTCAAACTAATTGTATCCGAAACTATCTGAGTTACAAAAATAAACATATAAATCAAGAGTATATTTAATAATTTTTTCATTCTATTACTTTGGTTTTTTTAAGAGATAAATACTCATTTCAATTTGTTAATCCGAATAATAACTGTTAGGCGAAAAAAGGGAGATTGGGGAATTAAAATTCCAGAAATGCCCCAAAAGAACAACCAACTTTACCTCTGAACTTTACACGATACCAATATGAGTCTTTTTCATAAATTCGATCTTGATTCTCTTTGGAAATTATTTCAACTTTTTCTTTAAATGGAATTAAAATGAGTTTTGTGCTACTTGTGGAACAATCCTCTCTCAAAAATAATCCACTGGATTCATTTACTGTAGCATATTTTGCATTTTGATTAATCTCCTTACTTTCATTTTCTTCTTTCGAATTCAAATTTGAATAATTTATTTTATTTCCAAGATGGCTTTGGAAATAATTTAAAATTTCTGGGTTAGCAGTTATAAAATAGTCTATTAATTCTTCAGAAGTTTTTGATGAAAGAATTTGTAACAATTCTGGGAAATATTTTTTCACTAAAACTGGACTTTGTTTGGTTAATTCAAGAAATTCAATTTCATTAGTTTTTGCAAAATTTTTAAGTTTATTTAGTAATGTATGACCTTTGTTTTGATTTAGAAAGTTATCTAAATCTTGTCTCAAAATAAATGATTCAACAATTAATTTAATTGCTTCTTGTTGAATTTCTTTAGAAATATGTTCTAAATTTTTTAATGAATGTTCTCTAACTAAATTTTGCTCTGAATATTCACTTAAAGCTAACCAGCAAAATTTACTCACCTTATTTAATTCATCCCCAGAACAAATTAATAAGGTTTCTAAATTTTTATTTGAAATAGGTAAAACTATTTTTTTATTTTCAAATATTTCTATTATTTTATTTTTTAGATCAGAATTGTTTTTTTTAAATTCAAAATTAAAGAATTTAAAATCTCCTCACTTAAGTTTGTTTGAACATTAAATGAGTCTAAAACTTTTAAAGAAGTAATAGGTTCTTGTTCTAACATTTCAATAATAAAATGATTTAATTCTCTAGATTCAAAATTTAATTGCAGTAATAATTTAATAATATTTACTTTAACAGTATTATCATTAGTTTTTTTATAATATGAAATTAGATCAGGACCTGAAACCGATTTCTGAAAACTGAAATAATTTAAAGCTTTATTAAAATCTTGATTATCTTCAGATTTGAGTAATCGTTTATAATATTGATTTATTAAAAATGGTGAGATTAAAATTAAAATAACTAACGAAGCTGGTATAAACAATGTAACAAAAATTCTTTTTTTTGTACCAAAGAAAATTTGTTTAAATTTTCTAGGACTTAAATTCTCCTTAAATTTTCGAAAAGTATTTTTTAATTTTTCATTTGTTATTATTTTTATCAAAAAATCAAAAAATAATTTAAATAATCTTTAGAAAATTCAAAAATTTTCATCGGAACTCTCATTATCATATCTTCTGGTTCGTTTGGTACAGTGTAATTTGAATTCTCACTCGAATAATTATTTGTATAAGCTGATGATTTATAAGATGAATAATTTTCTTTGGAAGTTTGTTCTTGATAAGAATAATCTTCTGAATTTTTATCATAATTTTTTTGTTCATTGCTTTTAGGACTTGATTGTTCTGAATTTAATCTAGAAAACAAATAATCATATAAATCTTTTCCTTCTTTAAATTTAGAATTCATTTTTTCATAAATTTCTTTATCAAAGTTATGAAACTTATCTGGATGATTTAATTTTACAAATTCTTTCCAAGCCTTTTGTAATTCTTCTTTTGAAAAATTATCTTTTAATTGAAATAATTCTAAAGCATTTTTGAATTTATTATCTTCTCTATTTTGTTGATTTTTTGAATTAATTCTTGCATTAAAATTGTAATTAGCAATACCAATAAAATAGTTTATTGATTGCTCGTTATAACCAAAGCTTTTACAAAGTTTATTAAAAAAAATCACTTCGTTTTCATGAATTTTTCCATCCATTAGAGCTACTTCATAAATAAATGAAAAAATACTAGTTATTAATTGAAGGAAAATTTCTTCTACTTCTTTTTTTCCTAAATCTGAATAAGCTTCTTCAAGGACATCGTTCCAAATATTTAGACAAATATTAGCTGACAAAACTAGTTCATCGTTATTAAAATTTGCAAGATGTTTTTTTATTATAGTTGAAGCTTGTCCTAATATTTTATGATCTACTTCATCTCCAAACTCTTGATTTAAGTATTCACGAATTCCTTCTGTTTCAGATGAATCAATTCTTCCATCTGCTTTAGCCATGTGTAAACTGAGGGTAAAATTCATAAGAACCATTGTATCAAATAATGTATTTGAGTACTCATTAATAAATTTATATAAATCAGAGATTTCATTTCTAATTTTTTGATAAGATTCTGGTGATGATGTTAAATTTGACTTTGAATATAATGTTTTGTTGATTTCTTCATCGAAAAAGTTTTCGACTGCTTCTGCCCAAACTGGTAAATCGTTAGCTAAAACTTTATAACCTGCTTTGATGATCCTAAAAACTGCCACAATAAATAAAATAGCCAATATTAAAAAAATTTTTATTACTAATAATCCCAATTAAAACTCTCCATTTGTTTTTGTGCGAGTTTGACTTATATATATATATATATGTCAAATAAATTTTTTGATTTTGGGGCTACGAGGTGTGAGATGCACTATTAGGTGTGGGAGATGCTAGTATTGGAATGAAGAATGAATTATTAACCACAAAACTTTTTTGCATGTTTAGTGTTTTTCTAGAAAGCACTATCTTTTCAATTTAAAATTTTTCGCATAACTTCGATTTAACTCTAAATCAATATTTTCATTTAAAGTTAAAATAAATTTTCCGTTTATAAGATATTTTTTGCTAGTGATAAAATTTTTATTCAATAGAATAGATTTTTGGATTTGGATAAATTTATTTTGAATTTCAATTGGACTGACTTTAGAAGAAAATATTTTTTCTTCTGTGAAAATTGTTAAATATTTATTTTTAATTTCTAAATAAATAATTTTATCTTCTTCTATAAATACTTCATTTCGATTTATAATTACTGAAATTTTTTTTGATTTTTTGCTTTTGTTAAAATGAACTAAAAATCTTTCTAGGGATTGTTTAAATCTATTTTCATAAATTGGTTTTAATAGATAATCAATTGCTCCGAAGTTTAAACCCTCAATTGCTTTGTCTTTTCTAGTGCTAGTGATTATAAAATAAGGAATATTTTTTGCAAGTTTTATAAATTCTAAACCAGAACGATTTTGAAGATTAATGTCCACAAATGCTAAATCAAAATTGTTTTTTTTGATTTTTTTTAAAGCTTCTTCTGTTGAATTTGAAATTTGAGCTAAACTTAAATCTTTTCTTTTTTGAATATAATTTTTTAACAACTCAATGGAAGCATCTTCATCTTCTAAAATTAAAATTTTTGCTTTTGTCAATTTTTTTTATCCGTAAAAATTAATTCTAGTTCAGTTCCTTTATTATTTTCAGAATTTAATTTTAAAGAAACATTTTTATAAAAATAACCAAGCCTAGTTTGAATAGTTTTAATTGTAACTCCATCATTTGGATTTTTTTTAAGACCTATACCATTATCCCATATTAAAATTTTTGCACCGTCATTTTCTTTTTTAATTTGAATTTTAATAATTGATTTTCCTTTTTTATTTTTAAAACCATGAATATAAGAATTTTCAACAATTGGTTGTAAAATTAAACTTGGAAGAATGATTTTATCTAAATCTTTGTCTAATTTTAAACTAAAACGAAATCTATTTTTTAATCTTAAAGAAATCAAATTCAAATAATTTTTTAAAAATTCAATTTCATTTGCTAAATTACTAATTTCTTCAGAGTGAATTTCAGTTAAATAACGATAAGAGTCTCCCAAATTTTGAATCGCTTCATCTGCTTGTTTTGGTTTTGTTTTTAAATAAGAATGAATTAAATTTAAAGTATTAAATAAAAAATGTGAATCTAGACGGGATGTCAAATTTTTAAATTTGGATTCTAAAATTTCTTTTTCATTTTTTTCTTGAATAGATTTTAATTCTAAAATTTGCAATTTATTAGAGATAAATTTTCTCACTAAAATAAATACAAATGCAATTGTAAAAGCAAGTAAAGTAAAATGAAAATTACTTCCGTCAATATGATGATACTGGTTTGCAAATGATTCAATTGCAATTTGAACACCCATAACAAAAATAAAAAATGAAATAAAGAATGCATCTAAATTCTTTTTAAAACTATAAATGATACAAATTATAAAAATACTAATTAAATTAAAAACATAAAAACAATTTAAAAATAGAATCCAAAAATTATAATGATGAATTCAAACAAATAAAAATTTTAACTGAATAAAAATGAGTAATATCCAAAAAAAATATTGAAACAATTTTGATTGAATATTTAGATATTCTAAAATTTTATAAATCATAAAAAAAACTATGTATGTAGAAAATTCCCAGATTAAAGCTGAAAGAATTGGATAACAAAAATACAATTGTTTTGTGTTCAAATTAAATGTATATGCTCCAAAGAATATACTGAGCAAACCAAAATGGATAAATATTTTTTCTTTATAAAAAATTACTAAAGTTATAGAAGTTAACCCAAGTAAAAAATTTAGTGAACTGATAATAATAATTGATAGATCTTTATCTAACATTTGATATAAAATCATTTCTTTTGAACCAAATAAAAATTTTTCTTTAGTTCCAATTAAAAATGGATTTGCAGAAAAAATTCGTATGTAAATCGATTTTGATAAATTTATATTTTTTAAGGAAAGCAAAGTCCAAAAATAACCAAGAAAAATTTCTTCTTTTGCTTCATCAATTTTTCCTGTCTGGTAAATTAATTTATTTTCTGAATAAACTTCAAATATTTCAGGTAAATTTGGAATAAATAAACTTGGTTCAAATTTTTCATTTGGTAAAATTAATTTTAAAACAAGAATTTTATTATTTTCTCTTTCTTTATGTATTTTATCAAAATCAAATTTTTTCCAATTTTTTAACTCATTAAAATTTTTTGACTCACTAAATTGGTATTCTATTTTTTGAATAAAATTCTTTTGTTCTACTTTAGAACAAAAATTAAAATATAAAAATTAGAAGCCAGAGAAATCTATAAAATTTCATGAATTTCAAAAAATTTGTTTTTAGGAAATAAATTCAAGTGATAAATTTTTAATAGAGTGTATTATTAAATTAGAAGATAAGCATTGGCTTTGAAAATCACTTAGCTTAGCTTAACAAAACCAAATCTAAAATTCGATCTTTTGGTAAACTTCGTTTAAGTCTAAAGTAAAATCCAATGAAGGGATATAATTTTTTTGATTTGCATCTGGATCTGTGAGTGTCCAAGAATTGTTCCCGGTTTTTGAATAAACTTCTATTTGTTTGTAATCAGTTGCAACTAAAATATATGTATTTAATGAAGGAATAGTTCTGTAGGATTGAAATTTTTTTCTTCTGTCATATTTTTCTGTTGAGTAAGATAAAGCTTCAATAATTAAATTTGGATTTGTTAATGTAGTTTCATTTTTATCTAAAAATTCTCTTTTTCCACAGACAATACTAATGTCTGGATAGGTGTAGTATTTTCCTTTTTCAACACTAACTCTCATATCTGATGGATAAACATAACAGGGTTTTGATTTAAAATGATTGTACAAGATTCCTGTCAAATTTACAACTAATAGATTATGGTTATTTTTTGCTCCAGCCATTGCAAAAATTTCACCGTAAAAATATTCATGTTTGACTTCAGAATTTTCTTCTAATTCAAAATACTCTTCTTCAGTAATAAATTTTTGTGCTAAGTTTTCCATCACTTTGATAATATATAAAAATAGAATTTTTGTAAATCAAAAAAGTTTTTCAAATTTAAGCGAAGCATGTGAAAGGGATTGAAGCGTTTCTTCTCATAGAGAAGAAGTAGCGAAAAGCCCGGTTTTTCGTAAATGTAGAATTAAAAATGAAAAATTAAGAATGGAGCTTTAAGCCAGTGAATTATACATTCATCATTTTCCTTTCTAGAACCATTCTTCGCTAACGCACGAATATCTACATTTTTTCTGCGAAGAAGAAAAGAAAAATTCACCCAAATTAATCAAAAAAAATCAAAATATAAATAGATGTATTTCAGAAGAAGACTATTATTCTATGAATGAATAAAAATCTATCTTATTTAATTAAAAAAAGTATTTTAAAATATAAAGAATTACAACTTTTTCTAAAAGGTTATGGGGATGTTTTAAGAGAACTTCCAATTCAATCATTAAGTACTGAACATAAAAAACTAAAAACTATTTTACCTGTTTATAATTTTATTTTAAAAATTTTTTATAAATTATCTTTAGAAGATAAAAGATTTATAGATTTACACAAAGTTATATATTTAGTTTATTATGAATTAGAATCTATTGAAGCAACAATGGAAATTTTTTTAGATGCAACTGATGTAGCTGACCTCAAGGAAATTGAATCTGAAATTGATAACAAAAATATGGGTAATTTTTCCAAGTGGAATTTTTAAAACATAAAAGTTTTGAAAAAGAATTTTTATAATTAAATTTAAAAGAAAAAGTTAAAACTGCCTTACTTGAAATCAAAACTAATCCAAAATCTGGACCTCAAATCATAAAACTCTCTGGAAGAAAAAATCAATATAGATTAAGATTAGGAAGTTTGAGAATTTTATATGAAATTGATGAAGAGAAACAATTTATCTTACTTTTAAAAATTGGACCAAGAGAAAATTTTTACAAAGACTGAATTTACAAAAAAAAGACTTAAATTTTTTTCTAAAACACCGACATAAATTATAGAGGTAAACTTTTATGATGCGTTCTCTTTGGACTGCTGCGACTGGGATGGTTGCACAACAATTTCATATTGATACAATTTCAAACAATCTTGCAAACGTAAACACAACTGGTTTTAAGAAAAATCGTGCTGATTTTGAAGATTTAGTTTACCAACACCAAGTTTTAGCAGGAACTCCAGCTACTGCTGTAAGTGAAATTCCAACAGGTGTTAATGTTGGTCATGGTGTTAAAACTGCTGCAACACAAAAACTTTTTGAGATTGGTTCTTTTCAAGCAACTGGAAATAAGCTAGATATGGCTCTCACTGGTGAAATGGGATTTTTTAAAATCCAAATGCCAGATGGAACTTTTTCTTTTACAAGAGATGGTTCTTTTAAAATTGATTCCAACCAACAAGTTGTAACTTCAAACGGATATTTGCTTGAACCTCCAATTGTGCTTCCAGAAGGAGCAATTTTAAACACACTTCAAATTGCTGAGGGTGGAGAAGTAACTGTAAAAATTAATAATGATGTAAAACCAACTGTTGTTGGTCAAATTGAACTTTATCGTTTTGTTAATCCTGCAGGTCTTCAAGCAGTTGGAAAAAACTTATTTAGAGAAACAATGGCTTCTGGTCCAGAAATTCCAGCAGCTCCTGGAACTGAAGGTGTTGGTGATGTGCTTCAAGGTTTTCTTGAAATGAGTAATGTAAAAATTGTAGAAGAAATGGTTGCGATGATTGTAGCACAAAGAGCTTATGAATCCAATTCTAAAGCAATTCAAACTTCAGATAATATGCTCGCAACAGCGATTTCTTTAAAAAGATAATATAAAATGAAATTGCAAAACTTTATTTTTCAATTCTGTTTTGCAATTTTTTTTGTATTTTCAGTTTCATTAATTTCAGAAACAATTTATTTAAGACCAAAAGTATTTTTAAAAAAACCCTCTCTTTATTTATCTGACCTTGCAAAAATTGATCGAGCAAAAGATAGAGAAATTTTTTCCAATCTAAAAGAAGTTAAAAAACTAAGCAAATCAGAGTTAAGCGATATTCTTAAAGATGAATTTGAAATTAGAGGAACTGATGCAGTTTTGATTCCTCTTTTTATTCCATACACAAATTCTGAAATATTAGATTCTTTAGAAAAAGAAATTAATTTTGATAAATCCAAATGGAGAATTTCATATCTTGGTGATGAAATTTATTTACCAGAAGAAAATTTGGAAGTAAAATGGAATCTTCAAAATGCAAAAGAAAATTCAGGACAAAAATTAATTAGCTTAGATTTGTTTTTTGAAAAAGAAAAAATTCATACATATCGACTAAAATTTTTATTTGAAGAAAAAAAAACTTTTTACTTTACTAAATCTGATATTCCAAAAGGAAAAACTCTCACTAAAGAAGATATTTTTTTAAAAGAAATATTTTCATCAGATTCCAAAAAAACAATTGAATTAGAAAAAATTTTAGACCACCAAGCAGTTTCAAATATTGCTGCAAATACTTTGATTGAAAAAAAACATTTGAATCAAACCAAATTAGTTGAGCGTGGTTCTGAGGTGGATATTGTTTATCTAAAAGGAAATCTATTTGTGAAAGGTAGAGGAATTGCAAAAAATTCTGCAAACGAAGGTGAGATTGTCAAAGTAAGTAGTTTGTCCAATCATCAATTGATTTCAGCAAGAGCAATGGAAAAAGGAGTTGTGGTCGTAGAATGAAATACATATTATTTTTTAGTTTTATATTTGGGATTAATTCCCAGTCACTTTGGGTGGATAGAAATTTATATTCAGTGGGTCAAGATATCAGAGTTGGCTCCTCCATTCAAGTTGTTATCAAAGATGGATTTAGAGGTGAATATACTTATGATGGTGGCAAAGAAGATTCATTTGTAATTCGCTCCAACCCCGACAAAAAATTTGTAAATGAAAATCCAAATTTTAGATCAGACAGAAGCATCACCAATCGTCAAACTGCAAAATCTAGAACTGTTGGAAGAATTATTGGAAGTATGTCTGTATTAATCACTTCAATTGACCAAGCAAGCGGAATGCTTACTCTCGGTGGTATTCGAGAAATGGCATTTGATTCTGGAAAATCTTCTTTAAAATTATCTGGAAAAATTTCAGTGAAAGATCTAAAAGAAGATAGAACAGTTAGCTCAGAAAGAGTAGCAGATTTAAAATTGGAATACAATGGTGGACCAACAAAAGAAGAATTAAAAGATCCAGATGTTCAATTAAAGAAAAGAAAAAATGCAAATGGAACTGCTGAAATTGAAAAAGCAGAATTATCCGAAACTGAAAAACAAAAAATTATTCTTAAGAATTTGAAAAGATTATTAGGAGAAAGCCAATGAAATTTTTATCTTACCTAATTTTATTTAGCATTTCCATTTATTCAGTGGAAGTTAAGGTTAAAGATATTTCTAGAATTTCTGGAATTAGAGAAAATCAAATTTCTGGATTTGGAATTGTTACTGGACTTTCAGGAACTGGAGATACAAAAAACCAAGTTACAACTGAGGCAATGAAAAATTATTTAAACAACCAAGGTTTAAACACTGGAAAAAATTTAACTCATACAAGAAATATTGCATCTGTTGTGGTTACAGCAATTATTCCTTCAACTGCTAGACTTGGAGATAAAATTGACATCACTGTTTCTTCAATTGGAGATGCTCGCTCTTTAGAAGGTGGTGTGTTAATTCAAACTCCACTCAAAGCAGCAAATGGAGAAATTGTTGCTGTCGCTAGCGGAGTAATGTCGTTTGGTGGAAAAGATAATTTAAACACAAAACCAAATCATAATCCAAACGGAATTTCAGCTTATTTTGGATATGCAAATCCTCAATACCAAAACACTTCTTCCCAACTTCGCACAGCTCCAAAAACAGTTGGTCTTGTTATGGCTGGAGCAATTGTAGAAAAAGAAATCCAAAGTACATTTTTTGCAAAAGATAATAAATATAGATTAATCCTTGAAAATCAAGATTTTACAACTCTAACTAATTTGAATAAACTAATCACTGATGAAATTAAAATTAATACTTTAGTTGTTTCCCCTACTGAAATTGAATTTACAATTCCTGAAAAAGGTGATGTGCTTTCCACAATTAGCAGAATTGAAAGTTTACAAATTATTCCTGAATCCAAAGCAAAAGTTGTGATAAACGAAAGAACAGGAACAATTGTAATGGGTGCAAATGTTACAGTTGACGAAGTGGCTATTTCTAAACAAGGAATTTCAGTTGTGGTTTCCAACAAAAAAGGTGGAGATAGCAAGTCTGAAATGATCACTATGTTAAATGAAGGAACAAGAGTTTCGGATATAGTGGATGCATTAAATAAAATTGGAGCTTCCACAAAAGATATTATTGCAGTTATGGAAGGATTAAAAAAATCTGGAGCACTTCACGCGGAGTTAGTAATACAATGAACAACCCAATTCAAAATACAATTAATCGGTTTTCTGTTGACGAATCAAAGTTAAACGAACTTAAAAACAAAACGAAAGAGCAAGAAAAAAATCCAAAATTTCAGGAAGAATTAAATTCTGAAATTTATAAAAATTTAGAAGGAAAAGTTACTAGCTCTTCTATCCAAACCAAATCTTCCATCAAAGAAGAAATTGCTGTTGATCCTTATAGAAAAAAATTGTTTAATGCTTCTGTTGAGTTTGAATCTATTTTTGTTAAAATGATGCTAAATCAAATGAAAAAAACAATTAACAAAACTGGAATGATAGATGGAGGTTATGCTGAAGAAATTTTTGAAGATTTTTTATATGATGAATATGCAAAAAAGATTTCTGAAAATCATTCACTAGGGCTTGCCGAACAAATTTATAATACTATGTCCAAATCACTTCCAAAGCTAGACCTCAAAGGCTAGTTTGTGTTTTTTTTTGGAATTACATTCTTTACAGGATGGAACTAAATTTGCTTTAATGGATTTTCCACCTCGTATAAGTGGAATTAAATGATCCATTGTAATTTCTTCCACTGGAAATTTTCCATTACAATAATGACAAATTCCACTTGAACGTTTTTGTTTCCACCAAGCAGTTTGTTTTAGCTCTTTAGCTTTTTTTCTTTCACGAGCAATTTCTTCATCACTCACATCAGACCAAAATGTTTCATTTTCGTTTAGTGTCATATTTTAATTACATAAAATCAAAATCTCAAGTCAATGAAAAATTATTAATGGACTTCAGAAACAAGTGGATCGACATTTGGAAAAAATAGAAAATGAATTAAAAAAAGAAGTTCTAGATTATGGTGATATTCACCACTGGGAATCAGAGATAAATGCTTGGCAAATAAGAATATCAAATTTACAAAGAGATTAAAAATATGTTAATTATTAAAGAAGATAAATTAAGAGTTAGACTAGAAGAACTTTCTAGAGAATGTGAGAATACAATTCATTTAATTAAAAATCCAGACATCGAAAATCTTGATCATGATAAAAAAGGACAAGCATTTGTAGATTTGTCACTTGCAATTACAAATTTAAGAATTAAAACTGAATTGATGGAAAAATATATTGATGAAATAATTACTGAGATAGATTCAAAAGAATAAAAAGTTTACCAAAAACTTATCTTTTGCAAAACGATAATTTGCTTTTTCTTCAGTAAGACTTTCAATCAATGCTATGTTTTCATTTGATGCAAACTGCTCCAAATATTTTTTATTTTCTAATTACTCGATATAATAGGGAAAGCCATCTGAGACAATGTTTTTTTTCATCGGTGGTGATCCATTGGTTTGTAGATATTCTTTTTGTTGATAGCTTAACTTATCTTAAATGAATTTTATGCAAATTTTCCTCTATCCAGTCCAGCAGAAATTTTTTAATCAATTTTTGCTATACAAAATCTACAATTGGTTTTGAATTGCAAAGAGGATTTAAGACTTTGATTTTACAATGAAAAAAAAATTAACTTTACAATTAATACAAAAAGAAGCAAAAATTTTTGCGAAGAAAGAATCAAGTCATGATGAAAAAACTATTTTTTGGCTCTACTGATGGCAAAGCAGTTGGAACTTATTTAGAACATAAATTTCAAAAATATCTAGAAAAAAATTATACTTTTGATTTAGGAAATTCTGCGAATGGAATTGATTTTCCAAATTTAGAAATTGATATTAAAGTCACTAGTATTAAACAACCTCAATCTTCTTGTCCATTTAGATCAGCCCGACAAAAAATTTATGGTTTAGGTTATAATTTATTAGTATTTGTCTATGAAAAAATAGACAATAATTTAAAAAAAACTGCAAAGTTAAATATTCTACATGTAGTATTTGTTGAAAAAACTAGAACTGCTGATTTTCAATTGACAACTCAAATTCATAATATCTTAGAAAATAAAGGAAATCAAGATGATCTAGTAGCTTTATTTAATGATAAAAATTTGCCAATTGATGAAATTGAAGCTCTAAATCTAGCAAATGAAATTCTTGTTAATAAACCTGAAATCGGTTATTTAACAATTTCAAACGCTCTCCAATGGAGACTTCAATATGGAAGAATCATTGAAAAAGCAGGTGAAGTTAATGGCATCAATAAACTCATCTAAAAATAAAATTGAATTTGGCGACTTTCAAACACCAGATGAATTAGCTAATTTAATTTGTGAAGTGATTCAGGAAAAATATAATTATTCACCAGATTGTATAATCGAGCCAACTTGTGGAAAAGGGAATATTTTAGTTTCTGCAATTAAAAAATTTCCAAGTTCTAAATTAAATATTGGAATCGAAATTAATGATGAATATTTAAATGAATTAAATGAAAAAATTCAGAATGAAAATTTGAATATAAATTTATTAAACAAAGATTTCTTTAGCATTGACTTAAGAAATGAACTTGAAATTGAAAATGGAAAAATTTTATTTATAGGAAATCCACCTTGGGTAACAAATTCTATTTTAGGGAAAATAGAAAGTGTAAATTTACCAAAAAAAAATAATTTTAAAAACTTTAGAGGAATTGAAGCTATTACTGGAAAAAGTAATTTCGATTTATCAGAATTTATTTTAATAAAATTAATAGATTTATTTTTTAATAAAAATTCAATCTTTGCTTTTTTAATTAAAACTAGTGTAGCAAGAAAAATTTTAATTTCTTTAGAGAAAAATAATATTCAATTAGAAACTGCTGAAATTTTTCCAATTGATTCTAAAAAATACTTTGATGTATCTGTTGATGCTTGTTTATTTATCTTAAAATTTAGTGAAATACAAAATAAAGTTTTTTGTAATATTTATGAATCAATTGATAAAAGAATTCTTACAAATAAAATTGGATTTTTCAGGGAAACAATTATTCAGAATACAAATACTTTTCTAAATGTTGAAAAGTTTTTAGGTACAAGTGAATATGTTTGGAGAAATGGAATTAAACATGACCAAGCAAATGTTATGGAATTAAATCTTAAAGATAATCTTTTTCTAAATAGTAGAGGAGAAATTATTGATATTGAAAAAGATTTAGTTTTTCCTCTTTTAAAAAGTTCTGATTTAGCAAAAGGAAATTTATCACCAAGAAAAGGAGTAATAATTACTCAAAAAAGAATTGGTGAAAATACAAACTACATCAAAGAGAGTTTTCCAAAAACTTGGAATTATCTGAATGCAAATAAAGAAAGCTTTATGAATCGAAAAAGTTCAATTTATAAAAACAAACCTTTATTTTCTATTTTTTCAATTGGTGATTATTCTTTTTACCCATATAAAATTGCAATTTCAGGCTTATATAAAAATATCAAATTTAATATTCTAAATCCTCATTTAAATAAATCCATTCAAGTAGATGATACTTGTAATTTTATCTCTTGTAAAAGTTTAGATGAAGCAGAAATTTTATGTAAAATTTTAAACTCTTCAATTACAAATAAAATTTTAAGCTCACTAATTTTTTGGGATTCCAAAAGACCAATAACTACTGAGATATTAAATAAAATTGATTTAAAAAAAATTGCTAAGGAATTAAATTATTTAACTGAATACAATTCTTTTGTTTCAAATAATCCAAGCAGTAAAGTATTTGAAGATAATTTGGTTTTGTTTTAATGAATTTTGCACTTCATTTGAGAATTTAAAAAATAAATTCTCTAGCTGAAAATTTTGCTAACTTTTTTCACTCATTCAAAAATACTTTCTTTTTTATTTTGCTCTTTTAGTCTTCGATCTTCAAGAACAATATCACAATATAAATTCCATAAAAGTGAATCTCTGAAAATATCAGAAAATAAATTATCTGGTGCATCTCTAATTTTCACATAACCAGTATTTGTTAATCTATACCTTGAATAAGTAACAAATAACATAAAACACTTTACTCTATTCTTCTCTTGTTACTTTTTTATTTCTTCTTTTGAATCACCAGCACAGCTAATTAAAAAAAGTATCAAAATTAATATTTTCATTTTATCTCCAAGTTTTTTTTATGAATCTAAAATATAAAAATTTTTCCCACCTAACACTGATTTTCCAACACTAGCGAAAACGATTGAAGCGGTGTCAAAATTTTTTTTATAAAAAATTTTGACAAGAGCTGAAAGCGTGTTTTTTCCCCACCTAACCTTTTCAGCATGTCCGGCTAGGAGGGTTATTAGGTGGGGAAAAATTCGCCCTAATCCACTTGCTTTGCATTCACCTTTAAAAAAGGGGATTAATTACAAATCGTGAGATTTTTTGTACCACTTTGCGAGATCCATTAGAGTTAAAATTCCGACTACATTTCCGTCATCAATGACAGGAAGAGAATGAATGGAATATTCTACATACATCATTAAAGCATCAAGAAGAGAAGTGTCTGAAGAAACTGAAACCATATTCTGACCTTTGACAACTGTTTCAATTGTGGTTTTTAACATATCAGCGTTTGTTTCTGAAAATGCATCTTCATAAGAAACTTTGATTAAATCATAAGTTGAGATCATATATGTTGGTTTGCCATATTTCATGACAAGAACTGAATGGATGTGATTTTCAATCATTAGTCTTGCAGCTTTACCGATGAGGTCGTCATAGTCGGCAGTGATAACTTCACGACTCATTACATCTTCTACTTTTAATTTTTTTAATAATTCAGATCTACTTAACATTTGAGATGGATTCATTTGATTCTCCTAAAATTTGAAAATTCCGCGTGTTCTAAGCTCAGATTGAAGAGCATTTTGAATTCGGATTCTAACATTATGTGAAACTTCTAGTAAAAATTTTTCGTTCTTCACATCTTTTCTGGTATATTTTCCAAGTGTAATTGGTTTTAAAAATTTAATTTTCCAACGTGAAGGAAGTGGAAGTAAATTTAATGGAATTGGAATTTTTGCTCCAATTTGGTCTTCAAACCAATCAATTGTTCCAATGTTGATATAATTTTCTTCTGCACCTAAAATTGCAACTGGCACAATTGGTGTTCCAGTCATCAAAGCAAGAGCCACAAAGCCTGGATTAAAATCTGCAAGTTGGTACATTTTATTGGAAGGTTTAAAATTTCCGTGCTCTGCTTCTGGAAAAATAATTAATAGTTTATTTTTTTTTAAAATTCTAACAGCGAGTTTAAAATCGGTTGTGATTAGACCCATTTTTCGACTGAGGTCTTTTAGAACAGGTTGAGATTCCCAAAAAGCATGTGCCATTGTGCGAGGGATTCTTTTTTTCATTCTTAAAATTTCATTTTGTAAAACAGAAGCATCCCAGCCAAGCAGCCCAGAGTGATTTGGAACAAGCATCACTCTTCCAGCACGTGGAACATATTCCAATCCTTCAGTTTCAAGCATGGTAAAATCTCTAAGAGAATCACCAACATACCTAGACAGAGCATTTAAGAATAAATGTTCTGGACCTTTTTTAAAAGAGTCTAGTATAGCTTGTTTTAAATTTGGGGTTTCAAAAAAATTTTTGATGGCACTATCCCTCTTTTTAGTTTGAATTATCTTTTTTATAAAGAAATAAGAAGTCAATGAAAATTCGGTTTGAAACTTTAATTTTTCAGTTTGAGGTTATGGGCGAATTTTTTTATGAATATGGCAGAATTTTAGGAATGCCAGTTATCTACACAAAAAAAACGTGCTTTTCGCTACAATCTTTTGCTACCAACTTAAATTAAAAAATTTTTTCAGTTCTGCAAAAGGATTTCCGCTTCAATCACTTTCGCATGCTTCGCTAGTAGTTTAAAAAAATTTTATTTTAAATTTATAAATTTGATTAAAAGCCTTGGTTACTTTTTCCAGAAAATTAAGCAAATCTTACTCAAATAAAATAATTCATCGAATTGAATTTTTGGAAATATTAAACATAATTTGATTATTTAATTGACTATATAAACAAAACACATCTAAAAGTAATTAGGATTTAGAATCAAATAATGAATATACTTATCACAGATGAACAACTAAATGGAACTATTACAAATCAATTTGAAATTGAATTTGAAAATAAAATAATTTCAACTGGAGAACTCATTGAAAAAAGAGTTACTCATGAAGTGAAAACTTATAATCAAAATCTTCCACAATATTATAGAGGTTTAATTGAACCAACAGAATCCGAGAAAACCCTGAATGGATATAAACTAAAACCTAAACAAATTATAGATAAGGAAAAACAAATCTATTTAGCCTTAGCTGCATTTCAAAAAAATGGATTTTTTGTATTAGTTGACAATGAGCAATTAGAAGAATTAGACCAAATGGTAGAAATAAAAACCAACTCCAAAATCTCTTTTATTAAACTCACTCCTTTGATTGGGGGATAAAATTTGGGAATTTTAGATAAATTAAAAACTTTAATTAGAATTACAAAAGAATCATCTGAATTCAAAATTGTATTTGATAATTCCGTTAAAGAAGCAGTTGGAGATAAATCTAATTTATATAGAGTAAATTTTTCAAATTTAGAAATTTATAACCAGATCATAAAAAAATGGGATGATGAAAAAAGATTTGCATTTGTTTTATTTTTAACTAAATTTTTAGAATTAGATTTAAAACCATTTTTAGTTCGTTCCAATAAAGATAAAAATGAATTTGGGATGGCAAATGAAATAATTCGAGAACTATTTAAAAGTAAAATGAAACTTTCTGAAGATACTATAATTTCTTTTTATAATCAATATATGAATACTGTCTCTAAATCTGATTATGGTAAATTGTACTGGGATATAATTGTCAGTTTTTATAAACAAATTGAATTTAATTATTCCAATAGAAAGTTACCTGAACCAATTAAAAAAATATTAGAAGATATTATAATACCTTTATGTAAATTTTATCCTTCACCTAAATTTTATTTGGATTGTTTAAATTTAAAAAGTAAATATAATTTTAGTTATTACGATACTCTCATCATCAGTACTGCATTAGAAATGAAATGTAAATTTATTTATTCTGAAGATTTTCTGCATAACAAAAAAATTAGTTCTCTAAAAATTATAAATCCATTCCTATCTTCAAATACTCAGATTTATTGATCTTTATATCGATTTTGTTAGTAACTAAACATAAGAATTTGTTTAATTGCAAATCAATTTTTTAAGCTTTGCATAATCACTTGTATAACATTAAACGATACGAGATTGCAAAACTTAGTCCCTATTTCTTTAGATTCATATCTCAGAGTGTTATGCAAAATAGTTTTACCTTTTTATTCATGGAAACAAAATAACAAAACTTATTTATTTGGAATAAAAAATGAATTCATTTCTTCATATAAAATTCTTTTTCTGTTTTACAAAAATGTTCAATTGAATAACGAAGAGTTGTTCTTGGCATCTTAGGATAATATTTATCCAAAAATTCTAAAAGCCGTTTTTTATCTCTTCGTCCAGCTTCTCGAAGCATCCAACCTGTTGCTTTTTGAACAAGGTCTTGTTTATCAAAAATTAGAATCTCAGCTATTTTAAAAGTATCATCAAGATCATTTTGTCGTATAAAAAACATTGTACTAAAAATTGAAGTTCTTCTTTCCCAAGTATTTTTTGATTTAGCAAGTTTAAAAAGTATTTTCCTAGATTTATCAAATATAAACCCACCAACCACATATTGAGCAGATCTATCCACCAAATCCCAGTTGTTGATTCTATCATGCCTTCGAATGTACAATTCAAATAATTGCTTTCGCCTTTCTTCACTAGTCTTTTTACTTCGAGCCTCAAAGTCCATTATGCTTACTGCACCCACTCGAATTTCATGAAACTGGCTTTCAAGTAAAATTTCTATCTCACTTAAAGGCATTCCCATAAATTCTTTTGCTATTTTAAAAACAGTTCCCATGCGTATTCCTAAATATATATCAGTATTCGATTTACTAGCATCTGACTGAAAGAACTTTTGGTAATCTGTTAAATCTTCTTTAGAAATATTGGGTTGTAACTTTTCTATAAAATCTTTTGCTTTTGGCAAATGTTTGTTTTTAGTTTTTATTAAACTATTCTTTTTCATGTCATTTGTTTTCACCCAATTTCCCCCCAACCCAAGCACAGGGCAATGCCAATACAATAAGTGCTAAAGAATACCATTTTGGTTCTTGATCCCACATTGCAATTAGCCCAAGTGTGCTAAGAACAGTTCCAATCCCACCTAGTATCATTGCATGAAAATTTCCGCCACTTGGAGCAATTTTTGCTGTAACAAAACAACCAATGACAGAATAGGTTAGGCGATAAAATAGCACTAGTAAAATAAACCAAGTTGGGTTATCTGAAAATGGCAGTTTCATAAATCCAAACTTTTCCAAAGAATAATCTGTTGCATGTGATAAAATAAATATCACCACAAGCCCAGCGAAGACTGCTCCAATACTTTTTAATACTTTCATGTTACTTACTCCTGTTATACGATACTAGCCAATACTTCTGCAAAACGATTGTAACTAGCAATGAGACCCTGTTCCATTCCAGATTTGAGCACTGCATCGCGAGCTTCTTTTGATTCATATAGCATATTTGTTTTAAGAATTGTTTTACTATCGCTCTCCGATAGTATTACCGTTCCTATTGCTTCACCAGAATACCAAGACTCGTCAAATTTTTCTGTGCTAATAATTTTTTCTAAAGGAATAATTTCTTTGAATACACCACCCATTCCCATCTCACCCTTATCCCGGTTCTGCCAAACATAGCGATACTTTCCCCCAACTTTGAAATCAACTTCACAAACAGACATAGTCCATCCATCAGGTCCGAGCAACCAGCACCGAATGAATTCGGGTTTAGTTAGAGCATCAAACACAAGTTTGCGTGAAGCTTTGAATTCTCTAGTCCACTCAAGTTCATTATCCGAGGTTGTTATTATATTTAATTTATCATTTAAAAACATATTAATCTCCTTTTGTTTGTAATTCTTCTAACAATGAATCCAGTTTTTCATACCGAGCTTCCCATAACTTTCTGAATGAATCTAACCAATTATCTAGCTCTGAAAAATGTTTTTCTCGTAATTGGTAAATTCTTTGTTGTGCAAGTGGTTGAACTTCTACCCAGCCTGTTTCAGTCAAAACCCGAAGATGTTTAGAAGCTTGAGGTTGTCTAATTTTCAATTTTAAAGCAATCTCTCCTACACTGCTTGGTTTGGTACGTAAATATTCTACCATTTTTAAACGATTTGGTTCGGCTATTGCACTTAAAGTTACTGTATTCATATTTTTGAATATTCCTTAATTGGAATATATTATAATTCGTATATTCTTGTAAAGGAATATTTTTTTTAAAAAATTTTAATTCTTAATTTTTTTAACTTCCCAAAAATTTAAAACATACTATTTCTGAGTAATTAGAAAATTGTTTATAATAAAGGATATTAAAAAAATCATAAGTAAATTTAAAAAAAATTAATACCCTATAAGTAGTTATGATGTTAAGGAGAGAATAACACTTTAATAATCTATTTTCTACTTCTTTCCATAATAAAATCCAAAGAAGTTCCTTCAATGATAGATTCGTTTTTAATTTGGTTTTGTAGATCAATACTAGCCTGCCCTTTTTCTGTTTGATAAGAAACTAATTTTCCGTTAATTGATCCAAGTTCAACTCTAGAAATTGAATATTTTTTTTCAAAGGAGATTATTTCATTTTCAGTAACATTTTTCTTAAACTGAACAACAACTCCAACAGGAATTACAATATCATCTTCAGTTCCTGAAAAAGAATAAACTGCTGAGTAATTTTCACTGGAATTTAATTTAGTAGAAACTTTTCCATTATTTAAAAGACTTTGATCAGAAATTTTAAACACTTGAACAAAACCTAAATTTGTAATTGCTTTTGCTGCTCTGTCAATAGATTTTAATTTTGCACTAGATTCTGATTTTGCTCCATGTTCAGCAATGTAACCTTCTAACAAAAATAACTTTCTTGTTTCTTTTCCTTCAATAAAAGAAATTTCTTTTTTGGAAATATTGTTTCCAGTAATTTGTTTTTTGTCTTGAGCGTTTATACAAACTGTAGTAAATAAAAAAACTAATATTAGTTTTAAAAATTGATTTTTCATAATTTTTCCTTATCTTCCTCTAAATGATATTCTTGCTACAAAATTTCCCGTGTCCTGAGCTACTGTATCCCATACCCTTACTGTCCAAGTTCCATTTGCTGCTTCTCCTAAATGTCTTCCAGAACCAAATCTCCAAGTGTTGTTTGTTAAACTACTCATTGGGCAAGTATCACCTCTTCCATTTGCAGTTAAACAAGTATGCTTTTTGGATAAAATGCTATTTGTTCCTGATGGACTTGTTAAAATAACAGTTAAATCTCCAAAATATGTATGAGTTGATGTAAAATCTAAACTCACCCATTCGATATTCGATATTCCTGAACCTGTTACAGAAATTGTTTGAGTAGTTGGGGTTGTATTATTATCAGTTATATTGACTGCGACTCCGCCATTAGTTTGCCAAGAAGTATTTGATGCTACAATTTGACTACCTGTTATTGGTGTCCATGTGCGGGCAAAGTTAATTGCTGATGTTGCATCAACAGTTCCAAAACCATATTTATGATTTACAAATATTCCTGCTCCATTTGCAACCCAATCTGAATCAGTTGAATCATTTCTTCTGCTTGAACGAGCTATAACTTCTTTAACATCACGCCAACTAAAATTTGGATATGCTTGAAGTAATAAAGAAATCACTCCTGCTGCTAAAGGTGTAGCTGCAGAGGTTCCATTAAATCTATTATTATAATTTAAGTTTGTAAAATTTGAATTGGCTCCGCTAGAATTAAATCCAGCTGAACCAGTTGGGTCAGTTGTAGAAATTGCAGTAGTAGAGGAAGTTGTACTGTTTCCCTGAGTATGTGCACATACCCAAAGATTTGCACCTTCTTCAGAGTAGTTTGCTTTTTTTCCATTTGAACCAACTCCACAGATAGCTAATACACCATAAAAATTTGCTTGCCCGTCATAATTGGAATTATCCACTTCAAAATTATTAGAAGATATAGGTAAATTAATACCAGTTAACGCAGGTAGAGTAGCAGAAGGATTAAAACCACTATTTGCACCATTTCCAGCAGCCCATGTATAAATTGTTCCAAGGTTGTTTCTACCTGTTGATAATCCTGTTTCAATTGCAGACTGCCAGATGGAACTAGAAGCTGCTAAATTTCCTCTGTTATCAGGAGCACCCCAAGAATTATTAGAAACAGCAATTAAAGAAGTGTCTCTAGTCATTGCAATATTTTCAATTGTTGAAGTTAATGATGCTTCTAAAATATTTCTTCCTACTAAACTTGCACAAGGAGCCGCACCTCTGACACCAATTCCATTATTGTATCTAGCTGCAATTATACCTCCAACATTTGTTCCATGCCCTGATTCAATATCAACATGCGAAGGGTTTGCTCCATTTGTTCTTGAATTATAACCTTGTACAGAATTAGATATATTATCTTTTAAATCTTCATGATTTACTTCAAGTCCATCATCTACAACTGAAACGACTACACCTTGTCCTAAATTACCGCTAGTCCAAACTGAGATCACTTTTGCATCTTCACCTGAAACAGAAGAAGTCAAACTTCCGTTATTTGAAAGATGCCATTGGTTTGTAAATAATGGGTCAGTATTAGTTGAAGCTGTGCATGCTACTTGTGGTTTTGGGGGAGTTAATAAGAACTGTAAAACTAAAAAATCCAAGATGAGATTTCCAGTTATACCTTCTTTTTTTTCTTTTGAACAATTGATTGTTAAAGAAATAATTATCATTAACAAAAATATATTTTTCATGGTTAGATTAAAAATATATTTTTAATTTTGTAAACAACTTTATTTAATTGATTAAAAAGTTAATATATTAAAATCTTTATATTCAAAAAAAGCCCTTATCAAACTCTGATTTATGATTGAAACTAAAAGTTTATTGCTAATTCCAGCTAAACAATCTCATTTAATTGCTTTATCAAAAAGTAAATTTGAGCTTGGAAAATTATTAAACTTAAGAATAGCAGTTTGTTGGCCTCAATTTGCAGAAGCATATCAACCAGATAAAGAAATTCAAGAAGATAAAAACGAATATTCTTGGGGAACACTATTTTTTATACTTAAAAATGAATCTTGTTTAATTGGATCGGGGGGGTTTAAAGGTGGGCCTGATCAATTTGGTAATGTTGAAATTGGTTATGAAATTGCTACTGAATATGAAAATTTAGGTTATGCTACTGAAGCTGTATTTGCGATGAGAAATTTTGCATTTGATAAAAAAGAAGTTCATACTATAATAGCACATACACTTTCTTTAGAAAATGCTTCAAATGCAGTTCTAAAAAAAATTGGAATGAAATTTAATTCTGAAATTCCTGATCCTGAACTTGGAAAAATTTGGAAATGGATATTAAATAAAAACTCTTAAAATTGTATTTAAAGATAATTTTTAAGTATTGATTTTTTTTTAAATATTACGATTCTTATATTATGAAATTTATTTTATATTTTTTATTTGTATTTTCAATTTTTTCAGATTCTGAAATTTTATTATGGGCTTGTGAAAAAGGTGATTTAGCTCAAGTTAAAACTTCTTTAAAATGGGATGCTGATCCAGATATGGCTGATAAAAAAGGTAGTACTCCTTTAATAAAAGCTACAGAAAATTCTCACCTCAAAATAATGGAGTTACTTTTAAAAAAAGGTGCTGATGTAAACAAACCAGATAAATCTGGAGCTACAGCTTTATTTTATGCTTCAATTATTGGAGATAAAAATACAGTGGAGTTACTTTTAAAATATGGAGCTGAGGTAAACATTGCTAATGAATTTGGAAGAACACCACTTTCTGAAGCGATTAATTTTAAAAATACTGAAGTAATTTCAATTTTAAAATCAAAAGGGGCAATTGAGAAAATCGAAAAAGAAAAAAAATAACAAATAAACGAACTTAATTTAAAAAAAAACTAGTTCAAGTTTCATTTTCCATTCTACATAATTTGGAGGGAAAATGAAATATCTACAATTCTTAACTTTATTATTTACACTATTTTGCAAAGAAGAAAATAAAAATCCATTTGCAAAATTTCCTGAATCAGATAAACATTCACTATTTTTTTTGGATTATGCAAATTTAACTGATTTTAAAGAAACCGATGAATTTCCAGAACTAGGAGCAAATCTTGTAATCAAAGAAAACAAAACTTGTATCTATTCAAATTCTACTTATTTTTTAAATAAAGAATACGGACCAAAACTAGGAATTTGTTTTGAAAATACAGAATTAAATTTGAGTAATTTAAATTTGATTTTTAATTCAACAGAGAAAGTTTTTGGGAATTTGACTTACCAAGATAAAAATATTTGGTTTGATACAAAAACCAGAACTGAAGTTGTTAAAGAAATTTCAGAAACTGAAAATCCATTATTGTTTTTTGGCGAAGAAGAACTAGAAACTTCTTTAAAAGAAAAAACAAATCAAGTTTATACAAATTCATTTAGTTTAAGTGGCAACACAGGTAAAAAAATAGAATCTAGTTTTTCTATTTCTTATTTTAGTTTATATAAAACAACAACAGAATTAAAAATAATTTTTCCGCTTAACAAAAATTATCTTGTGTTGGATTTAAGTCAGGTTCCTGAAATCAAAAAAGAAATAGAAAAATTTTTTAATTCAATTGAGGGAATTCATACTAAAATTGTATCAGCATGTAAACAAAGTGAAATTAGTTTTACAGAAGTTTATTTAGGTGAAAATGAATTTTTAGAGTGGAAAAACAATTCAAACCAGATTTTATGTATAACAGATTTTTCGATTCAATTAAATTCAGAAGTAATTTCTATTTCCAATTCTAGTAAATTTTATTTTCCTTATTCCGTTAAAACATTAATCGAAAATTCAACTATCTCTAAAAATTTACCAAATTCAAAAAAATTTTGGTCAGAATTAAGAACAAACTCTAAAGTAAACTTTTTATCAAATGAATTAAAAGCAGAAATCTTTATTCCAAGAAGTTTTACTACTAGTACAGAAAATACAACTAGAAGTTTTAAATTAAAAGAAAATTTATGTGAATTTAATACTAGTCATGATGAAAATTTATGTGCTGATCCTGGAATTGATTTGGAACTTGAAGAAAAATTTTATGCTGGAATATGTGATATAAATGAATTTGAACTTAGTGAATTAAACTCATTTGGTATCAGAGATAAAGAAAAAATTGAAACAGATGGGAAATTTTTAGAACTAGAATATCTAGGAAAAAAATCTTGTGAATTAAAAAGAATTAAACTTTTCATAGGTTCAAAAGCATTTTCTTTAAATTCAAAAGAAAAAATTTTACCAAGCAGTTTAATTGTATTTGGTAAAAGAGAATTTTTTAAACAAAATTTAAATTTGATTCAAATAAATATGAATGATTTGAATTTATATCAAAGAATTAATTTAAAAAGTCGTAAAAAAAATAAAATTTTATTCTCTGGAATCCATTTCCTTCATGAATATTCTTTTTTAGACAAAAATAAAAATGTTCACTCAGTTCTAATAAAAAATGAGAAAATTATCTTTCATCCAAAATTTGACTCTAAAACAATTAATCCTTTTTATTCTAATGAGCATTTTTTTAGTCCAGGTGAAAAAAATCCATTACCTGAAAATTCTACACAATTAATTTTAAACGAAATTCATTGGGCGGGTGCATATCGAGGAACAAGTTCACTTAGTGAAGAGGATTTTGTAGAATTTTTAAGTTTAGGGAAAGGTACAGCAGAAGTTACAATTCAAAATAGAAAATTTTTCTTTCCAGTTGAAGATGATGAAATCATTGTTCTATCTGAAAAAGAATTAGTCTGTTTTCCGATTTCTAAAAATATTCATTTTAAAAATTTTTCTTTAAAAGATGAATCTACTTCTATCAGTATCCAATCAAATTCTATACCTTTTCAATTTGCTTATGATCCTAAAAGAAATCATGGAATAAATAATACTTCTGAAAAAAAAAGATTTTCATATGTACGAGCAATTGATGGAATCTGGAAAAACTCAAATGAAAAATCAAGTAGTTCAGAATCTGGTTGTAGCGGAAGAGTTTTTGCATCACCAAATTTATCAAATGAATTTAACCCATTTTTAATTGAAAAATCTAATATACAATTAATAAGTCCTGATTCAGAAAAATTTACAAATTTTCAAATCAAACAAATTAATTATTTTCCATTTCAAGAATTGGTTTCCTACTTAAATAGAGATTCTTTAAGTAATAATGTTAATTTTTCTTTTTTAAATTCTAATTTAGCATTAGTTTATTTAGAATTAATTCCTGGTTATGAAATTCATTTATTCAACAGAGATGGGCTATACATTGAAGGAGTTTTACCAAATCCAACAAGCTCTGAAAATGAATGGGTCTTAGTTTGTAATCGTGGAAATGTATCAAAAGATTTATCAAAGTATGAAATTTGGGATGAATCTAGTTTTGACGAAATTGTTTCTTTTCAAACTAGAAGAGGAATAATATTACCATCAGGAATTACAACTAGCGATTTTTTCGGTAACAGCACAATTTTAAATCCAACTTCATGCGCTTATATATTGGATCCTGATGTAAGTTTTATTGAATTAAATAAAATAGGAATAAATCCAAATTTAATTTTAACAGTTAAAACAACATCTACAATCGGAAATGGAATTTCATCTAATGAAAAATTAGATTTATTTCTAAATGATTCAGGAATAAAAACACATATCCATTCTTACGGAAATCGTTTTTCTCCTAAACCATTTTCTATCATATTAGGAAAAGATGAATTTTCTTTACTTAAAAAAAATCAAAAAGGTGAATCTGAATCTGATTATGAGGTATCAAAATGAAATACCTCATTCTAATTTTATTTTCACTTAATTTATTTTCAGAATTTCAAGCAGAATATTTAGCTTATGGGAAAAGAAATATTGAAAAAATTGCTATACAAGGCAAAAATGAAACTAAAGATTCTAGAAAAACTGAACAAGCTTTTTTGGTTTCAGGAAAGTTTAAAGATAAAAAAGAAAACTTTTTTTATGACTTCCAATTTCATTTTATAAAAAGATTAAAAGAATCTGAATCCAAAGATTTATTTTATTTAGGTGAAAACGCTAACATTGGAATTGTAAAAGACAAATATTCTTTTAGCTTAGGCAGAAATAAATTTAATAATTATTTTCCTGAACAAAAAATAGACGGTATTGAAGGAATTTCTGCTAGATTTATACCAAATGAAAATTTTAAATTAGAATTTTATTTTTTAGATTTTTATCGAGCTTTCCCAATTTTGGAAAGAGTTTTTTTTCTTGATAAAAAACAAATTATAAATTCAGAAAATTTAAGACATGGACTAAGTTTTGAATTTCAAAATAAAGATTTTTATTCTAGATTCAGTTTACTTTATATTAATTTAAGAAATTCAGGTAAAATTGCAAATGATGAATCTAGAACTAGACCAAATGGTGATAATGATTTTTTATATAATACTTCTTGGAATGTTTTTTGGAAAAATTCATTTTTTATTTCTGGGTTTAATTTTACTATTTCAAGAGGATTAGATAAAACATTAAATAATTCTGAAAGGCAAGAAAAAAAATCTATTCCAATAAGTGGTGAATTAGTAGAACTATTTTTTAAATCTAATTTTTCGTATTTTAAATTTCAATCTAGTTTTTTTCTTCCTGATACTGAAAAAAGAAATTCATCAGGTGAAATTTTAGAATATGGCTCAGTTGGTTTTGGTAGTCCAATTTCAGGAATTTTAATTGCACAAAGTTTAAATTTTCATCCAACAACTTGGATAACAGAAATAGGTTTAGAAAAAAGTTTTACCATTCAAAATGGAAGATGGAATTCTTTTTGGGGAAGAGCTTCAATAGGTTTTGAGTATGAAAATTTTCAGTTAAATTTAATTTTTAATCATTTTACACCACGTAATTTAAAACAATCGAATGGAAGTATTTCCGTTCAAAAAAAAGACTATGAAAGATTTTTTTTAATGGAATCAAGCTTAGAATTTATGTATGGAAAAAAAGAACTCGGTTATTATCTAAAATCTAGTTTTTCTTATTTTTATTCAAATAAAGAAATTTCAATTGAAGGAAATTCTTTTTTTCTAAGTGGAGGAATTTGGTTATGAAATTTTTTTTTCTAATATTATTTATATTTTGTAAAAAAAGTTCTGACTCACAAAATCTATTCCCCACTTTATTATTAAATCCTAATGCAAATATAAAAGCTTATTTTTCTTATCCAGGAAGATTTACTGATGAAAAAAAGAAAAGAGAAGTTTTGGATTCAATTTTAAGTTTTATTTCAAATACAAAAAGTAGTTTAAAAATTTATGCTTATTCATTTAATCACCCTGAAATTATTGAAGCTTTGGTTAAAGCAAGAAATAGATCAGTAAAAATAGAGTTCCTTTTAGATTCAAAAGAAACATATGATTTGTTAAAAGAAAATCGTTTTACTTTTAAAATTTGGAATTCCACTTCCTTACATCATATAAAAATATTTGTATCTGATGAAAAAAAAATTTTTTTGGGAACTGGAAATTTTTCAAGAAATGGATTAACTTTAGATTATAATGGTTATATTGAATTTGAATTAGAAAAATATAAAGAAAAAGATTTTTCTGAATTTTTAGTTGAAAAATTTTCTGAACCAGTTCTTGAAATAAACCAAATGTTATTTTTTAATTCACCTGATGATGGACTCTTAATCCAAGATCAAATTTTAAAATATGTAAAAGAATCAAAATATAAAATTCAATTTTTAACTTTTGACCATACAGATTCAATTTTGACTCATGAATTACGGCAAGCTTCAAAAAGAGGAGTTCAAGTAACTGGAATTTATGATTCACCTGTTGATAGAGAAGGTGCTTATTTAAATGATAATTTTTATGGAATTACATCTCAGATTTTTAGAGATGGAAATGAAGATAAAGTTCAAGGTTCTAGTGGTTTTTTCGAAGGTGGTATTTTACACCATAAAACTATTTTAATTGATGAAGAAACACTTCTTACTGGAAGTTATAATTTTTCTTTAAATGCTAGAGATAATAATAGAGAATATTTTTTGATAACTAAAAACTTTTTTTTGGTATCGGAATTTAAAAAAGAATTTATGAGAATTAAAAATTCTTCCTACTTGGAAGTTAAAAAAAACTTTTATACAGAGGAAAAAAATTCTTCTACACTTTCTATAACTAATAAAGAGATTTCTCTTCAAAAACTTTCGCAACCAATAATTGAATTTGAAGATTATTTTAAAACGAAACTTTATTTTCTAAACACTCTAAATCAAGATAAATTGTATTTAGGAGATTATTCTAAAATTTCAACTGGAATTTCAGATTCATCTATAAATGAATTTCTTAGTTTAAATTTAGAAAATTGTTATCTAAAAATATTTGATAAAAATTCAAATAAAACTTTTGATAAACCAAAAAATGATTTTTGTTTTGGAGAAAGAATAGAGAATCCCAAAATTTTAAATTTAGAATTTTTTGGATTTAATTTAAATAACCAAATTTTAATCCAAGCCCCAAATGGAATTAATTTGATCAATGCTGAATTTCAAATATGGATTGCTAATTTTGGAACAAGAATTGGTAATTTAGAAATTTTTAATTTAAGCAAGAACCAATATTTATTAAAAATAGATATTCCTGAAAATCGTAGAAATTATTTTTCTATTTTTTTAAAATCCAAAAATCAGGATTTTTTTTCTTGTGCGAAAAGAAGTAGTTTAAAAGAAAAAGGAAAAGATTTTTTATTAAAAAAAATTTTTTTAGAAGAGTTTTTGCAAAATAAAAATTTAAAATATAAAGATTGTTTTGAGTATTAAATTCATAAATAAAGTCTTATAAATAATATGAGTTACGAAAAATTAGAAAAAAATTGGAATTCTAGAAAGATGGTTGAAAAAAACAATAAATATGGGAATGTGTGTATGATGAAAACAACTATTGAATTACCTGACAAGCTTTACACAAAAGTAAAAACCGAAGCTGTACTAAGAGGAACAATTGTTAAAGATATTTTAATTCATTTATTAGAAGTTGAAATGGGTTTAGGTGAGTTTGAAATTCAAAAAAAAACTTTAGAAAAAAAACATCCTTTCAAAAAGTTTAAAAAAAATTTACAAGTTCAATTTTCAAATTTTTCACATAATATGAAGTCTCTTCCAGAAGCAAAAATTTTACAAAAATTTGATTTTGATCCACTTGATTTTTTACAAGAAGATAGAGTAAAAAGAAATGACTTCTTGTTATCTTGACACTTCAGCTTATTTGAGATGGATCATGAAATCCCCTGATTATTATAAAAATTTTGGTAAATGGGATAATTTAATTTCTTCCAAACTTTTGAAATTAGAATTTTTTCGCTCAATTGATCGTTTATGGAAATTAGAAAAAATCTAAACTGAACAAAAAAATGAATTTATTTCTCATTTTAAAAAATTTGAAGAATTTGTACATTGGATAGAAGTTGATTCTAATATTTTAGAAAAAGCTTCAAATACATTTTCACATTCACTTGGGAGTTTAGATGCAATTCATTTCACTTCTGCAAATTTGTATAGGGAAGAATACGAAACAGGAGATTATTTTATTCCTACTTATGACAAAGAACTTGCTCAAGTTGCTAACTCTTTTGGGATAGATGTAAAAGGACTATAAAATTCTGCGAGAGAGATGGAAACGGTGTCAAAAAATTTTTAAGCATTTTTTTATTCATTTGATTATATAAAATAAAAAAAAAGATGCTGAAATTTTTTGACAGTAGTTGACAGCTCGGTTTAGAAGTTGGAAAAAGCAAAGCTTTGAACAACTTCTAAACTCGCCCAAAAATATTAATAAATCAATTCATCAATTGAAGTTGTTTCAAAACTAAGAAGTTTAAAAATTAAAATAGAATGTCTATCTTTGAGATTTTCTTCTTTAACTAAATCAAATGATTCAATTCTATCAAAAGACCAAAAATTTTCTGGGTCTGGTTTTAAATAAAACTGTGGTGAGTGCAAAATCATTTTAGTTTCTAAATCTTTAAAAGAAGCTATTCCTTGAAAAGTTCCTTTGATTTTATAACTTTGGCCTTGAAATAAACCAATTGTTTTTTTTTCAGATTCAAAATCAAATTCGTTTTTTCTGTAACGATAATAAACTTCTTCACCATTCCAATCATAAAATATGGCATAGTCACCTTTTAACTCTTTAAAAAAAAGTCTTAACTGCTCAGGTAAAATAATATCAAGACCTTTTGTTTCATTTTTATATTCTCTAATTCTTTTTTCAGATTTTGAAATATCATATTGAAATTTTTCAACTGAGAATAATGAGAATATTAAAATTAAATAAATTATAAATTTCATTTTGGAAATACTTTTGGAGTTACTTTACCTTTATTAATCATCCATTCATCTGCATCTTTTTCTTTTTTCTTTTCAATGTCTTTAGCTTGTTTAGTTGTGTCAGTTTCATTTACTACAGTCTTAGTATTAATTACGCCTTTTTGTTTCCAATCCTCAATAATTTTTTTCGCTGTTTCTTGAATTTTTTTACTAGGGTCCCTACTCGCTTTGTATTCAATTAATTCTATTACAGAAGGGTCTGGAATTTCTCCTAGTTGTTTTACTGCTCTAAGTCTCACAGTTGCATCATCATCTTTTGCATAGACAACTAACTCTTTCAAGATTTCTTTATCACCTAACATAATTAGCGCTGATATCACATATAATTTCAGAATTGAATATTTTTTTAAATCTGTTTTTGATTTTGCATCGTTAATTTTTCCAAGCACAGTTCTAAGTTCAGGAGTAGATTTTTGAGAATTCATTTTTCCAAGTGCATTGATCACATATGATCTAAGGTTCATATCTTCAGATTCATCAACAGCAATTTCTAAAAGAGTTGTTTCTGTTTTAATATCTTTTGTTTTTCCAAAATAAAGTGCGATTGAAGAACGAACATCAATAGCATTATTTTTTTCTTTAATTTTATTTTCTAAAAATTCAGAAGAAATTTTTCCGTTTTCAAGTTCTGCCAAAGTGTTGATAGCTGAATTTGTTAATGTTAAAGATTTTGTAAAATCTTGACTTTTAATTAACTCATTCAAATCATTTGCTGCTTCATTAATTTTTAAACGATTAATTGTTTGTATAGCAATTTCTCTTACATCATCAGATTTATCTTTTAATACTGAAATAATTTTTTCTGATTCAGACTTTGCTTCTAATTCACCTAGAGTTCTAAGACAAGCAATTTTAATACCATTATCCCCATCAGTTGAAAGAGTTTCAGAAACTAATTTTGTTAATTCTTGTAAACCATCTAGAGGCATTGTTGCTAGCTCACGAAGAGCTTCTTTTCGCTCTTTATTTGACCCATATCTTATTATTTTTTCTAAAATTTCTTTTTTTTTCTTAACTTGTTCAGGAGTTAGAGAATGCTTTTTTGGTTTTTTTCGAAAAGAGGAAATATCTTCTTTATCATCATCTGTTTCAAGAGGATTTTTTTTCTTTTCAGAAGATGAATCTAAGTCTTGATTAATATCAGACTTAGGTTCATTTGAAAAAAGATTAGAATTTAGAAAAAAACTAAGTGTTGTTAGAAGAATTAGACTTGAGAGATTCGTTTTCAGTTTCCAACTCTTTAATTTTTTTGTTAAGTTCATTAAGCATATGCAAGTTTTCAAGATTTTGTCTAAACTTTGTGATGAGTTCTCCAATATCCTGACTAAGGGATTCAATGTTCCAAGGTTTTTCAACATAACGACTAAGTCCTCCATGATTGATAGCTCTAATCGCTGAATCTAATCCTGCTTGACCAGTGAGAAGAACTTTGATTGACTCTGGAAGTTTTTTATGAATTTCTTCAAGAAATTTATCCCCTTTCATGTTCGGCATCACTTGGTCTGAAATGATTAGCTCAATAACTTCACCACCATCATGAATTTCATCTATTAAACAAAGTGCACTTTCAGCACTATCAGCAGTTTCGATATAATGAGTTTCACCAAACTTTTGTAAAAGCTGTTCTTTCAATGTTTCTAATACTGATACTTCATCATCGACACAAACAATATAACCTTTAGTGCTAAGCATAAATACTATTAAAAATACCTGTTAAGAATTTCAATACCTTTTTCTTTATAACCGATATCTTCAACTCTATGTTCAGGTTTAGGTTCTCGGGATACCATCCATTCTAATTGCTCCTTTGCTTTTACTTTTTGTCCTATATCAATATACAACTCAGCAAGATATAATCTATTGTTAAAAAAATCTGGTCCTAATTCAACAGCTCTTTCTAGATGCTGGAGTGCTTTAGTTTTATTTCCAACTGAAATTGGCCAGCCTGGTGCTTGGTGGTAAATTCTCCCTAAAGCTCGATGAGGACCAGCGAAGAAAAAGGATTCATTTTCTTTTAAAACAATTTCATAACTTTTCTTCATTGGGTCTATTGAAGAAAGTGAAGCCATCATTCCTCTACACAACCCTAACATTCCAACATTGGAAGCATACCAATAATTTCCATAAATTGCTTTAGGATTTAGTGTTATTGCTTCTTTTCCATAATTTACTCCATGTTCATAATAGAGTTCTTGCTTTTTTGAATTATCTTTTTCAAAAAGTCCTTTGTAAAAATATGCACTTGATAATTTTCCACAAAGTATATCCATATTAGGATTATCTGCTTTTAACTCTAATAGTTTATTTATAGCTTTATCAAGATTACCCTCGGATTCTCTTAAATCTATAAATTCATTTACTTCTTTTAACATTTCCAACATACTCTCTCCTTATTTGATCTCATAAATTAAATTCGCTTTTTTTATATTTGTCGGCTTTACATTCCAAATTTCTTTTGCATATTCTAAAATAGTCCTATCAGATGAAAATTTTCCCATTCTAGCTACATTTAAAATAGATTTTTTTGTCCAAACTTTTTTGTTCTTAAATTCTTCTGAAACTCTTTCTTGGCATTTTGAATAAGCATCAAAATCAGCACATAAAAGATAAGCATCTTGATGAGATAAACTTTCATATATTGGTCTAAATAATCCTTGGTGTGATGGTGAAAAAAAGTTTTCACGAAGTAAATTAAATACTTTTTGTAAATCAGGAGTTTGCCCAATATAAGAAAGAGGATTATAACCATTCCTTTTAACTTCCATAACTTCATGTGCTTTTAAACCAAAAATAAAAATATTATCTTCACCAACCTCTTCCATAATTTCAACATTTGCCCCATCTAATGTTCCAATAGTTAAAGCACCGTTTAGTGCAAATTTCATATTTCCTGTTCCCGAAGCTTCAGTGCCTGCTGTTGAAATTTGTTCTGATAAATCTGATGCTGGAAAAATTCTTTCAGCAAGACTAACTCTATAATTAGGTAAAAAAATTACTTTTATAAAATCTTTAACTCTTGGGTCTTGATTTATAACTCTTGCAACTGAATTAATTAATCGAATAATTAATTTTGCCATATAATAACCAGGTGCAGCTTTTCCAGAAAATATAAAAGTTCTTGGTGTAATAGAAAGGCTTGGGTTATCATGAAGTTTTCTAAATAATGATATTACATGTAAAATATTTAACAACTGTCTTTTGTATTCATGAAATCTTTTGATTTGCACATCAAAAATAGAATGAATGTCTACATCATATCCTGTGTCAGCTTTAATGATTTTAGCTAGTTCTAGTTTGTTATCGTTTTTGATTTTATTCCATTCATCTTGAAAAGCTGAATCTTCAGAAAATTGTTCAATTCCTTTTAATAAATCTAAATTAGTTGCAAAACCTTCTCCTATTTTGGAAGAAATTAATTTGGAAAGTTTTGGATTTGCATTTATTAGAAATCTTCTTTGAGTAATTCCATTTGTTTTATTGTTAAATTTTTCTGGACTTAATTTAAAAAATGCTTTGAATATAGTTTCTTTTAAAAGTTCTGAATGAAGTGCAGCAACACCATTTACTGAATGAGAGCCAATAATTGCAAGATTTGCCATACGAAGTCTTTTTTCTGCACCTTCAAAATAAATTGATACATCTGAAATTTCTTGATCAGTAAGAATATTTTTTCTTTTTACTTCTTCTAAAAAACGATGATTAATTTCATTTATGATTTGAAGATGTCTAGGAAGTAAATATTCAAACAGTGCAACTGTCCAAGTTTCAAGTGCTTCAGGTAAAACTGTATGATTTGTATATGCAAAAACTTTTGTAGTTATCGACCATGCTGTTTCCCAATCCATTTTTTCTATATCTAAAAAAATCCTCATCAGCTCTGGAATGGCAATACTCGGATGAGTGTCATTTAATTGGATTGCAACTTCATCTGAAAATTTTTTAAAATCTTTATTTGCTCTTTTATAACGAACAATGATGTCCTGAAGACTAGAACTCACCATAAAGTATTGTTGTTTTAGTCGTAAAATTTTTCCTTGTTCAGTTGTATCATTTGGATAGAGAACTTTTGAAATGTTTTCGGTTTTTTGTTTATCTTCTACAGCTTTTAAATAATCTCCATGATTAAAATAATCAAAGTTAAACTCTTCTGAAGATTTTGCTACCCAAAGTCTGAGATTATTTACAGTAATTGTGTTATATCCTGGAATAGAATAATCATGAGCCATTGCTAAAACTGTTTCTGTTGCATGCCAAACTGAAACAATTTTTCCGCTAGGGTCAATTTTAGTATCTACATATCCGTAAAAATTAATTGGATAAACAACATCTTGTCTAATGATTTCCCAAGGATTAGAAGATTTTGTGAGCCATGAATCAGGTTTTTCGATTTGCATATCATTTTCAATTTGTTGGTTAAAGATTCCATATTCATATCGAATTCCATAGCCATAACCTGGTAAATTTAATGTCGAAAGTGAATCCATAAAACAAGCTGCAAGTCTTCCTAAACCACCATTTCCCAGACCTGCATCAGGTTCATAATCTAAAATTTCAGTTAAGTTGTAACCAAATTCTTCTAAAATTCCTTTCATTAAATCTAATAAACCAGTATTTATTAATGCGTTTGATAAAGTTCTTCCTATTAAAAATTCAAGAGATAAATAATAAACTCTTTTAGGGTTATTAACTCTATATCCACCTTGTGTTTCATTTAATCTATCAATAATTACATCTCTAACAGTATAGCTTAGAGCTTCATAAACATCTTTGATTTCAGTATTGTAGCGATGTTTTCCAACAGTATATTCCAAGTGATGAGCGAATGCTTTTTCTAAACTATCTTTTGTATTGATTTGATCTCTTTCTAAAAGTGACCATAATTTTTCATGTTTTTCAGAACTCATCGAATGCCTCATGTTTGTAGTAAATAAACAATGAACTTGGAATCTTTTTTAAATGGCAAGAATTTTTTATAAATGTTTATAAAAAAAGAAAACTTGACTGAACTAGTTTTGAAAATTGAATTGTATTAGAATTATGGCAGGAAATTTATTTCAGATTTGGTTTATTGTATTTAGTTCTGCTTTTCTTTTTCTCGACCAAGTGCAACCTTTTGTTTCAAGAGATTTAATTTTAACTGCAATAGTTCCTAGTTTTCTGTTTTTTTACTTTAATAGAAAAAAATTTACTAATTTAGGTACTTATCTTTTCTTTTTGAGCGGTGTTTTAGTGATTACTAATACTTCTTATTATGGTTTAGTAATTTTACCAGATTCAATTATTCCAAGACAAAAAGTTTTTTTTAGAATTTATTTTTATATAATCTTAGGTTATTATTTTTATCTTCACTTTAAAGAAAAATCAAGAAAAGAAATTTTAATTTATACAGTTTTAGTTTGTTCAAACTTATTAATTTTTAGACAAGAATTTACTATTTTGGTGATCTGTTTTTATATTTTATGTAATTTAAATTTATTAAATAATATCTCAATTTATAAAAAAAATTATTTTGATGTTTTAATTTTTTTGTTATTTTTATTTTCTGCTTTTTCTACAATAAAATCTTTTTACTATAATGGAACAAATAGTTTGATAGGATTTTTATATGTACTTTCTGGAATTTTAATTTATATATTTGTAAAATACTTTCCTGATGAAAAAAAAATTGGAAACATATTTGATTTTTTAAGATTTAATTATATCTTAACAATAAGCTTATTTTGTTTTTTTACAATTTATTATTTAATACATTTTCAAGGTAAACCAGATTTTACTAAATCGATTTCAGGTTTTCATATAAGCAATTTGGGATCAGTTATTATGATTCATCTTGGTTTATTTTTTGTTCCATTAGCAAAAAAAGAATCAAAATTTCTAAATTTATTTTTTATTTTTATTTCAATTTTTGTTTTATATTATTCACATTCCAGATCTTCCATGTTTGGCACTTTTGTGATAATTATTTTTCTGGGAATTTATTTCCAAAAAAAATTAAAATTTAAAAAACTTATTTTAACAATTTCATTATTCCTATTATTATTTTTGGTTTTTGCTTTTTTAAATATCAGTTATGAAGCTGGGGCAAATAAATATGTTTCCATAAAAGAAAGATTTTCGATTTGGAAAATTTTTTTAGAAAGAGTATATCACCACTCTATTCTATTTGGATTTGGTCCTAATAATGAAAAATTTAATTTATTTCTTCCAAATTTTTATTTATCAGAAGAATTAATTTTGGCATTCAAAAAATACACCACCGATTTCTATTCTCCACCACATGCTCATAATTATTATATACAATTTTTATTTTCATACGGTTTTACTGGAATAATCCTTTTATTTTCTTTAATGATTTTATATTTTAAAATCCTTTTTAAAAAACTAGATAGCGAAATTTTAAAAGAAGAATTAATTTCTTTTGCTATCCCTCTTGCAATTGTATTCCAAGAAATTTTTGATTATACTTTAATAGATGGAATGAGCTTTTATCCATTTATGATTTCACTAGCAGTAATTTCTAGAAATTCAATAAATCTTAAATCTTTAAATTTTGATAAAAACTTTACTAAGTTAAAATCAAAAATTTTAACCTCAGTAGTATTTGTTTTTTTGATACTAATTTCAATTTTATTATTTAATCAATTTATTTCCAAACAGATTAAGTCTGTTTTTAAATATAAATTTCAAATTGATAATTTTTCTAATTTAGAATTTTTGAATAAAGAAATTTTTAATGAAGAGAATTTTAAAAAATTTGAAAAATTAGATAAACTGTTCATTCCTGTAAATCTAGATGATGAAAAAGAACAATTTTCGGGACAAGTATACTTAGAATATTTTTTAGTTAGTAAAAATAATGATTTTCTTGATAAATCTGAAAAGAATTTTTTGAAATGTATTCAAATTTTCCCAAATTCAAGTATTTGTTATTTAAAACTTTCAGAGATTTATATAATAAAAAATAAACCCGATCAAGCTGAAATATATTTTTCCAAATATAGAGAGAATGATCCTTTTGGATTAATAAAAAAATCACCTTGACCAAAAATTAACTGAACTAGAATCTAGTTTTGAATTACTAGCAAAAGTGATTGAAACGATGTCAAAAAATTTCGTAGGAAATTTTTTGACAAGAGTTGAAAGCACGGTTTTTGCAGCCATCATTAATGGCTAAAGCAAAAATTTGCCAAAAACATTTTTAATTATTAATTTTAATTCTTTATCAAATGAACTTCGAGGAACAAATGTCTTTTACAAACAAACAATCAACTTTTCAATCTTCTACAGATAAAACAAATATATTTTATCAATCTTGGACAAAACCCAAAGCAAAAAAAGTTTTGGTTATTCAACATGGATTTGGAGAACATTCAGACAGATACAAACATATTTTAGAAAAATTAAAAAATGATTCTTTTAATGTATATGCACTGGATGCAAGAGGCCATGGTCGTTCCGATGGAAAACGAGGTCATGTAGATCAGTTTCAATATTATATCAATGACTTAATGGAATTAATTCATATCGCAAAAGATAAAGAAAAAGTTGAGAAAGTTACACTTCTTGGACATTCTCTTGGTGGTGTGATTTCTTTACAATATGCTACAGAGGGTTTTAACCAAGATCATTTACAAGCATTGGTATTAAGTTCATGTGCTGTAAAAGTAAAAATGGATTTTGAAAAAGAAGTTAAAAAATTCGTAGTTGAAACTCTAGCAAGTTTTTTTCCTGACACAACTATTGATGCAAACTTAAATGTAAAATTTTTATCTCATGATGAGAGTGAAGTAAAAGCTTATTTACAAGATAAATTAGTACATGGAAAAATTTCATTTCAAATGGGAAAGAATTTACTTAATTTATCAAGGGCTCTTTACGAAAAAGTTGGAGTCTTGAGAATACCTGTCATGTTAATTCATGGAGAAGATGATGGAATTGCTGATGTAAATGGAAGTAGAGATATTTTTAGACTTCTTTCTACAGAAAAAAAAGTGATTAAGACTTATCCTGGTCTCTATCATGAACTAATGAATGAACTTCCTAGTGACAGAGAAATTGTTTTGAATGATGTATTGGAGTTTTTGACAACTTATTCTTGAAAAAGACTTAAAGCCCCTTTTTTAAAAGGGGTTTAATGGTTTATTTTTAAGCTTTATTTTGCAACAAAACTTTTTCTAAATAAATAATAAACAGGGATTGCTGAAAGAGTAATACCGATTCCTTTAATTGCATTCATTGGTGTATCTTTAGCAAGTAAAATCATTAGAGTAATATTTGCTAGGATGTAAAGAATTGGTGGAAGTGGAAATAGAGGAATTTTATAATCAGTTTTTTCTTTGTGTGTTTTGTCCAAAATAAAGGGGATAAATGCTGTTAAACTAGACAAAAATAAAATTGCACATGTGATAAAATAAAGTAGGTCTTCAAGTTGATTAAAAAAAATCAAAATTGAAGCATAACTTGCTTGAACCCAAAGAGCTTTTGTTGGTGTTCCATAAGTTGGATGAAGATTTGCTAAACTTTTAAAAAACACTCCATCATTTGCCATTGCGTAATAAATCCTTGAACCACCAATTATCATGGCTGACATTGAACCGAGTATTATCCAACAAATAAATACACTCATAAAAATAGAAACATTTTCACCAAATAATTTTTTAGCTACAATCACACCAATTCCAGTTTGACCTTTTAGTTCTGCAACAGGAGCTGAAACCAAAAATAAAAGATTAATCAAAATATAAACTGTTCCAACCATGAGACATGCAATAATCACTGAAAGTGGAATTACTTTACGTGGGTCTTTTACCTCTCCGGCAACATACGTCACCATGTTCCAACCTAAATAAGAAAAAGAAACTGGCACAATTCCTAAAACTAGCAAGTCTAGTTTTTGAAATACTTCTGGAAACAAAGAATTCTCAGATAAAATTTTTGTGTCTATATTTCCAATCGAAAAACCAAGTAAGATAAAAATTAATAGTCCAGAAATTTTTATTGTAGCAAATACATTTTGAAGTCTCACTGCACCTTTAATTCCAAAATAATTGATAATTGTAAAAAAGAAAATTAGAATTGTACCAACTACTTGAGTAAAACCAAATTCAATATCTAAAAATAAAAATTTTGTTTTGTAACTTGGAAGATCGTTTAACACTGGAAAAACGAATTTGATGTACTTTGCAAATGCAATTCCAAGAACTGAAATGCTAGCTGAAAAATTTACTGTGAGAGACGCCCAACCACTCATAAATGCAATAACTGGTGAATATGCTTTTTTGAGATAGATATAATCTCCACCTGCTTCAGGAAAAATCACTGCAGGATAAGCAAATGTAATTGCACCACAAATTGCAAAAATTCCACCTAGCACCCAAGCTGTAATCACAAGCCAAGGATTTGCTATATGATTTAAAATATATCCTGTAGTAAAAAATACTCCAGAGCCTACCATTGAACTAAAAATAAGTGCGACTGAATCGCTGAGAGAAAGTGTTCGCTTTAATTCCATAATCTTAATTTTTGACATTAAATGATGAAAGCCTATAATAACAAGATAATATTTCTTGCACTGATAATATTTTTATTCTGTAAAACAGAAAATCCAACTTCTGAATCAGTTTTACCAACTACACCTGAATCACATGAATTGTATCTCAAATCTCTTTTTTTAAGTGGAAATTTAGAAGCTGATGATTCCTCAAAACTTGGTAAACTTGCAAAAAAACAATTTTACCAAAATTTTAAACAAAGAATTAAAAAGCATTGGGAGTTTTATAACAAAGAAATTCAGGAGCCTTTCATTTCTTGGAAAAATAAAAATGTTGCAGTAGCAAAATCAAAAACAGTTTTGTATCCATTTTCTGGTCCAGATTTTCCAAATGCATATACTTTATTTCCAAAAGCAAATACATATATTTTAATTGGTTTGGAAGCTGGTGGATTTGATCCTCAAATTGAAAATTTGGATGAAAACAAAATTGCAAATGGACTTTCAATTTTAAATTCTAGTCTTGCAACTATTTCTAGCAGAAATTATTTTATGACAAATAATATGAAAAATGATATTTCAAAATCCATTTTTCGTGGAACTGCTTCTGTGTTCTTGTCCTATTTTGGTTATCTCAAAATCAAACCATATTCAATCAAAAATTTTGTAATCACAAATGAAGGTGAAATCAAATACTTAACACCAGAAGAAATTTCCAAAAAATCTTCTTACAAAGAAGGTGAGCTTTCAGTTGAATTTGATTTTATAGATCCAGTTGATGGTTCCAAGAAAAAACTTTATTTTTTATCTACAAATATTTCCAATTACGGTTTTAAAATTTATCCAGGTATAAAAAAGTTTTTAAATAAATTTGAATCATTTGCAGTTCCCATAAAAGCTGCTTCATACCTACTACATTATGATTCATTTACAGAGATGAGAGATTTTTTACTTTCTAAAGCTGAACTATTTGTAATGGATGATACTGGTCCAAGAATCAAAGACTTACAAGCAACAAATAATTTCGATATAAAAGTTTTTGGTCGTTACACAAGACCAATTGGTCTTTGGCCTGAAAAAGTTCAACCAGACTTAAAAAAAATTCATGACGAACAAAAACCAGAAAAAATAAATTTTTTATATGGATATGGAACTGCTGATAAACAACAACATATAATGGTGGTAACAAGAAAATCTAAATGAGTTTTTTTATATTATTTTTTCAACTGTTAAAACTTAACAAATAAAGGAATTATAACTTAGGTAAATTGATGAGTCTAGTTAATCTTAAAAATAAAATTCAGAATGTTGTAAGAAGTTTTGAAAGAAGATATGAGTCTCATGTATTTTTTTTTCCTGAAGACGAAATAGAAAACTCTGTAATTCAAGTCACTATGATAGACGCATACCACGATATGAATTTGTATTTGCAAGTGGATTTAAAAACTCTAAAAATTTCCGACATTGGAATTGAAGAAAATCGTGTCCCTTACTCTTCTTGCCCAATGGCTATTTCCAATTATGATTTTCTGTTGGATAAAAGTATTTTAAAACTTTCCAAAGAAAAACCTGAACAAAAAATTCATTCTTGTTTGCATATCAATGAATTAATTGATGAAGCAGTGCGAGCATTTAATGCTGCTTATGGTTTTTTTATGAAAGAAAAAAATTATCCAAAAGAATACAACGAAGAAAAAATGTTTGAAGGCAAATTAAATCGTGAAACCAGAAGAGAAATCGCAAGACATTGGTGGATGAAAGATCCTCGAATCAAAAATTCTTGTCATTCATTTAACACTGAATCAAAAGATATAGAACTTGAAAAAATCGCAAAAGAAATTCCAAGTTTTACAGAAATGATTTTAAAATCAAAAAAGAATTAATTTGTTTTGATTTTATAATCTATATCATTTGAATGAGATAATAAGAATGTTTTAAAACTAAAATGAATTTTTGAAGAATTAAACAACTATCTTACAAAAATAGTAAAATATTATTAAAATAGAAATGTTTGATGAAATTTGAATTTATTTAGCTAATAATTTTTTAAAATCAGAATTTAATTTTTCGATTAAAACTTGAATTTCTATTAAAGTATTTTTCTGAAATTCTGTTTTTTCTTCAATTTGATTTGCTTCAGAATTTAAATCTTCAATTTTTTCATTAAATGAAGAATACTGTTCAGTTTGATTTTTCATCATTTCATTTAGTTCTTCAATTAGAACTTCTATTTGGTCTACTTCAGAAATTATTTTTTTAAATGTTTCTACCCCTTTTGAAACATTTTCATTTCCAAGTTTAATTTTATTATCTGTAAATTTTACTAAATTACGAATTCCTTTTGTGTTACTTGCTGACTCTTCGGCAAGTTTGGAAACCTCATGTGCTACCACAGCAAAACCTCTTCCATGAACTCCAGCTCTAGCTGCTTCAATTGAAGCGTTTAATGAAAGTAAATTTGTTTGGTCGGCAATAGATTGAATTAATTCTACAATACCTAACATTTTTTCTGAATTTTCTTTTATATTTGTCATTGATTCTAAAATTTTTTCAAGATGAATATTTCCATCTTCAGCAGAAATGTTTGCTTCATTAACAATTTTCCATACATTTGAAATCATAGAAATGGAAGATGCATTTGATTCTAAAATAATATATGAAAGATTTGTTAAAAATTCTAAATTATTAGATTGTTTTTTTGTATTTTCATTAATTTGATTTGCTTTATTTGTGATCTCTTTAATTTTTTCATCTACATAAGTCAAAGTTGAATACAAAGTTGTTAGTGCTTCTTCTGCTCTTAATTCCAATTCAGCTTTTTCAGTAATGTCGATTGAAAATCCTAAAATTTGTTTTGATTCATCATTAATAATTATTGGTGCTTTAATTGTTTCAAGATAAGTTGCTTTTCCTTGTTTATCTAAATATTTATTTTTTGGAACGTGAAATATTTTTTTTGAATTCATAATTTCTTTATCTTGACTTTGGATTTTTTGAACTTGTTCAGGATTTGGATTAAAATCAAAATCTGTTTTACCTAAAATTTCTTCCATATTCTGAAGTTTAAAATTGGAAGCAAATTTTTTGTTTACTAAAATAAATTCACCTTTATTATTTCTCACAAAAGCTACATGAGGTAAATTCCAAAAAATAGTTTTTAATAAATTGATTTCTTCTTTAAGTTTATGAATCTCTTCATTATTTTTATTTTTTTGAAATAGATTAAAAAATTTGGAAAGCACCTTAATTTCATTAACGTCAAAAAAACTTCGATAAATAATTCATTTTTGGAATAATAAACTAATTTTTATAAAAACAACTTTAAAATCAAAACAGTATAACATCAAATCTAGAAGCTAAAATTCTAGCTTTTTTTACTGAACTTAGATTTTTATCACCTGAAATAATTTCTGATTCAGGTAAAATTTCTTTATCCATAAAAAAATAGTTTTTGGATAATTTTTTTTCTATTAAAGATTTTTCAATTTTGTTAAAACTTACTTTGAAATTTTAGAAAAATTTTTGATAAAAAAAACTTTTCAGAACTAATGAAAAGGTATTGCAGAGAAAGTCAAAAAAAATTTCCATAATTTTTTTTTTACTGAAACGTAAATTACGGTTTTTTTTACCTAACCCAATTCTATTTGTATTCGATAAAATTTTTGCTTACTCCCTTCCTTGTCATACTAACTGGGTTAGGTAAAAAAATTCGCCCTAATGCTTAATTGACATAATTTTTTGACCAGAATTTTTGGAATTAGAGGGCTTAAATGTCAAATTCTACTTTAAATCGTGAAGTAACTAAACAAAATTTATTAACGCCAGTGGACAGTTTTTTAAAACGTCATAATGGTTCTGATGAAGCACAAATTTCTGAAATGTTAAGCTTGCTTGGGCTTGGTTCCATGAATGAATTGATTGATAAAACTGTTCCAGCATCTATTCGATTAAAAAAAGCTTTGGAATTAGAAAATCCACTTTCTGAGTCAGAAGTTCTAAAAAAAGTCAAATCAGTTTTTTCTAAAAATAAAATTTTTAAGTCTTATATTGGAACAGGTTTTTACAACACTAACTTACCAACAGTAATTCAGAGAAATATTTTAGAAAATCCAAGTTGGTACACTGCTTACACTCCTTACCAAGCTGAAATTTCTCAGGGGCGTTTAGAAGCCTTATTAAATTTTCAAACTATGATTACAGATTTAACAGGTATGGAAATTTCAAATGCATCTCTATTAGACGAATCAACTTCAGTTGCAGAAGCGGTTTCGCTATGTTATGCGGTAAAATCAGACGATAACAAAAATAAAATCTATTTAGATGAAAGCTTACACCCTCAAACAATTGATGTAATCAAAACTAGATCGATTCCAGTTGGTATTGAAGTGGAAGTTGGAAATTTAAAAAATTTTTCGCCAAGCCTTGATTATTTTGCAGTTATTCTTCAATACCCAAATACATTCGGTGACATAGAAGATTATTCATCACTTGTAGCTTCATCCAAACAAAAAAATATTTTAACTATATTTGCTACTGATTTGTTAGCATTAACACTTCTTAAAACTCCAGGTGAAATGGGAGCAGATGTGGTTTGTGGTTCAACACAAAGATTTGGTTTGCCGTTTGGATATGGTGGTCCTCATGCAGGATTTTTTGCAACCAAAGATGAATACAAAAGAAATTTACCTGGACGTTTGATCGGTGTTTCCAAAGACTCACAAGGTGAAAATGCAATGAGACTCACTCTTCAAACAAGAGAACAACATATCAGAAGAGACAAAGCTACTTCTAATATTTGTACTGCACAAGTTTTACTTGCAGTTCTATCATCCATGTATGCACTTTATCATGGACCTGAGGGTTTAAAACATATTTCTTCTAGAGTAAATTTATTTTCAAAAATTTTTAGAGAAGAATTAACTAAACTTGGTTTTATATTTAAAAATAAAAATTATTTTGATACTCATTCAATCGAAGTTTCGGAAACTCAAATTTCTGAAATCAAAAAAAGAGCTTTGGAAAACGAAACAAATTTTAGATATGAAAAAAATTTGATTATACTATCGCTTGACGAGAGTATTGACCAAACTGAGTTAGAAAGAATTTTATTTATATTTGCTGGAAAAAAAATTACTATAAATTTAGAAAATCAAAATCTTTCTATTCCTCTAGAATTAGTTAGAAAATCTGAATTTTTAACACATCCTGTTTTTAATTCTTATCATACTGAAACTAAAATGCTTCGTTATATCAAAAAATTAGAATCTAGAGATATAACTCTTGCTGATTCAATGATTGCACTTGGCTCTTGCACAATGAAATTAAATGCTTCTACTGAAATGATTCCACTTACAATGCCTGAAATTTCAAACATTCATCCATTTGCTCCACTAGACCAAGCAAAAGGATATTTGGAAATGTTTGGAGAATTAGAAAAATGGCTTTGTGAAATCACTGGTTTTTATGCAATTTCCCTTCAACCAAATGCAGGCTCACAAGGGGAATATGCAGGACTTTTAGCAATCAGAGATTATCATTTAGCAACTAACCAAGCACATAGAAATATTTGTTTAATTCCAACATCAGCACATGGAACTAATCCAGCATCTGCTGTAATGGCTGGTTTTGAAGTGGTGGTTGTGGCTTGTGATAAAAATGGAAATGTGGATTTAGTGGATTTAAAAAATAAAGCAGAACAAAACAAAACAAATCTTGGTGCTTTGATGGTGACATATCCTTCTACACATGGAGTGTTTGAAGAAAGCATCAAAGAAATTTGTGCAATCATCCATGAATTTGGAGGACAAGTGTACATGGATGGAGCAAATATGAACGCACAAGTTGGACTCACTTCTCCTTTTGAAATTGGAGCTGATGTATGCCATCTAAATCTTCACAAAACTTTTTGTATTCCTCATGGCGGGGGTGGTCCTGGTGTTGGTCCAATTGGTGTAGCAAAACATTTAGCTCCTTATTTACCAGGACATGTGTTTATTGAAAATGGATCAAAACGTAATTCCAATTCCACAACTTCTTCTCCATTTGGTTCAAGTAGCATCTGCACAATTTCTTGGATTTATATTTCAATGCTTGGGGGAGAAGGATTAACTGAGGCAACTAAACTTGCTATACTCAACGCAAACTATATGGCAAAAAGATTAGAAAACTATTTCCAAGTTCTATACAAAGGTCGTGAAGGTTTTGTTGCACATGAATGTATAATTGATGTGAGAGAATTTAAATTATCTGCAAAAATTGAAGTTGAAGATATTGCAAAAAGATTAATTGATTATGGTTTTCATGCACCAACTATGTCTTGGCCAGTTCCAGGTACACTTATGATTGAGCCAACTGAATCTGAATCCAAAGAAGAGCTAGATCGTTTTTGTGATGCGATGATTTCTATTCACTCTGAAATTGTGGATATCGAAAACAAAAAACTAGATGCAACAGACAATCCTCTAAAAAATTCTCCACATACTTTCAAAATGCTGACCAGTGATAAATGGGATCATTTGTATTCTCGCGAAAGAGCAGGCTATCCACTTTCTTATCTCAAAGAACATAAATACTTTCCTGTTGTTGGAAGAGTGGATAACGTGTATGGTGATAGAAATTTAGTATGTGCATGTTTGCCAATAGATTCTTACAAATAGTAAAACGTATTTGAATAAATATTTGGGCGAATTTTTTTGTCGGGGCTTCGATAAGATTTTCACAAACGGTCATTGAGTGAAATTTATTTCAGAAGTTCCGAAATAAATTTTGTATCGAAGTGTCCGAGTGAAAATCACTCAGCCACCGACAAAAAAACCGTGCTTTTCGCTACTTCTGAATCCTCGTACTATAGTCCGAGGCTATTCAGAAACGCTACAATCACTTTCGCATAGAATTGAAAAATTTTAAACTAATCAAAAACATCGCTTAAGGAGTATTAAATGAAAGAAATCGAAGACTACAAAAAAGGAATTTCAATTTTTTCTCATCTTGCAAAAGATTTGGACTTGGTTGATTTATCAAAAAAACCTGGTCCGGGCGAATGGTCTTTAATAGAAGTATTTCTTCATATTTTAGATTCAGACTTATCTTTTGCTGATAGAATGAAAAGAGTTATTTCTGAAGACCGCCCTACTCTAATCAAATTGGATGAAAAATTGTACCAACAAAGATTAAATTATCATCCAAAAACTTTGGCTACTGCAATTAAACTTTTTGAATCAAATAGAGAAATGACTCTATTTCATTTAGAAATTTTAAAGCCCGATGACTTTAGTCGAGTTGGAATTCATTCAATCAAAGGGGAACAAACCCTTTTGGAAATTTTAAAATTTTCAATATGGCATCTAAATCATCATGGAAAATTTTTATATGGAAAAAGAAAAAATTTAGGCAAAGAAATAGAAGAAAAATATATCTAAAAAATTTAGAAACTTGAATTTTTGTTTTCAAAAAAAAAACTGAAATTATGTCATCCGTTTGGGGAAAAATTTTTACAGTAAGCACATTTGGGGAATCACATGGAGATTCAGTTGGGGTAGTAATTGATGGGGTTCCTGGTGGACTTGCTTTTGATTTATCAGAAATTCAAAAAGATTTAACTAGAAGAAGACCGGGCCAAAATCTTTTGACTACTCCTAGAAAAGAAGATGATGAAGTGAGAGTTGTGTCTGGAATTTTTGAAGGACGCACAATTGGTAGTCCAATTACTCTCATAGTTGACAACAAAAATCATTTATCAAAAGATTATGAAAACCTCCGTCATATCTATCGACCTTCACATGCAGATTACACATATCATGCAAAGTATGGATTTCGTTCGCATGTAGGTGGAGCAAGAGCCTCAGTACGTGAAACAATTGGTCGGGTTGCAGCTGGTGCATTAGCCAGAGTAATTTTAAAAGAAGAACTTGGAGTAGAAACAATTGCTTGGGTTGATTCAATTGGAGATGTGTTTGCAAACATCACAGAAAATCCTCCAAAAAATTTTGAAGAAGTTGATGCAAATGATGTTCGTTGCCCTGACTTAGTTGCTGCAGAAAAGATGATTGAGAAAGTAAAAGAAGTTCGTAAAATTGGAGACTCAGTTGGTGGCACAATTCGAGCTGTTGTGAGAAATGTTCCTCCTGGACTTGGTGATCCCGTTTATGATAAGTTAGATGGTGATTTAGGGAGAGCAATTTTATCTATTCCTGCTTGTAAAGGTTTTGAAATTGGTTCAGGTTTTGAAGGCACAAAATTTACTGGTAGCACTCATAACGATGAATTTTATGTAGAAGAAGAAACTGGTCTGGTGCGGACTAGAACAAATCGCTCAGGTGGACTTCAAGGTGGAATTTCTAATGGTGAAGATATATTGTTACGTGCTGCATTTAAGCCAACAGCAACAATTGCAAAATGGCAAATGACAGTAAACGATACACCAGAAAATGTAGAAATGAAAGCTGGTGGCAGACATGATCCCTGTGTTCTCCCAAGGGCTGTACCTATTGTTGAAGCTGCAATCAATTTAGTTTTAGTCGATGCTTATTTTTACCAAAGAGCTTTACATCCTGAATGGCTTGCAAAGTGGAAAAAAAAATGAAACCAAAAATTTATTCCTATTCCAATTGTGGAACTTGTAGAAAAGCTCTAAAATTTTTAGAGCAAAAAAAAATTGAATCTGACATTATAGCAATTAGAGAAACCCCTCCTACCAAAAAAGAATTAAAACTTATGCTTGGGATAATTAAAGATATTAAAAAATTATTTAACACTTCAGGAGTAGATTATAGGTCACTTGGTTTAAAAGATAAACTAGCATCGATGAGTGAAACTGAGACTTTAGATTTACTTTCTTCAAATGGAAATTTAGTAAAAAGACCATTTGTTTTGACTAATGAAACAGGTTTAATTGGATTTAAAGAAGAAGAATGGAAAAAAGTTTTTAAATGATTTTAGGATTCATTTTTCTTTTATTTTTTTTAACTTTTTTATTTTATAAATCAAAACTTGCTTTATACAATCCAGAAAATGATTCAACTCCTCAAAAAATTTTACAAACTCTGTCATACGGATTCTTTTTTGTATTATTTTGTTTTGTAGAAATAGATTTTATTTATAAAATTATTTTTTTAAATTTAATTTCTCTTTTTTTTATTTATGAAGCTTATTTACTTCAAAATAGCTACTTACTTTCATCATCTTTATTTTTAATTTCACTTTTATTAAATTTTTTATTTGGATTTGAAGAAGGAATTTCGGTGATAAATGAGAATATTTATGTCAATCTGATGAATTATTTTCTTGGTGGACTTTTTTGTTTAGTCTCTTTTATAAAAAGAAAATTTGATTTTAAAAAAGATTTTGCTATTTTATTTGATAAAGTTGCAATGTTAATTTTATCTTTAAGTACAATTGTATCTCTTGTAGAATCAACTGGAGTAACAAGAATATTTTATATAACTTTAACTTTTTTAATTCATTCTTATTTTTTCTATTTAGGTTGTATTTATTTAAATAGATCTTATTGGTTAGAATTGATTTTAATGTTAGTATTTTTTGTTTATATTTTTATCAATTTTGAATCAATTTTAAAAATCCAAAAAAGTAATTTGGAAATTTTTAAAACTAAAATGCAAAATAAATAAAACAAATATTAAAATTTCCTTTTTAAAATTCATTAAGGTTTTTAGCCTTCCTGGAAAAAATTTTTCAAGAACTAGCGTTAGTGATTGAAGCGGCATCAAAAAAATTTTTAAAGTTTAGTGAAGTCAATTTGTAAATATTTTTTTTTGATGAGAGCGTAAAGCACGACCCTTTTTTTTATTTTAAGTTATTATGATTAAAAAAAGGGTAACGCCCAAATCAGTTTTTAAAAAAATCAAAAATAGGTTTTACTTCAGATTCCCAATATTTATAATCATGCCCATCATTCTCACTCTCATGAAAAATAATTTTTAAATTAGGATGAAGTTTTTTTAGTTCCTTGTGAAAATTTTCTGATTGTGAAAATGGAACAATTTTATCTTTTTTACCATGACCTAAATATATTGGTAAATTCCAATTTTTGGAACTGTGAAATGGATTATCGATTTCTTTCCAGCGATTAGGAAACTCATCCATTTTTCCATAAATATTTATCATTAATTTGTCATTTGGTAATATGCTTTGATCAAAATCACCAGAAATAGATGCAACTTTTTTGAAAATTTTTGGTGAATTTAAAGCAAGAATAACAGCCCCCCTTCCTCCAGTTGAAAGTCCCATCACAAAATTCATATTCCCTTCAATTAAAAAACCAATTTGATTTAAAGAAGGAATCAATTTTTCTTTACACCATTTTCCACCTGGTTCAATAAAATATTTTGTTTTAGTTTCTATAAAAAATTCAGATTCATAAATGGTTTTTCCCATTTCAGGAAAAATTAAAGTATATGAATTTTCATCAGCTTGCTTTAAGATGCTTGTTTTTTTTTGCCAGTCATCTCTAGGAAAATTCCATCCGTTTAAAACAAGAATTGTGCTAATTGATTTTTTTTCAGGTATAAAAATATCAACTGCTACTTGATTTTTTTTACATGGAATAGGAGTATTTTCAGGAACACAAATAGTTTGAATTCCTTTTTTTAATTCAACAGAAAATAATTGAGAAACTAAAAATAGTAAAAGAAAAAAATTCATAGTTTTGCTTTAACCCACTTTTTTACAGCAACTGCTTTTTTCATATTTTCAATAATTTCTATAGTCATTACTTCATTTAAATTACTTACTTCCGAATCTTTTGCACCAATTATCACATCATCTATAATTCCATCTACGAGTTTATTTAGATTTTCTTCACCGTCTTCACCAGTAAGTTTTGAAGCAATTACTGCATTCATAGCGTCAAAAATTGATAGACCAATATCTTTAGTGATACTTTCTTTTAAAAATGCTGGAACCATATTTAATGAATTTGCATTTGCAGTTGATTTTACTAAAGCTTCACCTAGCAATTTTCTCATGGCTTCTGTCGCTTTTGAATTTGTTACAGATTTTTTTAAATTAATTTTGATTAATTTTTTAATATCTTCTCTTCTAGATTCTATTGCATTAGTTACTAATTCAGTAGAAGCACCGGATTTAATTTCTTCTTGCATCTCTGTTAAAATTCGAATTGTAACTAAATCAGATAATTCTTCTTTAATAATATTTGTATAATAACGAATTGTTCTAGTAAATATATCATCTCCAATTCTTGTGAGTCTTGTTTTTTTTAAGAATATATACATAGAAGCCAATCTGAATAATCTAAAAAAACGAAATTGAGGAAAAGGCATTAGTCCTAGCACATCATAAAAATGATACATTGGATATAAAAACCAAGCAACATATTCTTTTCTTTTAAGAGATAGATACCATTGAACTAAAAATTCTAATAAAAATAAAATAAAAAATGGTAAATCTAACTTATAAAACTCATCTTTATATTTCCCATTTAGTCCATAACTTCGATAATAATTTTCTTCCATCATTGCTTTCATCTCATCATTAAAAATTTGAACATGATTGATTGCAGTGTTTGAATCATAAGTCCAAAACCATCTAAACGCATCTTTAGATGAAACATCTTTTTCTTCAGGAATTTTATTAGCAGTTCTAAATTCTTTTTTTACTATATGTTTTATTTTTTGTAAATTTCCTGTTAGTCCTGATTTTTCAAAAGAATTTTCTTCAACCATTTTAATTGAAACTTGTATCAATTCATCTGAAAGCTCTAAAACTTTAGTTTTATTTCCTTCTTTATCCATATGATTAATAACTTCATTATATTCTTTTAATAAACTTAAATATTTATCTGTTGTGTGATGTGGTTCAATCCCCATAAATGGATCATAAAAATTAGTAATTTTTGGAACATGTTGTAAATAATATGGTCTCAAACTCAAATAGGTCAAATCAAATACAATTAGGTGTAAATTCACTATCACAGCCATTACCATAAAGATGTCCCAAAGGATTCTTAAGGTAAAACCTCTGCGAATAATTTCTGAAATTTTAATCATATAGTTTTATTAAATTTGGTTTCTAGATTTGCAAGGAAATAAAAAAAAGGGGCTTTCGCCCCAAATAAACAAGAGGATTTAGTAATACTTATTAGACTTATTTGCAAGTTTTATGCCAAAATAAAATGTTTGATTATTAGTTTAATTTCTATGTTTTTAATTAAAAGATAATTTCAATACAAAAAAATTACAAAAAAATTAGCATTTTGTATAATTTGTGTACAAATTACTTTTTAAATTTGGGAAACTTTAAACTAATTTTTGGTAATTTTAAATTTTTTAGATCAAATATAGGAATTTGAATTGAATCTTCAGAACGTATTGGTAAAGCTTTTAGTGAAAAGTCAATTCTTAAAAACTTTTTATTAATGAGTTTCATTTCGATATTACCTTCTAGAAGCCTTAGAAGCTCTTTTATAATTGCCCATCTAACTGTATGAATATTTTTTCCTTTTTGGTAATCATTTAACTGTTTATAAAGTTTCTGTGTTCGAAAATAATCTTTTGAATACAACATAAATCTAAAATGAAGATGATTGTTCAAATCAGAAGTAACAATTAAATCGTTACTTGAAATATCTTTGAACCCACTAAAATCAATAAGCCGAATAATCAATGAGTTGATTAAATCTAAAGAATTATAAACTTCAAATTTTTCATTTACACGAATAGTATAAGTAATTTTTGCCAGAGATAAAATAACAGAAATAAAATCATTAAAATTTACTGTTTCTTTTGAAGCTGGTTCAGCCATTACTTCAAGTCTAGATAACTCTAAAATATCATCTAATGCTAATTGAATTTCTGCATAATTAAATTGAACCTTTGAAACTGTTTCAACTGTATTTCCTGGTGTAACATTATTTTTTAATGCTCTTGTAATCATAATAGATTCATCAATCACTCCAGAAAGAATTCTATCCATGTACAAAAATATTTTTTCTCGAAGAACATCAATTTCTTTAAGTTGTTCAAATCTTTTTTGAATTTTAACTTTTAAAAAAATAAATCTAAGTCGAAGGCAAATTGTTACAACTAAAATATAAAATAAAACAGAACTTTCTATACCTGAATCAGAATTAATAAAACCTCTTTGAAATAAAATTTCCAAAAATACATTGATTATAAAAATAAATAATGCAAATGAGTATATTATTGCTTCCCAATTTTCAGAATAATTTTTTTTGCTCACAGCACGAGTAAGTGAAATATAGAGGGAATATCCCAGAACTAAAATAATATTAAAAGACCACAAAGATAAAATATCTGTCCAAAAAACATAGTTTGGAATGAAAAGTAATATAGAAAGCAAAGCATTAAATATAAAATAATAATTTTGGTATTTTAATTTAGGTAGTTTGAAAAATTCCTGAAAAAATAAAGTATAAAAAAAAGGCATATTTAATAAAATTGAATTTTCTATAAATTTAAAACTTAGGAAAAAATTTCCAATTCCAAAACGAAACTCATTTCTAGAAAATTGAAAAATTGCAAATGCAATTAAAAATATACTAAAATATAAATACTCTTTTAATTCTTTAAGTTTTAAATAAGAAATAATAAAAAAGATTCCTATAAATAAATATATAAATTCATAAATAGCATCATCTAAAGAATTTTGGAATATAGAATTAACACCAAGATCAAGTGAACTGATACCAACATTTCCAACAACTATTCCACCGTAAGAACGAAAATTAGAATTAATTTTTATAACTATTGTATTAGTTCCTTGTTTTAAAATCCTTGGTGGAATTGCATACACTCTTGGTCTGCCAAATGCAACTTCATTTTGAACTAGATCATTTGGACTTTTTCCGTTAATGCCAATTAAAATTCCGTTTAAATAAACCTCATCTCTATCATAAATTTTTCCTAAGTTTAGAGCTTGTGTATTTGGAAAACTGGTTTCAAATAATTCAAAATTTCTTTTTAACCAAAAAACACCTCTTGAATTAGAATCAAAATTTCTAATATTTCCTGGAACATCTATTGATTCCCAATTTGAAGTATTAAAGTCTGGTTTTGTAAATTCTGGATTGTCCTCAAAACTTACATACCATTCTGATCCAGATAAATCAATCAGCTTATCATTTTTTAACTCTTTTGACGGAGAATTACAAAAAGAAAATAATGTTAATAATAAAAATAATAATTTCATTATGTTGGGATTGTAATTATAATTTTACAACCTGCTCCTTTTGCACCTATTAACTCTAAATTACCGCCAAGATAAGTCGAAATTGACTTTACAAGTGGAATTCCTATTCCAACACCCGGAATAGATTCTGGAATATTTGCTCCTCTTACAAATTTTTTAAACAAATCAGCTTTTTCATAAATACTTATTCCAGGACCTTCATCAATTACTTGAATTTCCATCTCAGTTTTTAAATCAGATTTTACAATTATTTGAAAAGCTTTTTCAGGTTCAGTATATTTATAAATATTTTCTATTAGATGGTAAAAAATTAGATAAATCAATTCTTTGGATTGCATAATTTCAAAATCTCCATAAGTAATTGAAATTGTTTTATTTATTCTTTTTTGTGAAAGTCTAGTTTCAATTATTTGAATTGTATCTTCAATTAAATCTTTAATTGAAAATTTTTCGATTACATTTTCATATTCTCGGTTTTCAATTTGATTGAGTACTACTGCATCTGAAATTACAGCTCTAGTTAGAGCTTGGTAACTTTCCATTGTTTTTAAACGAGTTAAAGTTTGTTTATGCTCTGGTTCTAAAAGTAAATCTTTTCCAATTTTTATCATATTGTCCATATAAAATTTAAACTCTGAGGAAAGGTTAACTAAAAATTTTGTTTTTTGTTTTTCCATTTTTTTTAAATCATTTTCCTGACTAATAAATTTTCGATAATTCTCAACCATCTCTTCAGATAGTTGAATTGAAATATTAATTAGTAAAAACATAAATCCAAAATGACTAGTGGAAGGAAATCGAATTAGTTCTAATGCTTTTAAAATATCAAGAATTATACAAGGTGCTAAAAATACTATTCCCCAAAAAATATATTTTAATTTTCTTTTATGTTTTAAATAATTTCGATAGGTTATATAAATAACAAGCCCTAAAGGATATAAAAGTAATTTGGGAAGTATATCTGTTATTGCTTCCCAAACTGGAGTTGATTTAGCAAAAATTGCTGTAAATAAAATTCCAATCCCCATTAAAATTTCAAATAACCATATATAGAATCTTCTTGGATGATTTACATAAAATGCTATAAAATTTAAAAATAAAACTGGTAAAATCATTAGTAAAATTAGTTCTGTGCGATAAGATAAAGAAAAACTTGTAAATAATCTGTAGCGGTATTGTGAACGAATTAAAATATAAATACCTAAACTAATTGAAAATAATGCAAAAAATAAATTACTTCTATTTGTGCTTTTTAAAACTGACCCAATTCCAAAAAAAAGTCCCATTGCAATAAAAACAAATCCAAATGTTATGTTAAAAATTTCTTTTAAATTATTTTGTCTGTTGATTTCAATTTCATAACCTATTCTTGGAATTGTTACAAGTCCAACAAAATCAGTCGATGTATAAATACGAATTGATAAAACATTTAAACCACTTTCGATTACATCTGAAGAAATAGAATAAATTCTATCTTTTTCAAAATCACTCACTAAGCTTGGAAGAAATTTTCCTGTGCTGCCAATTAATTTTCCATTAAAAAAAACTTCATCTGCATCTTTAATTTTTCCTAAATTAATAGCTATTGAATGGACTGTATCTTTTGCGTTTTCAGGAAATAAAATTCTACAACGATACCAATAATATCCTGTAATCTCGACATTTGGATTTGGATCACGGATTGCATCTGGTAAAGATCTTTTTTGCCAAGAGGTATCATCTAGTTCTTTATTTTTCCAATCATTATTATCTCCTTTTTGAAATAACCAACCTCCATTTAAAGAAACAGGTTTATCAAAAGTTGAAATTAAACTATTACAATCTTCAGAATATATTTTAAAACAAAAAAAAAATAAAATTATAAAAAAAACTTTTTTCATATATTTGCTAATTCTAAATGTGAATTGATTTCCTTTTCATCGGAATTTGGTTTTAATTTTTTGTATTCACCTGTTTCATTTAAAATTCTAGCTTTGATATTATCTTTTAAAATAATTTCAATGATACTAAAAATTTTATTTTTGATTTTGGGATCAATAATTGGAAACATAACTTCAATTCTTTTGAAAAAATTTCTTGGCATACAATCAGCAGATGCCAAAAACATTTTTGAATCGCCTGCATTTTCAAAAATATAAATTCTAGAGTGTTCTAAAAATCTTCCTATAATTGAACGAACAACAATGTTTTCAGAAAGTCCAATTTTCCCAGGAACTAAACAACAAATTCCACGAATCACTAAATTTATTTTTACCCCTGCATTACTAGCATTGTACAATTCTTCTATAATATTTTTATCAACTAGTGAATTCATTTTTAAAAATATTTTAGCTGGTAAACCTTTTTTTGCATTTTCAGTTTCCTGTTTTATTAATTCCATTAAATCTCCCCAAAGATAATCTGGAGCTGCAGAAAGTTTTTGAAGTCTAGGCATTTTTCCTGAACTAGTTAAAGCATTAAATAAAGTTGCCACATCTTCAGTAATAGAAGAATCATTTGTAAATAAGGAAAGATCAGTATAGTATTTTGCTGTGGCAGAATTATAATTTCCTGTACTTAAATGAACATATCTTTTTAATTTATCAGTTTCTTTTCTGACAATTAAAAGGAGTTTACAATGAATTTTTAAACCAATCACACCATAAACAACATGAACACCAGAATCTTCTAAACGTTGTGCCCAAATGATATTTCTTTCTTCATCAAATCTTGCTTTTAATTCAACAAGTACAGTAACTTGTTTTCCATTTTCTGCAGCTTGTTTTAAATACTGGATAATTGGAGAATCACCACTAGTGCGGTAAAGAGTCATTTTGATTCCAAGAACTTTTGGATCTTGGCTAGCAAATTTTAAAAGATTTTCAACAGTTTGAAACGAGTCGTAAGGATGGTGAAAAATCAAATCCCCTTTTCGAATTGTCTGAAAAATTTTATCTATTGGCATATCACCAAGTGGATTTTTTAAAGGTAAATTTTTAAATTTTAAATGACTGGTATTATCTAGTCCGTAAAAATACATTAAGTCAACTAAATTTAAAAAATTTGGAATTTCAAAAATTTCATGATCTTGGATTTTTAAAAGCTCCATCACTGAGTGTTTTAAATTTTCAGGAATTTTATTATGAACATCCAAACGTACAGCTTCACCCCAAAAACGATTCTTTAATTCTTTTTTTAAAGATGTTAAAAGATCAACATCTTTATCTTCATGTAAGGAAAGCTCAGAGTCACGAATAATTCTGAATGGATGGATTTCTTTAACAGTACGACCAAAAAATAAATCGGATAAATGAAGTGTAATAATTCCTTCTAATGAAAAAAATCTTCTCTCAGAAAATTCTCCTTTTGGTAATTCCAAAAATCTTGGAAGTACGGAAGGAACTTGAACTATTGCAAAAGTATTTTTTGCAAGCTCATTATCCGTCAAAACAATAGCTAAGTTTAAAGAACGATTTAGCAAATGTGGAAAAGGATGAGCTGGATCAATTGCAAGTGGAGTTAAGATACTTGAAACTTCTTCAATATAATATTTTTTTATAAATGCAATTTCAGTCTTAGACAAATCAGTTACTTTTTCTAAAATATGAATTTGGTTAGATTTTAAATCAGGAATAATTTTTTCTTCTAAAACAAGGTATTGTTTTTTTACAAATTCATTTACATGTTTGGAAATTTCTAAAATCAAATCTTCTGTTTTTAGACCAATAAGACTTTTACTATCAATTCCCATTTGTAGATCATTTCTTAATCCAGCAACACGAACCATATAAAATTCATTTAAATTGGATTCAGTGATACATAAAAATTTTAGTCTTTCTAAAATTGGGTTTGTTTCGTCACAAGCTTCTTCTAAAACTCTTAAATTAAAATCTATCCAAGAAAGTTCTCGATCAAAAAATAATGGCTTAGTCACGCTTCTTTTTTTTTCCATTTCTCAAATATTTAATTAGATTCTAATTCTAAAAGCATTATTTTAGTATTATGTTGAAATTTTACTTTTCCAAAGACTCTTTTAAATACAATTTTTTTATAAATTTAATCAATTTGAAATAAATCCTTTTTTAAACTTAATTAATAAATACTTGAGTTATTAATGATGATGAGATAATTTTTTTTTGTGTTTTTTGCTAGTATGAATAGAATAATATTAAATAAAATTGAATAAAAAAAGTCTTTCTTTTTTAACTTAAATCAAGTAAGTCTTTATTACTAGAGTTAGTGATCGAAGTGGGGTCAATATTTTGTAAAAACAAAATATTGACCAGAACTGAGAGCACGACCATTTGAAGCCAAAAATTTGGCGTAGCGAATGGGAACTCCCTAAATTAAATACTATTGCTATTCGATAGTAATGTCCATTGTAATTTTTTCAACAGGTACATCTTGAAAACCTGTTTTTGTTTCAGAAATTTTCATTACAATATCTGAACCTTCAGTAACTTTACCAAAAACAGCATGTCGGTTATCTAAATAAAAATTATCTCTAACATTGATAAAAAATTGTGAACCACCAGTGTTTGGTCCTGCATTTGCCATTGAAATAGTGAATTTTGCATTTTTAAGTTCAGGATGAAATTCATCTTTGATATTGTATCCAGGTCCACCTGTACCGTTTCCTTTTGGACAACCTCCTTGTATCATAAAATTTTCAATAATCCTATGAAAACAAAGTCCGTTATAATATCCATCTTTTACTAATTTAATAAAATTTCCAGCTGTGATAGGTGCTTTTTCTTCGTCTAGTTCAATTGTAAATGAACCTTGGTTGGTTTTAAAAATTGCTTTAGCCATAATCTTTCCTTCAATTCCAAGTTTTTTAGGTTTTGTCCTGTTACAATTCTTAAATATTCCGAATTATTAAATAGAGGAAATTATGTACAATTTTAAAAAAGAAATCATTATTGAAAATAAAAAAATTTCAAAATTTGAAAAACCATTTTTAGTCGCTGAGATTGGACTTAATCATAATAATGATCTGGAAATTGGAAAACGCACAATTGCAGCTGCAAAAAAATCAGGTGTGGATGCTGTTAAATTTCAATCTTATGTAACTGAAGATTTTATTGATAAAGAAAATATTGAAGCAAAATTTTTATTTGATATATTTAAAAAATATGAACTAGACGAAAAAAAACATAGAATATTTCAAGATACAGCAAAAAATGAAGGACTTATTTTTTTTTCAACTCCACTTGATGTAAAATCAGTAAATTTACTTTCATCTTTAAATGTTCCATTATTTAAAATTGCTTCTGGAGATATTGTAAATTCAGAACTATTACTTGAAGTTTCTAAAACAAATAAGCCAATTTTTTTATCTAGTGGTGCTGCTGAACTTTTTGAAATTACAAGAGCATTAGAATTATTAAGAGATAAAGTGCAAGAGCTTTGTTTGATGTATTGTGTTTCCCTCTACCCTACTCCAATAAATGAATTAAATTTAGAAACAATTTCTTTGTATGAAAGTTTTTTTGATGGAGTGCTTGGATTTTCAGATCATTCAGAAGGATTTTTAGCTTCTGCAATTGCTGTGAGTAAAAATGCTAGAGTAATCGAAAAACATTTTACATTAGATAAAAATTTAAATGGACCAGATCATACAATTTCTTTAAATCCGGAAGAAATGAAATTAGTTTCTGAAATGATAGAAAAATCATTTTTGATGACTGGTGAAAAAAGAACTAAACCAAGTGAACAAGAAAAAAATGGAAGATTTTTTGGAAGAAGAAGTCTATGTGTTGAAAACGGTGCAATGATTTCTAAACGTCCAGCCATTCATTTAAAAGATAAATCTAAATTGGAAGCTTGGGATTATTTGAAGTTTTAGGAAGATTTATTTAATTTATTTTTTATTTCATTGATTAAAAATTTTGCATCTTTATCATTTATGAATTTCCCAAAAGTATAATTTTTATTAATTGTTTGAATTTCTATTTTTCCTTTCTGAAGAAATTCCAATATATATCTTTTAGTTTGGTATTCCATTGCTACTTCAATATCATCTTTAGGAATTTTAAAATCTTTAACTTCAATTAAGTTAATTTCAGTTTTTAATCCATAATCAAAAATTTTTTTTTCAATATAGATTTTATTATTATTTAGGAAAAGTCTTTCTTCACCAAAAAACTGCCACAAAATTTCAAAAACTAATATTAGAAAAATTACAAGAACAGGTAAGTTAAATAAATTTGGAAAAAATTTATCATAAACTAACAAGGGTATCATACAAATAAAATATAAACATGTCAAAACACCAGAATTTAAAGTTGGAGTAATAATAATTTCTAAATTATTAACTGTATTTAAAATTTCAATTCGCTTGTTTTCTATCAAAATAAAAATCTCATTTTTTAATCTAGTTTATTATTCTTGACATTATTTAAGTTGCAATTAAAAATTAAACTGTAAATTAAAAAAATGGATTTATGTCCTAAGTCTTCAGGTAGTGTTCATTTTGGAAAAAAATGAACAAGTTCAGCCTTCTGAACGGTGGACAAGTGAGAATTCCTTTTATGAATTATTCACCTGTGCTTCCTGTTAAAAATAAAGAATTTGATAAAGGAATAAAAATTTCTAATTTGGGAGAATTGGTTTTTATATCTGCTGGAATTGGCTGGTCAATTTTGCCTTTAAGATTTAATTGTCCTGCTGAAATTCCAATTTTAGTTTTAAGAAGTAAATAATATTTATTTAGGGATTAAAAAACTTAAATGCTGAGCCCAGTGTCTTTTATGAAGATAATTCCATTCATCATTACTAAGATCACCAAAAATGCTAGATGGTTTTAATGGCTCTGTTTGATTTTTTAATCGTTCTAATAAATTTAATGCCATTTCTATTGCTTCGTTATCATCATCTTCTCTTTGAAAAATTGCATTTGGATCTGTGGGACCATTTGGTTTTGATCTAGTTGTTGAAAAAAGTTTTTTTTTCAGCCATTTTCCAATAGTAACTCGAACTATCCAAGGAAATTCTTTTTCAAATCCATCAAGTGAGCCTTTCATAAAATAAGAAATGTGCCTACAAATTTGACCTAAATTCCAGTTGCTTCCTATTTCATAGCCATTTTTCTTTAAATTATTTATCTCTAAAATAATTTCATCATAAGTATTAAAGCTAAGCTCATTTCTATTCATATGACATATTCTAAATTTTAGAATTAAAAGTAAATACCTTTTCAATAAAAAAATTTTTAAAAAATAGTTTCTATAAAAAAATTTATTTTTCATCTCAGAAAATTTAATAAATTGACAAGTAATAATTTTTATCACAGAAATTATACGAATCTTTTTTCAATTTACAATTGACTAGATAACAAAATAAAAAATTGATAGTTTAATTAAGGAGATGTAAATGTCTAAAAAATTTAATTACATTCTAATTGCTACATTAGCAATTTCATTAGCTTTCTGTGGTAAAAAAGAAGAAGCTAAAACTGAAATGAAAGAAGAAGCAAAAACTACTGCAACTGTTGAAAATGGTGGAGATTCTAAAATCAAAGCTTATGAAGATTTTGTTACAAAATATTGTGCATTAACAGACAAAATGAAAACTGCTTCTGCTGTTGAAAAAGTAGCTTTAGCAAAAGATTTTAAAGCTGATGCTGATAATTTAAAAACTCTTAAAGCTGATGCTGATTCAGTTAAAGAAATGACTCCAGCTCAAACTGCAAAATTACAAGCTGCAACTTCAAAAGCTGCTGGTTGTACTGCAAATGCTGCTGGTGTTTCTGCACCTTCAGTTCCATCTATGCCATCAGCAAAAGATTTACCAAAGGCTCCAAAAATTCCAGGTATGTAATCTAAAAAAGTTTGGGCGAATTTTTTTCATGTCGGGAACAGTCGCGACAGTTCCCTACATCAAAAAAACACGCTCTCAACTCTTGTCAAAAAATTGCATACGCAATTTTTTGACATCGTTTCGATCGTTTTCGCTAGTATTTTAAAATCCATTTTTCAAACAAGCTCAACTCGAATTATTCCTCTAACTGAATTACATAAATAAATTTTTTCTGCACTTTTTAAATCTTCTAAAAAAAGCTTTTTTTCTAAAAGAATTTTTCTATCGATTAATTTTTGTCTATAAATTCCATTTAAAATTCCAGAATGAATATTTGGTGTGTAAAATTCTCCATTTAGTTTGATAAACAAATTATAAATTGTTCCTTCTGTAATTTCTTCTTTTTCGTTTAAAAAAATATAATCTGTAAAATTTTTTTCATTTGCTTTATTTCGATATTGATTATAAATTTTTCTTATGGAAGTTTTATGGTATTGAAATAAATTTCGTGAATTTAATTTTACTTCTGCTAATTTGATTTTACCTGTTCTAATTTTTTTATCTACTTGACTAGACTGAAAATTTAGTTCATTTTTTCTATTTAAAGATATTCTAACTCTAGAATTTGATTTTAAATTTAAGTTTTGTAGTTTAGAATAAAAATCATTTTCATTAAATTCAAATCCTAATATTTCAGAAGAATTTTTAAACCTAATTAAATGCTCTTTTAAAAAATAAAAAGTATTTCTTTTAAATAGGATGGTTTCAAATATTTCAAAATCAGTTGATTTTAATAAAAATTTTGTTTTTAGACTACATTCTTCAAATTCTTCTTCTGGATTAGAATCATAAACAATTCCAGAACCAATTCCCATTTTTGCTTTTTCGTTTTCTATTTGAATCGTTCTTATTGCCAAGCTAAATTTTGAAAAATTTTTGGAATAAAAACCAATTGCACCAGTGTAAATTTCTCTTTCAGAATTTTCTTCATTTAAAATAATTTCTAATGTTTTTTGTTTTGGAGCCCCAGTAATAGAACCACCCGGAAAAATTGCAGACATGATTTCTAAAAAACTAAGATTTTCTTTTAACTCAGATTCAATTTCAGAGGTAAATTGATTTAGTGTTTTGAACTCTTCTTTTTTTAAAATGGAATTTAATTTTACAGAACCAAGTTTAGAAATTTTACCCAGATCATTTCGGAGTAAATCTACAATGATATGATTTTCAGAAATTAATTTTTCATTTAATATCTCATTATTTTTTGTTGTGCCTTTCATGGGTTTAGTTTTCATTTTTCCATTTTCTATTTCAAAAAATAATTCAGGACTCAAAGATAAAATTTTATAATCCTCATATTCAATATATGAAGAATAATCTGTTCTCTGATTTTTTTTTAATTCTTCATAAAAACTTTTTGCATCTCCATAAAAATTGAAAAAATTTTTATAAGTAAAATTGACTTCATAAGTTTCACCATTTTCAATATTAGATTTAATATTTAATATGGATTTTTTGTAAGTTTCAAAATCAATTTCTGAAACAAAATTTAGGATTTGAAATGATGAATTCTTTTTTTCCTTTCTATTTTCTTCTACAAATTCATCATAAACACCAAATACAAAAAGAGGAAATTTAGATTTTTTTTGAAAATTTAGTTTTGGAAAAAAATAATATCCAAATTCAAAACTAATAAAACCGGCTAAAATTTTTCCAATTCGGACATAACTCTCTAAAATTTCTAATTTTTCTAAAACTTGATCAAATTGATTACACTCAATGATTTCAATTGGATTTTTAAATTCATAAGCATTAATGCCTTTATTTTTAAATTCCAATAAAATTTTTAAATCCATTTAAGAATTGCCTTGACAAATTTTTTAATTGCATATAATAAGCCAACTTTTGGAGTTTAAAAAAAATGGCTGAAGCAAAACAATTATTTAACCAATCTTTTGTAGTATTTGATACTAAAAAGCAAAAAAGAAAAAAATCTAGAGTTAGACTTTCTACACCAGCTAGCTTTATTTTAAATTCAAATAAGCAAAGGCCTTATACTTGTAATTTGATTGATCTTGGAACTGGTGGTTTGACTATTCAATCCCCCACTACTCTTTACAACGGTGACAAAGTACAAGTGAATTTCAAATTAGGTCATGATGACTTAAATATAACTGGAGTGGTTGCGAGAGGTTCTGGAAAAGATTTTGTAATTCGATATGAAGAACTTCCTGAAATTGAAAACAATTTAATTCAAGAATACATTCACAAAGTTTTTTTCAAAGATACAAATGCAAAAAAATAGTTATTTTGCATATAGGTTTTGATTAGATATTAATTTTATTTTTCTTTCACATAAGTTTTTTCTCAATGATAATATTCTTTTCAGATACTTTTAAATCCCATTCACTTAAATCTATTAACTTTTTATCCTGAATATTCTCAGTAATAAAATTCGCATCTTTAATATTTCGACATTCAATTATAAGATATTTTGTATGGGCGATTAAAAAATTAATTATTCTTTCTAAAATAATCCCAAATTTTAGAGAAAATAAATCATTGTTAAAATTATCACTTAGTTCATATAAATTAAAAGTTGTAAAAGGAAAGAATGTTATGTCAAAAAAGATTTCATAATCAATATCTTTATAAAGTAACTTTTCGCCCTTATTTAGGATTTCAATAGAAAAAGTTTTATTCTTATATTCTTCCATATTCCTAGGTCGTATTTCTTTCATTTTTTTAAGGTTTTTTAATTCTAAAAAATTAAAAAAGAAATAAAATCACTTTTTTACTTCATTTCCAAAATTTTTTTTTAAAGCAACATCATTTTTTGGATTAGTAAATTGAATAACTTTATTAATTTTTCTTATTTTGAAACTGTCCAGTGGATTTAGAATTGGAAAATAGCAAACAATTGTTTTAAACAGGTTTGTTAGGTTGTCCTTTTCATTTTCTCTTAATGAATTCTGAAATATCATTTCTCCATTCGTTTTTATATTTTGTTAAATAATTTTCATGTACAGCATTTTTATAAATTTTTAATTCTTTGGGTCCAGCCAAATTTAAAAATATTTCTTCGATTTCTGCTTTACTTACTTTTTCGTCCAGTAGTCCATACATCAAAAGTGTGGGGCATGTAATTTTTTTTGCATACTCAATAGGATTATGCTTATAAGCCCAAAAACTATTTTGAATTCCGCCCCAAAAAACTAAAAGTCCTGCCATTGGAAAAGTTGGTACATTCATCATCTTGAACCTTGCACAAACTGTTTTATACATGGAACCAAATGGGCACTCAATAATAATGCCTTTTGGTTTAATACCATACTCACTAACTGCTTTCATAATTGCAACTGAACCCATTGAAGTTCCAAAAAGAAAAATATTTTTTTCTCCTTTTTTTGCTAAATAATCAAAACTTGTTTTTACTTGCTTTGCTTCGAAAAAACCTATTGTAGTTTGATTGCCTTCTGAACCACCTGAACCCATAAAATCAACTAAGAATGTATTAAAACCTAGTTCTTTAAAAATTTCAGCTTTGTCTAGCATAGAAGATTTACTTCCAGCAAAACCGTGAAATAGGATTACTGTTCCTTTTGGATTAATTGTTTGAATATTCCAACATTCTATTTTTTTGTTACTATCTAATATGATTGTTTCAAATTGGGATGAAGGTGTTTTTTCATTTATTGGTTTAGGATTGTTTATCCCAAAAATTAAAGTTGAAATTTTTTGTTCCATAGTTAAATTTTTCGGATCTTTAGTTTTTTCTTTTTTACTGTCATCAAAATGAGTGAATTTGTATGAATGAAAAATTGCCACAAGATTCAAAACTATAAAGATAATAGCAAATATCCATAATAATCGTTTTAGGATTTTTTTATTTTTTGACAAATTTAAATTCCTTCAGAATTTGTTGAATTTTCAACTAACATTTACTAGACGTATTTTGTTCATTTTGTCAAGTTGAAATATTGGAAAAATAATTTAAGGATTTAAATATAGAATTAAAAAAATCTTTTTAGAACAAATATCTCAGTGAACTTTGTGTTCATTGTGGTTAAAAAAAATTTTTTATGTAGTTTAGTGGGTCAAAACCCACTGTTGGATTTGGTAATTCTGTAATTTTTCTCTGAAAAAGCGAAAGTGATTGAAGCGGAAATCCTTTTGCTATCAATAAAAAAATCTTCCAAAAATAATAGATTGCAAAAGATTGCAGCATAAAGCACGGTTTTTTTGTCAGTGACTGAGGCTCTCGAAGTCCTGACAAAAAAATTCGCCCAAACAAAAATCGAAAAGTAATTCGTTAAGTGTGTATATAATTTATTTTTTTATTCTATACTCAAACGTTGCAACTTTTAAATTCCATAATTTAAGAGTTTGTATTGCAATTAGATTTTCTTCTTTCTCCCTTACGATCAGTTTGTCTGTGAAACACTGAATGTACTGACTCCAATAATTTCCTTTGGAATCGCTTAGAAGAAAGTAAAATCCAGCATCACCAAATTTTGCTCCTGAAGAATTTAATATAAGTTCATTTTTATCACTAACAGTTGGTTTTAATATCACTGTTGCATTTCCTTTTGGTAATGGGAAAATTGCTTTTATGCAAGTAGTTCCCATTGGAAGAGTAGTTGTGGAATAAATTCCAGAATAAATAACTTTCCCAGATGATTGGAATTTTCTCTGCCAGATAGTGTATTTTACTTCTTCGTTTTCGCTGGAAACTAGTTCAATTATTTCACTCAATAGTTTTTCAGATTCTTTGATATTTTCTGTTGGAATATTTAATTGGTTTATCCGTTCGCTGAATAATCTATTCACTAAAAAACCAAATAGTTTAAAAAAAGGATTCCATTTTACATTTAACTGTAATTTATAATCTGCTGTTTTTTCGTAAAAATCAATTACTTTTTGAGAAAGTTTTTTAACATCTTTCTCAGTTAAATTAAGATCAGAGATTGATCGTAACAAACCTTTTGAGCTGGAATTTCTTATGATTCTTAAATTTTCTTTTTCTGCTAATTGATAAATAAAATTTTCACCAATTCCATTTAATTCCCCAAAAAAGTGTTACAGCTACAACAGGTTTTTCGCTCTCTAATTTTTTTTCTAATGTTGGAATTTGGAATCCAGAAATTTTTCCCCATTGTCTTAGATATTCTAATCGAATATGCCAACCTTTTGCTATTTGCTTTCCAATTGAATTTGATTTTAAAAACTCATTAAGATAATCTTCATTTTCCCATTGTGCAAAAAAAACAATTTCTCTGTTGAAAATTCTAGAGCTAGAAAAAATGGAAGATCCTAAAATCATAGCAGACATTGTTTCATGGTGAACAAGTCCGTTTATCTTTTTTAAATGAGGAAAAAAAATAATTCTGAATGCAGATGTAAAGGATAATCGAACAAGATGATAAGAAAAAATACTCATTTTTTTTGTCCCTAGATTGTTAAATTATTGCCTGTTGGAGTCTAGGAGTAAGTTTTTGTGAAGAGAAATTTAATTCTTTCTTCATAAGAAAAATCTTTTGGTCTATTTAAAAATCTTTGAATTAGTTTGTCTAATTTACTCATTTTATTTAGATTAATTCATTTAAAAAAAGCTGCAACTACTTTTTAGTTGCAAAAAGTCATCTATGAAATATCTCTCTAAATAACAATCTTAATCCGTTTGAAGAATATACTTTTTTTCAAAAGTGAATGCATTATTATTAATTATTTTATATTGTCATAGTTTATAAAATCCCAAGGAATTTCTTTTTTAAAATTTTCTATACTCTCTTCAATAAAGTCTAGAGAAATATCTTGTTGGTGTATGGTAACTGTTCTAATTAACTTTGTATCATCTCGAAATATTTCTATCACTAATTTATTTTCTCTGTAAACTTCTATGCCTATTCCGTCTCTTAAATTTACATCACTAACAATTTCAATTCTGTCTTTTGGTAATTCTTTGTATTCCTTTTAGTAATTCTTTTGTCAGAGCAAAACTGTTGTTTTTATTTTTCTGCATACTCGCAAGCGATTCTGCTTGAGATTAATCCTGCAACTGTTCCAAGCCCTGGCCAATACTTCTCATCTACCTAATTGCCTGTGAGATTCAAAAACTATAGTTTGGAGTCCCCCTAAAAAACCAGCCTCAACACGATGTCGAGTGTAGGCTTAACTCCATTACCCAATACGATTCTTTCTATATTTTGGGTTTGCGAAGTTGCTTGTCAAATACTATTTTGTAGCAATTTCCGCAAACTCAACGTTAGGCGCGGAATCGAATATTCATTTTTTTATTTCTAGGAATTTGCGTTTCGCTTCTTACTCCTCGCTACCTAAAATTCTGCTTAAAAGTAAACGGCTAATTGGCTGTAAATCTTCAAGCAGTATTCAATCATGATTGAAATTTTTTCAATCTTTTTAAAGCCTTATATTGAATTCAATTTAAATTAATCAGAATGCTTATCTAAGTATTTTTGAAAGTCTTCTTTGAATTTCTTCTTTCCGCCCCTATAATAGAAGTACCGGAAAAATCTAGATTGCTCCGTATATTCATGGATTATAATTTGATTATTTTGAACAAAATCCGTTATAAGTTTTTCAAAATTCTTCTTATTTGACGGATTAGAAATTTCTGAATAAGACACAAGCAAATAAATAAAATTTTCATTGCGCTTAAAATAATTGTCACCGCTATAAGCTAGAACAAAATAATCAGCTTTGCATTCCGCCGCATATAGATGTTCCCATCCATAAAATGTAATATTTATTTTTTCATTATAGCTAATTAAAGTAATAGTAAACATAAAACCCGCCATCACAGTATATAGTCCATTTAAGTATAAATGAAATCCAACTGGATTTACTCGCAGATAATATTGAATACCTACCGCCAAATCAATGACTCCCAAACCTATGACAAATGGACGTAAATGATAGCGTCCATATTTTTCAAAACGTTGCTCAAGAATTTCTTTAAATGTACAATCTTTCACTCTTAATTTTTCTTTCCTTAATTCATCAACTTCAGCAACTATAAAACCGGTGGGCATGGAAATACAATCATGTAATAGGAGACAGAATATTAATAAGAAGGATATATTTTTCATTCCTGTAAAATCCCTACGGTTGCTTAATTCAATGTATTTTCTAGGAATTTGCATCCTACTTATATTACCTTATTTCATATAATATTATTTTAATTTCTCAATTATATTTTTATTGATAAAATACGAAATTCAAACCAACGAAGTCTTTCCGAGACACGGATGTCAAGGAAACCTACTCCGACAAAGTCCAAGCATTAGTCCTTTTAAAAACATGGTCAAGTCTAAAATATCACCTAACGTTAAGCGTATCTGACGTTGAAAAAAATGTTCAAAAATGCCCCAAGCATTTTTTGGACATTTTTTTCAATGTCTCCGAGTCGTACTATTACTAGCAAGTCCTGTGACTGAACGGATGGCGCATAAACTTGCTTATCCCCTCCTGCAAGTTTTGTGACAGTAGTGAAGGCACTGGACTTGCATGAGTTTAACAAAGAAACTAAAAGATGTAGCTAATACAACTAAGCCGACTCGGAGCAAGGAGGTGAACAGCATCCGAACATAGTTCACCTCCGCAGCAGATGACGCGAAGTTAGGCGATTGGCGTTCATCTAGTGCTCAAGATTTCGCTTATTATTCTATTCGTATACTCTTTTTTCTTATTACTTGGTCTAGAAAAATGATATTCAGAAATCAAGTATATTTTTCTACTCAAAAATTCAAAAACTAAAATGTTTCCGTTATCCTTTACTTCTATTTTATTTGCGGATAACGAAAGATTCGCTCTGGACAATTCAAATACGCTCCAAGGCAAATCTCCAAGAAAAACGAAATAGTCACATCCATTGAAAATCAAAGTTTGCATTTCGCTCCATACTAAACTTTCTATTGTTTTTCTGACAAGAGGAAATTGTTTAAATACTTCCCATACTTTCATTGCGGAACCGAATTCATTCTCATACAGAAGAACATCTTTGATAACGTTTGTGTAATAGCTATGACCGGCTAATTGAAGTTTATCTTCATAAGTTGAAATCATTTCCATGAGTTTCCAGTAATCTTTTTGTACTTCAACAGCAAAATTGCTATTATCTTCAAAAGAGAGTAAATCATCTTTGCCGCTATATGCATTGATTCCCCAGAATGCAATTTTATGTTTTAGCTGGTTCTCGGACGTTGACACTGGTTTGAATAATAATCTTTTATTTACGCTCGGGTCTATTAAAATTTTTGAGTTTATCAAATACTCTTCGAACGCTGCTGTCTGTTTTAAAAAATCAATTGTATCGTAAAATTTCATTTATGTTCCCCTTTTCTATTCTTCTATCTTATACTCTTTCAGAATTCCATTTTCAAAAATAAATCGCCTTTTGTGTAATGTCTGATTCCTGTAGACGTATGGGTCGTAGCAATATTCTTCAATCTTTACATCAGCATTTTCTGTTACATTTATTTTATCTGGAACAGGGAACATAAATTCTATCATTCCTTGGTTCATTCCGATTTTCGGTTCTTTTCTTCTAATTGCTTCCGCTACTGCTTCTCCATATTTTTTAGCGTAATCCTGCAATATTTTTTCTTTTGCTCTAGCTATATCTTTAATATACTCCTCTCTTTCTGCTGCTTTTTCTAAATCCTCTCTTCTTTTATTTTCAGATTTTATTGTGCTAAGAAACCCAAAAAGAAATACAATACAGCCAAACAAATACAGTTTATTTTTCCAAATAAATTTCCACGTTCCCGTTTCTTCATCTAAGTAAGCACTAAAAATAAATCCTTCCTGAGAATTAAATTTTACTTTTAACCATTTTCCTTTGAGTCCGTTCAATTGTGTTTCTTCAAGAGAGTTATCTGTGACAGAAACTTCTTCTCCTTTTTTAATAGTCGTAAGTCGGGTTGAATTTATATTTGCTTCACTCCTCAGATTAAGACCATCACCTGGTTTTACGTAAAAATATGAGGGAAATCTCACATTGTAAATACTGTAACAACCAATTCCAATAAAAATTACCAGCTTTATGTAAAAAGCTACCATCGGCTTTTCCTCCTAAACGTTTTCGTAAGGGTTCAATCCTGAACGCCTTTCGCCTAACGTTAAGAGTATCCGACGTGACTTTGAAACTCGAAAGTGCGGTAGCACCTTTTGAGTTTCAAAGTCATGTCTCCAAGCCGACCAACTACTAGCAAGTTCCGTGACTGAGTGTAGGACGCAAAACTTGCATTATTCTCTTGCAAGTTTTGTGACCATACTACTTTTTCCAAAAAAAAGTAGTGGGGGCAGAGCGGGTGGACGAAGGCACTGAACTTGCGTGAGTCTGACAAATATACTACAAAGTTCAACAACCACAATTAAGCCGGCTTGGAGCAAGGAGGTGAACAGCATCCGAACATAGTCCGCTCTCGAAGTGGATACTCGCAGTTAGTTGCTGTTTCGGCAGGACTCTGACTAATTCCATCTTAATTCTAATTTCTTTTTATTTGTAGCACATTCATATAAATACAAATTAATGAGATTTTGATAAGAAATTCCGGTATTCCCAGCTACTTCTTTAAAATACTTAATTGTATTTTCATCAATTCTAATAGTAATTTGCTTTTTTAATTTACTTGCATAGGGATTTTTTTTAGAGTTAGTAAAATCATATTCTTTTCTCATATTTATTCGTCTCCTTTATTGTATTTATTACTTTCTTTTTTTGTAGCTTTTCTAGCTGAAATAATTCTGATTACTCCGACTTTTTCTAAAAATGTATGAATAACAACTAAAAGATTTAAATTAAAACTTATACCAAGTAAAATAAATCTTTCTTCATTTTCAGAATGGTCGGGGTCTGGAATTAATTTTGCTCGTTCATCATAAAAAGCAGTTTCCGCTTCTTCAAAGGAAATTTTATGTTTCTTTTTGTTTATTGTATTCTTTTTATTATCCCATGAAAAATTTAAGTTCATAAGTATCATATAATTACAAAATAATTATATTGTCAAACGGAATAATTCTAAGTTTCTAATTTTGCTATCTACTTTAGAACTTTATAATCTTCTTTTTAGAAATATCATTTTAGTTTTTCAATATGCTTTTTCGTATACTCTTCAATTTGATACAATCTTATAATAGGCGATTTAATATCTTTTGTTTCTGTTTTAGCATATTCTCTCAACTCTTTCAAACATTCCAAAAATTTCTCGTTTATTATTGCTTCAACTTCCACATTGTATTTTTGCTTTATAATTTTTTTTATTTCAAGTATGTCATTCATCTGATTATACTTTGAATCACTCGATTGATTCTTTACTATCGGAGACCAAAACATAAATATTTTCGTATAATCACTAAAATACTTATTCGTATATTCAATATCTTTTGAAAATTTTTCAATTAGCTTATTTACATTATTTGGTCTTTTTTCTTTTGTATACTGCAAACCTGTAATTAAATGTATTGCGACTTCACAGACATAAATAACCTTTTTGTTTACATCAATTCCAACGACATCAATTTCCCCTTGTATATCGGGAGTATATAAATTTTTTTGAATAAATTCACAATTTTTAATATATTGCAGATATGAACCCACAATCTCTTCACCTATATTCATTTTATTTTCGTCCTTTTTTTAATTGCCGAAATTGCAACTAACTAATATTGTTCGAATTTCGCTTATTCTGTCAAATATAATATCATTTAGTATATAAAAATTTACATTAGTAACCGAATAAAAATAGTGGATATATGAATTTAATTTTAGAGATACAAAATTCTTATATTTCCAAAAAAATGAAGTATATTTCAAATTTGGAAATAGAAAATTTTTTAGAGAAATATAAAAATCAAATTTTTTATGAAAATTTTTCTGAATTAAAAAATTTCTTTCTAGAAGAAAATAAATTAAATAGATCAGTTT
>JAAFIR010000032.1 GCA_013297885.1 Leptospirales bacterium | reverse complement strand
GAATTTTTCATTAAAATAAATTCCATTTTTTTAAAAAAAGTTTAAACATTCATAAATCCCATTTTGCATAACTATTCAGATTTAGGTGGGCTTCAGAATACGGAAAAGTTTCTCAATACAAGCGAACGGGATTGAAGTGGGGTCAAAAAATTGGTGTCTTAAAAAAGAAAAATTTTATCAATATTATTTAATTTGACAACCAATTTTTTGACCGAAACTGAAAGCCCAGTTTTTTTTCACCTAACCCTTTTTAACTTCAAATAAAAAAGGGTTAGGTGAAAAAAAATTCGCCCAAATAATAATAAAACAAATTTCAGTTTTTCAGTTGGCAATATGAGCCAATTTTTAAAATTAGTTATGTCTCTTATTTATGAATGATTTTACCCATTTACATTTGCATACAAATTACTCCATGCTTGATGGAGCTATACGTATTCCTGAATTGATGAAACGTGTAAAAGAATTAAACATGAGCTCAGTTGCAATTACAGATCATGGAAATATGTACGGTGTAATAGACTTTTACAAAGAAGCTGTGAAGCAAGGTGTTAAGCCCATCATTGGATCTGAATTTTATGTCGCACCAAATCGAAAAAAAGAAGTAGAGATGGAAGAAATTTCAGATGGTGGAAATTACCATTTGATCTTGCTTGCAAAAAATGAAATTGGTTATAAAAATTTAATTAAACTTTCTTCGATTTCATTTGTGGATGGATTTTATAGAAAGCCAAGAATTGATTATGATGTTTTAGAAAAATATTCTGATGGTTTGATTTGTTTGACTGCTTGTCTTGCAGGAGAAGTGAACAGACATTTTTTACAAGGCAAAGATGAAAAAGCTATGGCTCTTGCAAATAAGTTAAATGAAATTTTTAGAAAAGAAGATTTTTATTTAGAAATTCAAAATCATGGAATTAAAGACCAAGAATTAGTTGCAAAAAAAGTAATTGAGTTTTCCAAAAAATCAAATATTCAAATGGTTCTCACCAATGATTCTCATTTTTTAAAAAGAGATGATAGAGAAGCTCAAGATATCATGCTTCGTATTGCAACAAACAAATCAATTGATGACGAAATGATGTTTGGTTTTAATGAAGAGTTTTATTTAAAATCTCCTGAAGAGATGATGAAACTTTTTCCAGATCATTTACAAGCATTTCATAATACATTAGAAATTGCGAATAAATGTGATTTGAATTTTAAATTTGGAAATCCACTTCTTCCAAAATTCGAAGTCCCTGAAGGTTACGACACAGATTCCTTTATGGAAAAATTAGTTTGGGATGGACTAAATAAAATTTACGGAACACCACTTCCAAACGATGTAATCGTGCGAACCAAATTTGAATTAAACACAATTACCACAATGGGTTTTGCTGGATATTTTTTAATTGTACAAGATTTTATCAATTTTGCAAAACGACAAGGAATTCCAGTTGGTCCTGGACGAGGTTCAGCTGCTGGCTCTATCATTGCTTATTCACTTGGAATCACAAATGTGGATCCAATTAAATATGGTTTATTATTTGAAAGATTTTTAAATCCAGATAGAAAAGACATGCCAGACATCGACACTGATTTTTGTATGGATAGACGTGAAGAAGTGTACAATTACATTGTGGCTAAATATGGAGACAATAGAGTTTCACAAATTATCACATTTGGTTCTCTTGCGGCAAAAGCTGCTATAAAAGATGTTGCAAGAGTGTTTAAAGTTCCGTTCCAAGAATCAAATGAATTTACAAAAGCATTTCCAAAACAATTAGGTATTGATATTGAAACTGCACTTACTGATTCTAAAGAATTAAAAGAGCTAGCAGAAAAATCTGAAGTTAATCGCAAAGTTTTTCAAATTGCGATGAAGCTAGAAGGAAATTATAGACAACCCGGTCGTCATGCTGCAGGTGTTGTAATTTCTCCATTTGATATGGATGGGATTGCACCTCTTTCCACTGTTGCAGATAAAAATATGCAAAAAGAAGGCAAACGTGTCAGGGTTACCCAATATGACAAAGACCTTTTAGAATCAGTTGGACTAATCAAAATGGATTTGCTTGGTTTAAAAAACTTAACCACAATCCAATGTGCAATTGATTTAATTTATAAACGAAAACAAATTAATATCAACATTGATGAAATTCCACTTAATGACGAGCCAACATTTCAACTTCTTAGAAAAGCAAATGTGCTTGGAATATTTCAATTGGATTCTTCAAGTGGTATTAGAGATTTATTTGCAAAAGCACAAGTAAAAACTTTTGAAGAAATTGCAGCACTCTTAGCTTTGTACAGACCTGGTCCAATGGGTTCAGGGATGTTAGATGATTATTTAGATCGAAAAAATGGCAGAACAAAAGTTATTTATCCAAAACCGGAACTTGAAGAAGTACTAAAAGAAACTTATGGGGTTGTGGTTTACCAAGAACAAGTGATGTTTATTTCAAGAATCATTGGTGGATTTTCTGTGGGTGATTCTGATGTGCTTCGTAAAGCGATGGCAAAAAAAGATAAGACAAAACTTCCACCACTTAAAGAAAAATTTATTACTGGTGCAAAAGAAAAAAATTTTGGTGAACAATTTGCAAAAGAATTATTTGAACAATTAGAAAAATTTGGGGAATATGGTTTTAACAAATCTCATTCAGTGGCATATGCATTTGTTACTTACCAAACTGCCTTTTTAAAATCAAATTATCCAAATGAATATTTTGCAGCAATACTTTCAACTGAAAATGGAAAAGCATCTGAGCTAGTTCGTTATATCAATAACGCAAAAGAAATGGGAATTCAAATTTTAACACCTGAAATTAATGAATCTGAATTTTCATTTGCAGTTCCCAGAGATAATACAATTCGATTTGGATTGGAGTCGCTTAAAGGTGTTGGTTCAATTGCAGCAAACACAATACTTGATGCAAGAAAAAAAATTGGCGGATTTAAAACACTTAATGATTTTTTATCCAATATTGAAACATTTACTGTAAACAAAAAAGTTTTGGAAGCATTAATACAAGTTGGGTCATTTGATGTGTTTGGTTATTCAAGAAAATGTTTATTTGAATCAGTTGATTCTCTTCTTTCTTATGCTTCTAAAGAAAACGAAAGAAAATCTGCAGGACAAGGAAGTTTATTTTTTGGGGGAAAATCTGAAAATATTGGACTACAACTTCCAAAACAATCTCTCGAATGGGATATTGAAGAAAAATTAAGAAGGGAAAAAGCAATTTGTGGACTTTATCTTTCTGGTCATCCTCTAGATAAATTCAAATCCAAATTGTCATATTTAAAATCTATTTCTAAAATTGTAGAATTAGATGAATTTCCTTCTGGAACAAAAGTAGAAATTTGTGGAATTGTATCTGATATTTTAATTCGTCAAACCAAGAAAAAAGAAGAGTTTGTAAATTTTAAACTTCAAGATTATTCATCAGATATTGACTGCACAATATTTCCAAAAAATTTTGCTAAACTAAAAGAGTTAATTAAAGAAGATCAAATTCTTTTTATCAAAGGAAATTTAGATAAAATTGAACAAGGAGAAGCAGACCTAAAAGGACAAGTGATTATTTTTGAAGCTTCTCTTTTGACAAATGAAACTCTTATAGACAAATTAGAAAAATCTCTTCATTTAAAATTAGATATGAGAAAAGATAATATGGATGAATCATTTATCAATATTTTATATTCTGCTTTAAAAGAGTTTAAGGGTAGCTCTTCTGTATTTTTTCATCTTCAAGGTGAGGGAGATTTTAAAAAAGTAATTCGCACACATAATTCTTTTTTTGTTGATATAAACCAAGATTTAATTTCTAAACTCAGTTTGCTTATTGGAAAAGAAAATATTTCTTATACAGTTGGTGAAGAAGTAATTAAGATATGAGTTTGTTTCCAGCATTTTTTATTGGGCATGGAAGTCCAATGAATGCAATTGAAGAAAATGAATTCACTTTTGAATGGAAAATTCAAATTTCTAAAATCCCAAAACCAAAAGCTATAATTTGTATTTCAGCACATTACCTAAGAAAAGGAACTTACCTTACTTATAATGATAAAAATGAACTCCTATATGATTTTTTTGGATTTCCTGAAGAGTTGTATTTTAGTAAATATGAAAGTATTGGCTCAAAATCATTCGCTGAAAGTATAAAAGACAAAATCAAATTTACTGATATTTTTTTAGATGAAAATGCTAAACTAGATCATGGAACTTGGTCTATTTTAAAACAAATTTATCCCGAAGCTAATATTCCAATTTTACAATTTGGTCTAAATGTTTTAAAACCAATTGAATGGCATTATGAACTTGCTAAACATTTAAAATTTTTAAGAGAACAAGAAATTCTTATATTAGCATCTGGTAATATAGTTCATAATTTATCTTTACTTAATTTCCAGTTTATGAATGAAGTTTTAGATTGGGCAATTAGTTTTGATAATTATATTTTAGGTGAATTCCAAAATAAAAATTTTGAAAAATTAATTTCATTAGATCACAAAAATTCTAGAATTGCAGTTCCCACACTTGATCATTATCTACCGTTAATTTATTTATGCGGAATAACTGATGAAAAAGATAAAGTTGAAATTTTTAATAAAAAAACATTAAGTTCCATTTCAATGAGCAGTATAAAAATTTACACTTAGGTTAATTTAAAAAGAATTTAAGTAAAATTTATTTACTTTTTTCTCTCACAGGGTAATAGCTAATAAATTTTTTATTTTTATAATCAAATAAAATATAACAAGTATCTTCAGAAATTTTTCATTCTTTAGTTTTAATTACAAACAACTCCTCTTTATAAATTTTGTAATCTAGTTTTTCTATAAAATCTAAAAAACAAATGTTTATAAGCCGATTTGGAAAAGAAAATTTTTCATTTAAGGTAAATCATTTTTAAGTCTTTCAACTGTTTTTTCTCCACCTGGAATTTTATTATAAACAATACATTCACATTCTCTCCATTTTAACAAACCTTCATCATCAGAAATTGGTTTACAATCCCTAATTCCTCGATTTTTATACTTTAAACTTGAAGAAAGTATTATAGACAATTCAGCACGTGCTTTTTCTTCTGTGGGTGTATAAGACCAATCACCTCTAGTAGAACCAGGTCTTCCTTCATAAAAAATATGTATAAATGGTCCAATATTATAAGAAATAGTTGAATCATTACATGTTGTTTCCATCATTGGCAATGATTTTTTTTCAATAGCTTTACTAGAAGCTTTTCCTTTAGTTTTCATATACAAGTATTCAAAAGGTTTTTTGCTTGTATCTTCTGGTGGACCAGCCCAAACCTTCTGAATATTTTCTTGTTCTAATTTTTTAAATGGATCTTCAGATTTACAATTTAAAAATAAAAAAATTGTAATTAAAAATTTGAATTTCATTTTATCTCCGTTTTTATTTTAGAATGTAAAACTAAAACTATTTTGCAAGATTTTTTATTACAAATAAAATTTCCGATTAAGCAAGCGAAAAGGATCAACTCGGGGTCAACTTTTTGCAAATTAAAAAAATTTAGGACATTTAAAATTTAACAAAAAGTTGACCAGAGAGGCGAGCCTGTTTTTTTCCACTTGGGAAAAAAAATTAGAATTAATAATTTAAATGATTCTGTTTTGAATTTCCAAGAACATTCATCATTTTCCTTGCTATAGCAATTCTTTGCTATTGCTCGAATATCAACATTACATAGTCGAATTGTGGAAAAAATTCGCCCCTGAAAATGAAACTTAAATTATTGAAAAACTTTGAACATTATATTTTTTTGTTTATTAAAAAACTAATCTAACTTGATAAAAATTCTTTCTAATATATAAAGGTAACATGAAATTATTTTTTTTAATTCTATTTTTTTTTATTTCTTGTAAATCAGAAATTAAAGCAAAATTAATTGGTCGAATTGAAAGGAGTAATTATTTTATTTCAGAAGTAGTAAATAATACTGCTCCAAATAATTCAAATCCTGCACCATTGCCTACTTCAAATGATTCCATCTCCCCACCAATTAATTTTTCTTATCCAAAATCAAAATATTTTTTTAGAATAAATAGAAATATAAATTTAATTACCCCAGTTATTACAGGACAAGAATTAAGTTTTAGTGTTTCACCTAGTTTGCCAACAGGACTTGTAATTGATAGTGTGACTGGAATTATAAGCGGAGCAGCAACTTCTATTCAAGCTGATAATAGCTATACTGTCTCTTCATCAAATAGAGCAGGATCAGTTCAAACACAAATTCGTATTACAGTGGTCGGGCTATTGCCATTAAAAACTGGCTATTCATTTTGCTGGGATTCAAGCGGAACAGTTACTTCTTGTGCTGGTACTGGACAAGATGGAGAATTTCAAAATGGAACTATAGCAGATTTTTCGATACCCACAGATAGCACTTCTTTTCCAAATCAATTTATAACTATGGATAATTTAACAGGACTCAAATGGATTAGTTGTGCAGTTGGATTTTCTGGTTCAGGATGCACAATTGGTGGAGCAACTCTTGGAACTTGGAATTTAGCAAATTCAACAATTTTAAATATTTATAATAATCAAAATTTGGGACAAGGCTTTGCAGGAATTAATTCGTGGAGACTTCCAACAATTTCTGAACTAGAAAGAATTCATTTACCTTCTGTTAGTTCACCTTCAGTTTATAATTTAGCTTTTCCGAATAATCCCTCCAATACAATTTGGTCTGGAACAAATAATCCAACAAATTCTTCTGATGGGTTGATCGTTAACTTTGTTGGTAATGGTAGAAGTGATGTTTTAAGTAAAACCACTAATATTAGAATTCGTTATGTTTCTGGCACAACCCAATCTCAAATTTTAGTGGATAATGGGGATGGAACAATTTTGGATGTGACAACAGGTTTAGTTTGGCAAAAATGTTCTTTTGGTTTATCTGATTCTAATTGTTCTACAGGTGCTGCTATATCTTCTGTTTGGAATACTGCTTTAAATTCTTGTAATACTTTAAGTCTTTCAAATTATTCTTGGAGACTTCCAAACTTAAACGAGTTAAAATCTGTTTTAGAAAGAAGTTCTTCTCCAATTTTAAATTCTATTTTTTTTCCAAATCCTTCAGCTAGTTTTCATTTTACTTCAACTACTTCTACTTTAATTCCTTCGAATGTATATCGAATTAATTTTTCACAAAGTATAATTGATACAATTGGTAAAACGACTAATGAGAATTTTAAATGTGTCGCAACTCTTAACATTGATTAGGGATTAATTTTTATGGCAAAGTTTTTTAATACCAATAAAAGTGATTGTAAATTCTGAATAGGATCTCAGAAGATTCATAAGTAGCAGAAAGCAAAAAAGGTCAGTTTAAAAAATTCGGTTTAATAAAAACTAAAATCAATTGTAAAAAACTTTATTATAATATTTTAAAATTCTTATTAAAATAAAATTCAAAAAAAAATACAATAAAATAAGTTGTTTAAAAAGCAATATTCAATTTGAACTTTAAAGTAAGTAATAATAAATTTGGTGAATTTAAAGTTGAATTGAATCTTTAAAATCAGGTTATTTCAAATCATCATCATCTTGAAATGAAAAATGTCTATGAATATTAAATCCTACTGTCCAATCTTTTTTTCCATAATCAAATTCTGCTCCACGAAGCAACTGAGTATGTGCAATTGCTCTTGAATTAGTCACAAATAATTGAAATACATGTCCACCTGTTTCTATATCTAAACCGATTGAAAAAGGAGTGTAATAATACTGTACTTTTTTATCAAACAAAACATTTCTTGTGTACACAAACGCTAAGTCGGATTGTTTATTGTATTGGGAATTTATTTCTTCTGCTGTTAATGTTTTGCTATTAAATCTTCCTTCACGATCCAGATAGGAATAATTATCACCAACATAATCTCTTTTTGGTAAAAAAATCGCTTCGAAAGTTAAGTCAATTCTCTTAGTTAATTTAATTCTCCCCCCAATATCTAAACCTACTCGATCATTTCCCAAACCATTTTTTACAAAATTACGATGAACAAACATTGGAGAAGCTTGTATCGAAAAAATTCCAATTTTTTTGGAAACCAAAATGGAACCGAGAAAACTTCTTTTATCATCAGTTGTTAATTCATATTGATTGGCATATTGTTTTATTGTAGAATCAAGAGTAGGAATTCCTGTTGTTGGTGGATTGATATAAGGTTCATATTTTAAAATTTGTTTTGATGTTTCTTGACCAACAACTACAAACAAACTCACACTGACTGGGCTTCCGTTATTCTCGCTAAGTAAAGAATATTTAGTTCTTAATTCATAAGTTTTAAAAAATGATGTGCGAGCAATTCCCACTGACCATTTATCACTGAGTCCATAATCAAGTGAAAGCTGAGTATTTGCCCCTCCGTCAAAACCAAAAAAATCATCCAGAGTATTTTTTGCGTTATTAAAACGATGATTAAATCTAAAATCTAAATTCTTTTTTCCAATTGCTTCTGTTGAAGGCATATGAATTAAACTACTTCCCATAAATGTGGAAGAAGTTTTTGGAGAGTATTCAGATTTAGTTTCTGGGATTGTTTTTGTTTCAGAGGGTGTTTTTTCTTCAGATGAAATTTTAGTTTCAGTAGTAGTTTTTGAATCTTGGGGAATTGATTTTGTTTCTGTTTTGCTCTCTGAAAAAATTACCAGGCTAAATAAAAATAAAATAAGTTTCATTTAAATTCCACCTAGATTAAAACTAGTTTTTGCTTGAATATTTTCGTTAATTTTTAAAATTAATAGTTTAGGAACTTCTATCTTAAAATCATTTAAATTAATTATAAATTCAGATTCAAAAAAATAACCTTCTTTAGTTTTTTTTAAAATTCCTTTTGTAATAAAATCTTTTTTACTAACTCCATGCATTTGTAAGGTCCCGTTTAACTCAGATTCACCGCTTTCTTTGTTATAAGATTTGATTTCTCCTTCATATGAAGCAATTGGAAATTTTTCAGTTTCTAAATAATTATCATGTAGATGTTTTGTTTGTAAAGAATTCGAAGTTCTAAAATCTGTTAAGTCAAATTTTACAGAAAATTTTCTTAATGAAAAATCAATTTTGCCTGAAGCTTGTTTTCCAATTCCTTTGATAGTTTCTTCATCTTTTATCGAAGTAAATAAAATTTTTCCATCTCTGACTATTAAAATTTTTTCTTTGACTTCGGTTGAATTTAAAACTATAATGAACAATAGGATGAAAAAAAACTTCATTGAATTGCTCCACCTTGAATCCAACAAAAAATTGCCTGATTAATTTGGGAAGTGCTATATTGTGCCATTGAACCACCATTCACTTTTTGGTACAATAAACTTCCGCTGGCATTTCTTACAGTGACTCTAGATATATTTGAATTAAAACTAGTTGCATCATAACCACTTTGAGGACTTGCACCCGCATGACAACCAGACCTTGCACAGGAATTGTTCACACCTGCTGAAGCTAAACTAGAAAAACTGGGAGTTGCATTTGAACACGAAGTAGAAGATGGAGTAGTAGTAGCAGATGTACCTGTTGTGATACGAGAAAGAACTACACCTGCTAAAATTCTATTTTTTTCTTCATTATCTGAATTTTTACTTTGGCAATTAATTAATAGGGTTAAAATGATTAATATTCTTTTCATAAACAATTTTTTTTTCAATTTACATTACTTGTAAAGAAGAAATTTTAATTTTATGAAATATACTGAACTTCATAATCATCTATACGGCTCTCTTAGTGCGGAAGATTTATTTGAAATTGGAATAAAGAATAAATTCCCTAGATGGGTAATTTATACAGAGCTTTTTGAAAAACTTTATATGCAAAAAGTGGACACAGAAAATTTTTTTAAAAAATATGAAACGCCTGAAAAATTAAAAGAAATTTATTTGTTCAATTTTTCAGCTCCATTTTTAGAATTTCAAAATCGTTTTAATTTAATAATAGCTTTGTGTAAATTTGATTCAGAAGAAATTAAAGAAGTTACTAGAAGAGTTTTTGAAAGACAAATTAAAGAAAATATTTCTTATGCAGAATATCGACTTACACTAAATCCATTTGCAACAGAACAAGATTATTTTGATAAAATTTTAAGTGTTGCTGAAAGTTTAGAAGAAGTAGAAAAAAAAACAAGTGCATTTGGAAGAGTAATAATTAGTTTTCATCGTTTTGGAAAGTACTGGGAACAATATTCTTGGGTAAAAAATGCAATGAAAAGAAATGAACAAATTCAAAAATATTTAGTTGGAATTGATTTTAGTAATGTAGAAGAAAATGATCCTCCCAAAAATAAAAAAGTTTTTTTTGAAAAAATTTTAAAAGATAACCTGGATAATAAAAATTCAAGTTTAGCAATTCTCTATCATGTTGGTGAAAGTTATTTGGACAAAACTCCAATTTCGGCATCTAGATGGGTTTTGGAATCTTCTAAACTAGGTGTGATGAGACTTGGTCACGCGATAGCACTTGGAAGAAATCATCAATATTTAGAAGGAAAAAAAATTGTAGAAAAAGTTTCTGAAAGAATAGACCAATTAAATTTTGAATTAGAAAATTTTGAAGAATTAGAATCTTTTCATTTTAAAAAAGAAAAAAAAGAAATTCTCGTTGAAATAGAAAATTTAAAATTTCAAAATTTCTCCAAAGAAATAGAAATTGTACAAGATGAAAAATTTTTAGAAAATACTTTCAAATTTCAAAATTTTTGTATGTACAAAATTTCAAAATCAAATTCAATTATTGAAGTTTGTCCCACTTCCAATTTAAGAATCGGACAATTAGATAATTTGAATTACCATCCAATCCATAGATTTATAGAAAATAAAATTAAACTTACAATTAGCACTGATGATCCGGGAATTTTTGATACAAATATTGAGAATGAATTTGATATATTAGAAACATCTAATATATCAAAAGTAGATTTAGAAAAAATCAGACTTGATTCCTTTCAATACAAATCAGAAATTTTGTCAGAAAGAGAATAATTATTTATTCTGGCTTTGGATATTTTTTTTCTAAAAGTTTTGAAACCCAAATCAATACACCAGCTAGAACTAAAAATGCACCAGCAGCTACATAATCTTTTGGAAAAGCACCAACACCTCTTAGTCCCAAGTTCATATCAAAAGCTTTGTTTACAATGGAACCAATTCCTGCAAAACCTAAAGCATAACCCACATAATTTACTATTGTAATTAAAATTTGCATTTAATTCTCCTTAAACGAATTTTTTTGGTACATTCAAATTTTTTTCAATTGTTTCACAGAAAATTCTTAATATTTCTGTTCTTGCTAAATATTTATCATTTGCGGGAATCAAATTCCACTGTGCATATGAATTATTTGTTTTGTAAAACATTTCTTCTGCTGCTTTTTCATAAATATCCCATTTCTCTCTGTTTCTCCAATCTTCGTCGGTGAGTTTCCATCTTTTAAGAGGATCTTCAGCTCTGGCATTAAATCTAGAAAGTTGTTCTTCAGAAGAAATATGAAGCCAATATTTTATAACTATAGAACCTGATAAAGAAAGTTCTTCTTCAAAGGAAGAAATTTCTGAATAAGCTCTTTCCCATTCTTCTTCTTTTGCAAATCCTTCAATTCGTTCTACTAAAACTCTTCCATACCAAGACCTGTCAAAAATAGTAATGTTTCCATTTTTTGGAATTTTAGTCCAGAATCTCCAAAGGTAATGGTGTTTTCTTTCTATTTCATTTGGTGCAGCAATTGAAATAACCCGATAAAGTCTTGGGTCAAGTTTAGAAGTGAGTCTTCTGATTGCTCCACCTTTTCCAGCTGCATCCCAACCTTCAAAAACTAAAATGATAGAGCGTCCTTTTTTATTTGCATAATGAGATAAGACTCTAGATTTTTCTTGGTATTCATCAATTAATTTTTTGTATTCTTTAGATTCCAATTTTTGATCTAAATTTAATTTTGAAAATAAAAGTTCTTTCATTAGATAACCTGTTTTTCTTTTTCAAGTAGAACTTCTAAAACTTCTCTTGAATTTATTTTTAATTTATTTTCTAAAGAATGGATAATTGATTCCATTACAGAAATTTTTGCATAAAATTTATTTTTTGCTGGAACAATTTTCCAAGGTGAAAATGAAAAATTTGTTTTAGATAAATATTCTTCAAATAATTTTTTATACTCATAATATTTTTCGTATTGTTCCCAATCTGAATTTGAGACCATCCATTTTTTTCCTTCATCTGCTGCTTTTTTTAAACGTTTTTTTTGTTCTTTAGCTGAAATGTTCAAAAAGAATTTTAAAAAAATATACCTATCACTTGAAATGGCTTCTTCAAAATTTTTTATAAATTTATAAATATTTGGAATATCATTTTTTTTAATTAATTTATTTTCTCTTTGGTAAGAAAGTTTTGAATACCATGAACCATCTAAAATTACTTGTTCATTAAAACCGGGAAGTTTAGTCCAAAAATGATTCATAAATGGATAAGAAATATTTTGGTAATCTTCATCCTCTAAAGAATGAACTTTTACTTTTCTGGGATCAAGTCTAGTTGTGATACATTTTAACAAGTCACCTTTTCCTGAAGCAGATACACCTTCAAGTAAAATGATCACACCTAAATTTTGTTTAGAAGCTTCACTAAATAAAATATAAAGTCTTTCTTGTAGTTCTTTTTCAGCATCATCAAAATTTACATTTTCCAATTTTGGTGAGTTCTCAAATTCATCTAATTCTAACATAAACTCTAATTAAAAATTCCAAAAAAAATTTGGTAGCATTTTTTTTTATTGAGAAATTCTTTTTTATATTTGAGTTTTTTTTTGGCGAGTTTTTCCAACTTCTTGGAAGACCAAAAGAAGGATCAAAAAATTAAAATAAAGACAAATAAATAAAAAAACGAATACAGAATTAAATTTTTCATCCTTCATTTTAAATTTCAAATTGTGAAATGGAAAAATCGGGCTTTTCGCTACTTCTGAATCCTCGGGTTAAAACCCGAGGTAATTCAGAAACGCTACAATCCCTCTCGCTTAAATTCAATTGATAAAAGTTAGATATATATAGATAAAAAATGGCTTTTTTAAACTCTTATATTATTTCCTGTTTTCTTTTTATTATTTTTATAAAAAAAATTTTCATTAAAAATTTCTCAATACTGTGCGAAAAGGGATTGAAGCAGAGGTCAAAAAAATGTTTAAACATTTTTTTTACCGAACTGAAAGCCCGGTTTTTGCGTAGCAAAAATTCGCCCATAAACTTTAAAAAAAGCTTCATTTATTAAAATCTAAGAAGTCATTACCCTCAAGAGATTAATTTAAAATCCGATAAGATTAGAAAGCATGAAAGTTTTAATTTTTTTAATAAGTTTAAGCCTTTTTTCATTTGCAAAAGAGCAAGTTTTAGTCGGGAATTTAATGGGTGCAGGAATGTACATTGAAACAGATAATAATACAATTCCTATAAAATATTCAGAACTATCAAAAGAATTATCAGAGTTAAGCGGAAAAAAAATTCGAGTTCTTTGTATTTTAGATGAAGATTCTTGTCTTCCACAAAGATATGAGATTGCACCATTTTTAACTGAAACAAATTTAGAAAAATGGACTTTGAAAAAAATCCCAAAATATGTTTATTTAGGCATGACATCTTTTAATCCAAAAGTCACACCAGATGGTAGAGTTTTGTATTGGACTGTTTCCCTTGAAACTGGATTAGGCACAACACAAAAAATTTGGTACTCTGAAATGGATAAATATGGTCTTTGGAAAAAAGGGCAAGTTATGGAACCACCTCTAAATAATAAAGCACCATCTGCAGTTATTGAAGCCTTAGCTGGCGGAAATGTTTTATTTGTTTTTGGAAGTTTTGATGATGAAAATGCAGAAAAAGAAGCAAAATTTAAATATGCTCAAGAAGTTTTAGAAATTCAAAAAAGTTCAAAAAATAAAAGTGACGAAGATGGAAGACTTTTAATAGCTAGAGAAAGATATAAACGTGAAAAAGAAAAAATTAGAAATAAAGTTCCATTATATAAAACTTTTAAACAAGAAAAAGGTTGGAGTTATCCTGCAACAATTCCATTCCCTGAATTTTATAATTTATATCGAAGTGAAGAGAACCCTGAAATGCAAGTTTTTGGAGGGTGTACACTTTCATCAAATGGAAAAGTATTAATTTATTCTGCAAAACATACTGATTCAAAAGGCAAACTCGATTTATATGTTAGTAAAGAAAATGAACAAGGAATTTTTCCACTTGGAACAAATTTATCTTTTATAAATACTGATGTTGAAGATATGGCTCCATTTCTTGCTTCAGATAATAGAACATTGTATTTTTCTACTTATACAAAAAAAGGTTTAAACGTTTATTTAACTCAGAGAATTGGAGAAGGTTGGACTGAGTGGACTAAGCCAATTGAATTTTCATCAAACTTAAAAGGTGTTAATTATTTTTCAATTCCTGCATCTGGTAACTGGGCTTATATCAGTAGATCAGGTCAATTAGAAATGACTTTTTTACCAAATGAAGTAAAACCTGAAGCTGTGATTATTGTTAAAGGAAAAATTAAATCAAATAAAGGTGAACCAATTTCTGCTGAAGTTCAATATGGTTCTATAACCACAAAAGAAAATAAAGGTTCAGCTGTATCAGATCCAAATACTGGAGACTATTCTATTGTTTTGCCTTATGGGGATAATTATGAATTTCATGTTAAAAAAGAAGGTTATTTACCTTATCACCAAAGCAAAGATTTAATTGAAAAATCAAAAGAATACCAAGAATTTGAAATTGATATGACTTTATCTAAATTAGAAAAAGGTTCAGAAGTTGTAATAAATAATTTATTTTTTGAATCTAACCGATCTGATATTAAAAAAGAATCAGAAGCAGAGCTTGACAGGCTTGGCGAAATTATGAAAACAAATAAAAATTTGGAAGTAGTAATAGAAGGTCATACTGATAATACTGGAAAAAATGCAGATAATATTGCTTTATCGTTATCAAGAGCTACTTCTGTAGCAGAGTATATCATTAAAAAATTTGGAATAAACCGAGAAAGATTAAAAGTAGAAGGTAAAGGTGAAGAGTCTCCAATTGTTGATAATCAGTCTGCTGACAGTAGAGCAAAAAATAGAAGAGTTGTTTTTAAAATTTTAAAAAATTAATTATTTACTTAAAACTCTCATAGCTTTAATTTCTTCTATTTCAAAATTTTTTTCATCATTTGATAATTTGATTTTAAAAGAATCATCTTCTTTTTTAAGAAAATAAGCATTAATAATTTTATTATTTTTTAATTCAATTCTAATTGGGGGAGTTTTTAATTTTAAATTTTTATTTAATCCAATTTCTCTAATTTGGGTTTGAGGTATTTCAGATGAAAATAAACCTGAAACAATTTTCATTTTATCGCCAACAAAAATTAATTCTTTTCCAACAAGTTCTCTTCCATCATTAAATAAGATTTTCATTTTTAAATTGATTGGTTCATCAAATTCTTCTTTAGGGGTAGCTAATTCTTTTCTTATTTCAGCAACTTCTTTTTCTATTTTACTTGTTGTTTCTTTTCTTTCTTCTTTTTCTGTAACTTTAATTATTTCTAATTCTTTTTTTAATTCTTCAAATTCTTTTAATGCTTCTTTATCATTTCCAGCTGACTGCGATTTACTTAATTTTTCTACAATTAAAGAATCTAAAATTAATTTTGAACCTTCATCAATTTTTTCTAAAACATCTTTATCACCTAGTTTTTCTGCATTTGATTTTGAATAATCTGTTAGATCTTTATTTTTTTCATAAATGCTTCCAATCATTAATAAACGGCGGTTAGCTTTTTTTGCTACATCTTGGCTAACTGTTTTATTTTCAACCAAAGTCAAATATTCAGAAATTGCTTTACTTGTTTGTCCAACTTCTTCTAAACTTCTGGCATGAAGATAATTTTGATCTGATGTTCTATTTTCAATTTTATCTAATTCTTTTAATGTTTCTTTATATTGTCCAAGTTCATAATATGCATTTGCTTTTTCAGTTGAATCAGAAAATTTAGTTTCAATATCAAGGTTTTTTTTGTTACCTTCTAAAAGAACAGCAATTAAAATTCTAGCGTTATCAGCAAAATGGTTTCCAGAAAAACTATCTTCAGTTTTTCTAAGTTTAGAAATTGCTAAATTTATATCGCCAGTCATAGCAGTTGCAAATCCATTATGAAGCATTACAAATCCCATTTCGTTACTATCTTTATTTGAAATACTTTTTTCTAACTCATCATATTTCTTAACTGCTGAAGCAAATTTTCTTGTCCTTTCTAAATAAAATGTAAATTGAATTTTCATCATATCTTTTTGATCTTCTTCTAAGGTAAGTCTTGACTTTCCTGAAACAATTCTTACAAAATTCACTATTGCTAAACCAAATTTTTCTGCTGAGCTTAGTTCAGTATTTGAAGAGCCAAGTTGAGCATTCATAACATTTGATTCCAAAATATTCATTTTAATTTCTTTGGAATAATCATCTTTATCCATTCGCATTTGACGAATTTTTTCTTTTAAAACTTTTGAAGATAATTCAAAGTTTAATAGTTGTTCTTTGGTTAATTGAAAACGAAGTTCTTGAATTTTAACATTTACAATTGATTTGGAACTAACAAAAAAGAATATTAAAATCAATACAAAAGAAACTAATAAAATTTTTTTTTGCATCTAAGGTATCTCAAGTAAAATCATAGAAACATCATCTCTATATTCAATTGCAAAATTATCTAATTCAGTAGCTAATATATTTAACAATTCTTTATTGGGAGTGTGTAGATTTTTTTTGATTAGATCAATTACTCTTTCTTCTGAAAACTGTTCTTCATTTTTTCCAGGGCTTTCTACTAAACCATCTGAATAAATTAATAATCTATCACCGGGTAAAGCCTTAAATTTACTAACTTTATAATCAAATTCATCCACCATTCCAAGAGGAGGTCCAACACTTTTAAAATAAAAAAACTCTTCTGTTGAAGGTCTAAAACATATTGGAGCATTATGACCTGCGTTACTACATAATATTTCTCCATCGTCAGAAATTAAAAAAAACACCGCAGTGGCAAAAAAAGAAGAAACAAATCTAGTTCCAATTACATCCCCTAGCTTTTGAATTACATAACCTGGATGAATTGATTTAGAAATAATATTTTCTAAACTTAATAATGTGACTGTAGTCACTAATGCAGCTGAAACCCCATGTCCTGAAGCATCAGCAAAAAAAATTCCATAATAATCTTTTTTACTCATCTTTCCACTTGGGAATTTGTAAAAATGATAAATATCACCACTCACTTCTCGCATAGGACGATAAGACGTAGCTACTTTTAAATCTTTTAATTTTTTATTTGGTGGTAAAAATAATTCTTGGACTTCTCTTCCGATTTTTAATTCATTACTAATTTCATCATTTAATTTTGTAATTGTAGTGATGGTTTCTTGAATTTTTCCAGCCATATCATTAAATGCTGTTCCTAATGAATCCAATTCATCATCTCGTGAAAACTTCCATTCTGCTCGAGAATCGAGTTTTCCTTGACCCATTTTATCAGTTGCATCTTTTAAAATTCCAACACGAGAAAAAATTACTTTATAAATATAAATCCCAAATAAAATATGAGAAACTAATCCCCAAAGGAAAGCGATTGCAATTTGGTAGTATAATTTGGTTAACCTTTCTCGCATACTTTTAATACTAAGTTCAGTATAAAGAAATATATCAATCCCATCTATTTCAGCTTTGAGTGGAATAAAAAAACGAATAGCAAAATCTTCTTTATTTAATTCTAATTTATATTTATTTGAAAAAACTGAGTTTTTATCGGAGATTTCTTTTGATTTTTTTAAAATATCATCTTTAAGGATTTCATTTGAAATAATTCCTGTTTCTTTATACCAAATATTTCCTTCTTTATCAAAAATTGTGAAGTTTGTAATTTCATTATATAAAAGTCTTTCTTTAATAGTTTTAAAACTAGATTCATTTTCCTTTTCTAGAGATTTAGTGCTTAAATCCGACATAACAGAAGTCACAAAATTATCAGATTGGTATTGAAAGTTTTTTACCAATAATTCAGTTTGATTTTCAAAAATCATTACAGAAAAAAATAAAATATTGACTAATGCAAGAAAAGAATATAGTATTCCTATTTGAAGTCTTAAAGACTTAGTTTTTTTTGGAGCCTCTTTATTAACCATAATTATCTATTTACTTATTATCGGAATAATTGTTTTAATTATCTATGTAAACAAATTTTTATTTCCGAAATTATTAATATGGAGAAATATTAGTATATAATAATGGAAACTATTTTCTAAAATGTTTAAATACATAATCTTATTCTGTCTCATTAATTTGCCAATTTTTTCTGATTTAATTATTTTAAAAAATGACTCTGTATTAATAGGTAAATATCTTTCTGAGCAAGAAACTAACATTATATTTCAAGTTCAAAAAGAAAAAATGAAAATCTTAAAAACTGATATAAAAAAATTACAACTTGGTTATTTAGGGATTCCTTCATGTGTTAAGAAATCCTCTGAATGGACTGAAAATTGTAATGATTTTATCCATCAAGTTGATAAAAATAAAATCATCCTAGCTAAAGGGGATGGTTTGATTGATAAAGAAGAAATTCCTATTTCAAAATTAGATAGATTTAAGATAAAAAAAACGAATAAAGATGATAAAATTTTATTTGTACTGAGACCTTCCGCAGAAGTTAAAATTAAATCTGGGGAAAAATATTATTTTGGTGAATTAATTTCAGTAACTCTTGTTGATTTAATAATCAAAGATTCTGTTTTGGGAAAAGTCCAATTAAAAGAATTCGAGATTGATGAAGTTAGTTTTGAAGCTAAACCAAAATTCAGTTTTTCTTTTCTCAGGTATTTTATTCCGGGTTTAATGCAATTTCAAAATGGAAAAAAAATCAAAGGTTCTGTCATGGGTTTTTTATTTTTGGGTTTTATTGCTGGTGCTGCTACGGAATATAACAAAGCATCAAAAGCTGTAGCAGATGATGTTGATTATGTAGTTATCAATAATAATGTTTATATTGGTAGCAATTTAAATGAAAATACTTTGTATAATAATCATATTCGAAATGTACAAATTGCAGCTGGTGGACTTGGTTTATTATATTTATTTCATTCTTATGAAGTCTATTCTCATATTTCAAAATCTGGGATAAAAACAAGTCTCAAAATAAATCCTTTCGGAATAAATGAGAATAATTATATTATAAAAAATCAAAATTTTCAAACAATAGGAAATCAAGTTATTGAGATAAGATTCAGCTATTCATTTTAAACTAAAACATCTTCTGCAGTAATTGTACATAAAATTTCTTCATCTAGTTTTTCTATCTGCACAATTCTATTTGCTTGTGTTGAATAAATTTTTCAAATAAATTTCTCACAAATCTTCCATTACCAAATTTTTCATTTCGATTTTCGTAATTGGTTATTAAAACTTCTAAAACTTTTTCTATTCCTTGTGCTGTGATTTTAAGTTTTGATTTTGAAATTAAATTTAAAAATATTTTTTCCATTTCATTTGGCGTATAATCTGGAAATTCAATATACTTATTAAACCTAGATTCTAGTCCTGGATTTTTGTGAATAAATTCTTTCATATTTCCCGTGTATCCTGCAACTATAATGATAAAATTAGCACGATTATCTTCCATGTATTTTAAAAGAGTGTTAATTGCCTCTTTTCCAAAGTCATTTTCTCCACCTTCTGAAAGTGAATAAGCTTCATCTATAAATAAAACTCCACCTAATGCTTTTTTACAAATTTCTAAAGTTTTATTTGAGGTTTGCCCAACATATCCAGCAACTAACCCTGACCTATCTGTTTCTATTAAATGACCTTTTTCTAAAATACCAAGTGCTTGAAAAATTTTTGCAATTAGTCTTGCTATTGTAGTTTTTCCTGTTCCTGGATTACCAGTAAAGACTGTATGTAAACTTCTCTGAGGTACAGGAAGATTTTTTTCTTTTCTAAGTTTTTCTACTTTTAAAATATTAATTAAATTTTTGATTTCGTCTTTTACTGAATTTAAACCAACTAGTTCATTTAATTCTTTTAATAAATCATCCAAATTATAAGTTTCTTGTTTTGTTTCTGAAACATTTCCTTCAGATTTTTTTTCTTCTTTTGATTCAGTTGGTTTTTTTTCAGAAACTGATCCAAAAAAATCATTAAACACTGAATTTAAATTTATATAATCAGATTTATTTTCAATTTGAGTTTCATGAAATTGGTGAAGAGATTTCCCATAAGCATCTAAAAACTTTTTTTCATAATCTGAGATACCACCATCTGATTTATAAATCAAATTTAATATTTGAAATAAATAATTGGATACAATATAAAGCTGATTGGTAAAATTTTTTTCATCATAAAATTGAATTAATTTTAAAATATATGGAGTGTCAATTTTTTCTAATATAAGATTTTTTTTTCCATCAGGAAAATTTTTGATATAATTTTCAATTTCTGAAATTAAATTATTTTTACTAAATTCTTTTGAATCTAGTTTTGAGATTAAACTGGATATTAATTCTAAATTAGAGTTTGTATTTTCAAAATCATTTACAAATTGATAAGCAGAAATTCTAACTAATTCTGAAATTAAAATATAATTTTCATTTAAAATTCTTTTTTCAAAATCAGAAATATTAATCTCATTTGTTTTGTAAAATAGGATTGGTTCAATTAAGATTTTTTTTAATTCTAAAATTTGAAAATAAATTAAATCTAAACTCATAATCCTTCTAACTTCATTGTTTGCTCTAAAACTTTTACTTCAGCATCTAAATCCATAATATCATTTTGAATTAGTTTTTCATAATGATTTTGGTAAGCTAGTTTTAATGAGTCTAAAACTGATTCTACTTTTTTTAAAGATTCAGTTAGTTCAGTTGAAATTACTTTTTGGTCTGAAAGCTGGATATATTTTTTTAAAATTTTAACAGTAGAGTCTAAATAATAATTCAGAAATTGTCTCGATACTTTTACATCATCAGGATCTTTTTTAAAATTTTCAAAAATTTTAATTATAATTTCTCTTATATCTAAAATTTTTCTTTTCATAGATTCTTCTTTTATTTGAGAATTTAATTCATCTAATTCAGTGACTTTTTGTTTACCTAGTTTTAAAGTATCTGCAAGAACAGAAGCTGTTACTTTGTCCAAATTTTGAAGAGTTTTTAACTCTTTCATTTGATCTTCAAATTTATCAGAAGGTTTTAAATTTTTATTAAAAAAACTAAGAGGATAAGAAATTAATTTTTTATAAGAAGATTTAACTGCACCTGCAATACTTGCACCAATATGGTAAACACTAAGTCCAGTAAAAGAAAGAACTTGAAGCATCCTACTAAAAGCATCAGCATCTGGCCAGATTTTATCTACACCAAATCCGAGTAGAGCTCCCATAAAGTTTAAAAAAATTGCTTCTTTAGCATGAATAGCAACAAATCCAGATTTTCTTCCTTTTGTGATTAAAACTAGAACAGGAATTAAAATCATAATAAGCATGGCAATTGAAAATGAAAATGCAACTCCTTTAGAAAGTAAAATGATCCATAGAGGATAAACAAGAAAAGAAGCTAAATGTGTTTTTCTAGCAATTGAAACTTCTTCTTCAGAAATATTTTTTTCATCAATCATGTTTTTGCCTTCATGAGTTTTGTTTTAATTTCATCTTCCATTTTGACTAATTCTTGTTCTACAGCTTGACGTTTTTGTTTTCCTTCTGTTTGAATTTTCAGAGTTTCATCTAAAGTTGTAATTAAATCTGAATTGATTTTTTTTAAAGTTTCAATTTCTAAAATTCCTTTTTCTGATTCTTTTGCAATTTCGATAGAACCAGTTTTTAACATTTCAGAATTTTTTTGTAACAATTCATTCGTAACTGAAGTAACTTCTTTTTGAACATTTAAAGCTTTTTTTTGACGGAGAAGTCCAATTGCAATAACCATTTGATTTTTCCAAAGAGGAATTGTGTTAATAATAGAGCTTTGAATTTTTTCAGCAAGAACCATATTGGAATTTTGAATTAATCGAATTTGTGGTCCAGTTTGTAAAGACAACATTTTAGTAAGTTTTAAATCGTGAATTTTTTTCTCAAAACGATTTAACATTTGAACATAGTCTTGGTATTTTTGTGCATCAACTGGATCGTTACTTGATTCTGATTTTACTTTAAATTTTGGTAATTCATTTTCAGTGAGTTCTTTTAACTTTAATTCACCTGCTAAAATATACTGATTTAGTTCTTTAAAATATTCCAAATTTTTTTGATATAGCTGATCAAATAGAGCAATATCTTTTAACATATTCATTCTGGACTTATGGAGTTCATCTATAATTTTTTCTATTTGAACAGAAATTGTTTCATAACTAGCAATAAATTTTTGAGAAGATTTTACTAGTGAACCAATTAGTGGAATTTTTGAAATAAAACTATCTTCTTTTGAAATGCTATCAACATCAATATCTCTAACTTTTAACATTAAATTTGTTAAAATTTCTCCTGTTTCACCAGTATCTTTAGCTTTAATTTGATTTAAAATTGTATCTGAAAATTCTGAAATTTTTTTCTGAGACTGGGAGCCATATTCTAAAACTGAATTGGAATCATCTATTTTTATTTGGCTTGCTAATTCTTTAATTTTTTTTTGTTCTTCAGAATTATGATCTCCCAAACTATCCATTGGTTTTAATTCTTCAGCTGCATTGCTTGATTCCATAAAAATTCTCCGTAAATAACTTATACTATGATTTTAAAATAAAATTTTTAAATCTATAATTATAAAAATCAATTTAATCAAGGTATAAATTCGATTTTAAGAAATAGAATCTACACTTCAAGAATTATTTTGATGTCATTTTATCTACACCGTTCCAACTTTCAGGTAATCCATTTTTATGATAAAATTTAATTTTCTTTAAATATATAATTGTTACTTTATCATCTGGATTTTTTTCATAGACTGATTTTAATGCTTTATGTGCTTCTAATAAATTTCCATTTATGTATTCTTTTAATCCATGTTCAAAATCATTTCTTGTTTCGTCTTTTAAATGAATCGATTTTTCATCATCTGAATTATAAATTTCATATAAAGCAATTGATTCTTCTTTTCCAACAACCTGAACAAGTCCTAGAAATCTTTTATAATATTGATTTGGATATTTAAGCTTAGAAAGTGTAATTTCAGAAATAATCATACTTACTCCAAAATATTTTGTGAGTCCTTCTAATCTTGAACCAAGGTTTACAGAATCAGCAATTACTGTTGTATCCATTCTTTCTTTTTCACCAATTGTTCCAAGCATTAGGTTTCCTGTGTGAATTCCAATACCAATATGTATTGCTTCATAACCTACATTAACTCTTTGTTTGTTATAAAGTTTTAATTCTAATAAAATATCAATCCCTGCTTTAATTGCATCATCTGGTGATTTAGGAAAAATTGCCATTATAGCATCACCAATATATTTATCTATAAAACCTTGATTCTGTCTTACAAGTGGTCCCATTCTTTTTAAATAGGAATTAATAAAGTTAAAAGTTTCTTTAGGTGTCATTGATTCAGAAATTTTTGTAAAGGAGCGAATATCAGAGAAAAAAACAGTCATTTCTTGATTCACCTGGTCACCAAGCTGTATACTAGTTATATTATCTCGATGTAAAAAATTTAAAAATTCAAATGGAACAAATTTTTTCATTGCTTCAATCATTTCTTTTATTTGAGAATCATAAGCCACAATTGTTTCTGCCATATGATTAAAATTATTTGTAAGCATTCCAACTTCATCTTTGGAACGTGCATGACCTCTAACTGTAAAATCTTTTTCACCAAATTGTAAAACTACTTGGTTTAATTCTAATATGGGTTTAACGAATAAATTTCCTAAAAGTAAAGATGCAATACATGCAATAAAAATTGTTATAATACCAATGATTGTTGAAACCCAAGTAGCTTTTTTTAAAGCTATTCGAATATTCGTATCTGTCATATCCAAACCAATTGTTGCAACCATATTATTCGTTTGTTCATCAATTACTGGTGCAAAACCTGATACTGAATAAACTTTAAATTTTTCGTCATATACAAAATCAGTTTCTACAGTTGCAATTTTACTCTTAATTGAGCTAAATGCTTCTTGAATATTCGAAATATCATAACTAGAACCAAAATGAGAAATTTCTTCTTTACTTTCAGTTATTTGTCCATTGCTTACTAAATCTAAAACATCAGCATCTGCTATAAACAAAACTTTATTTGGGTCATCAGTTTTTAACCATAAATATACATATTGAATTAAATCTTTTTTGGAATCTCTAATTGTATTTAAATCTTTTGAAACTTGTTTAAATTCCTCTGATGAATAAACTTCCGTTAGATAAGACTCAGACATTTCTGGTTTTATTTTATTAATAAGTTTTTTTAAGTTTTCAATCTGTACAATTTTTGAACCTAATTGAGTTGTGTTTTTTAATCTGTCTCTGTATTCTTTATATAATTCTTTTTCTAAAATTTTATAAGAAGTAACTGCGAGTGACACAGAAGTTACTAGACTTAATATTAACGAACCTAATAATATTTTTACTCTGAGATTCATTTTGGGCTTCTTATTTGTATTCTCTACTAATTGCAACATATGTTATCCATTCTTAAAATCAAGAATTTATTTATCAAATTGTTTTTTTAAATTTGGTAATTTATTAAAGAATTCATCTTGTTCAACTAATAATCTACTAGCTAGTTTTAACTGAGAATAATACTTTTCATTTTTTGAATCAGAATTTGATAACTTTTCTAATTGTTCCAGATATTCACCTAGGTGTTTTAATGCTAAATTTTCATCTTTTTTTGAGACAGATTTTCTAAAGTTTTTCCAACTAACAGTTATTTGCCTTTTGGTGTCATCTTCAAAATCCCAAACATCCCGAAAAGGATGAGATTTATTCTTTTCAACTTCATAAATTTTAGAATAATTGTTCTTCTTTGAATTAAGATCTTTTGAATATTCAATTAGTAAATTCTCTTCAAAACAATCTTTTATAAAACCAACTTTCAAGTTTTCTTTATAAATTTTTTTTTGTTCTGATAAAAATTTTAAATGTTTTTTTGCATCAGAGAAATTTTTCCTTTTACAAGCTGATTCAAGTAATGTTAACTCATTATAATAATTGTCATCATCTTCAAGTTTTTTATTCAACTGAACATGAAATAAACGATTTAACTCTTTATATAAGTTATCTTTTTGTGAGAGTTTAGTCGCTCTTTTTGAAAATTCAATTCCTTCAGAAAATTTTTTAGCTATGAATAAATGAGAAGCTAAATTATAACATGCTTGAGCAGAATTACTTCGACTGGAACTACATTCTGATTTAAGTTCTTTTAAACCTTTTTCTTTATCTTCTTCAGATCCATATAACATCAAAAGTAATTTTTCATTCAAAACCAAATCTTCAGAATTTAAATCAGTAGTTTGTATTTCTCTTAAATCTGTTGTATTACAATTTTCTAAACTAGAAAAACAAGCATAAAGAAAAATCAATTGTAAAGTTAAAATTAACCTCATGTAGTTACAAAGTTTTTTTAATAAATTAGAAAAGCAAACTAATCTCATTTTAATTTATAAATTGAAACTAGTTCTCCTTCTTTTTTTGTAAATTTTTCTAGGTCTTCTTTAAAATAGTATTCAGAACTTGACCTCATAATTTGAACTATTCCTATTTTTTTATAATCTTTATTTTGCTCAATTTCAGAAACCTTCTCTTTAAGTAATTTTGAATTTTCTTCAAAAGAAATAGATGCTAAAAATTCAATTTCAGAGTGAACTAGAATAATAAATTTTGGTTTATTGTTAGAAATTTTTTCAAACATATCATTCAAAAGTTTATAGGAATAAATATGTTTTTCCATAAGTGGATAAAGATAAATATAACCAGTTAAAGATTTTAATTTTGTATAAAAAAAGATTTCAGGCTCAGAACCAATTATTGCTATTTTATCATTCAGATTTGATTCATTTTTAATAAACTCAGAAATTTGTTTTGCTTCAATAAAAGGTGCACCTAAATAATTAAATCTAAAAGTTTTAATTAAATCTTTTTTTTGATAATAGTCTTTGTTTTTATTTACTCCATATAAATTCATAAGAATAATTATTATAAATAAAAGATTTATAATTTTTTTATTTTGAAATTTTTGTTCTAAAATTAAAAAAGGTATTCCTGAAAATATTATAAAAAATGGTAAAAAAGGTATAAAATAATGTCCTCTAAAGAAAAGTCCAGGTGTAACTGTTAAAAAACTGAATATCAAAAAATTAATTATTAAAAATTTATCTTTTTTTTCTAATTTTACAAATGGAAAAAATATTAAACCAAAAAGAAATAATGGAATCATATAGGGAAAGTTTTTATGAAAAATTTTAGTAACATATAAAAAGTTTTGAATTCCTTCATTAATATTAACTAGTCCGATATATTTACTAGAATAATCAAAACACCAAAACCAAAAATCGTTTAGTATATTGTTTTGAATTAGATAAATAGTTAAGCAAAATAAAATAAATAAAAATCCAATACCAAAACTAAGTCCTGAAAAAAATATTTTTTTAAGATTATAATTTTCTAATTTTAAATAAATCGGATAGGTGATAAAACTTCCTAAGACTAAATACATTGCTTGTTGCTTCATTAAAAACGAAATAGCAAGAAAAAATCCAGATAAGAAAAATAAATAATTTTTAGAATAGTTTTTTGCCTTAATAAATAAAAAAAAAGAAATTAAAAAGAACAAGCTAACTAAATGAGTAGCGTGAAATGCAAATCCCAGAAAAATTTCAGCAGTGTTTACAACCGCAAAACTCATATGAATAAAAAATAATACTAAATCAGAAAAAAAATCTTTAAGTAAAAAATATAAAACGAATAAAATTAAAATCTGAATAAAAAGTAAAGTAATATGAATAGTTCTAATGCTTTCACCAAAAAATTGAAAGATTATTCCAAAGAAAAAATATGTACCAGGAAGTTTCATTGTAAAACTTTCAGTATAAGGACGAATGTTTTCCAAAAATAATTGTCCCAAATAAGAATACTCACCTTCATCACGCTCTAATGGAAAATCAATTAAATTTAAACGGAGTAAAATTGTGGTAAAAATTGGAATTAGCAATAGAACAAATTTATTTATATTCATTTTTTTAATGAACGTATTGATACTATTTTGTAAACTATAATTCTTTGTTATTTTTAATTGGGTTAGATTTTTCTATTTTTCAAAAAAATAATTCTATTATTCAACATGAATTGCTTTTGGAAAAGGTGGACAAGCACTTACACAAATTCCACAACCCGTGCAGTTTTTTGAAAATTTAGGAAAATGATTTTTATCAAATTCAATTACATTTTCAACTGGGCAAACAGTTTTACAAGTATTACAAGAATAATTCTGATTTTCAAAATTGATACAGCTTGACTTTGTTAATTTTGCTTTTCCAAATTTTGGAAGTTTTTTTTTGAGTGGATTAAGGGCTTCATGTTCGCAAGATTGAATGCAAGGGAAATCAAAACATAAAAGGCATGGATTATTATTTGGATCAATATAAGCTATACTTTTGTTTAATTTTTCGTTAAATACAGGAAAAATAGTGTTATACGGACATGCTGAGATGCAATCTCCACAACCTACACATTTTTTTTCATAAATTTTAATATCAATATTTGCACCGGGGGGAGTAAAAAGATTTCTTAATTTTTTTTTGGACTTAGTAATTTTGGGTAAGGTAATTTCAGATTTTTTTGAAGCATCATCAGTTTTTTTTTCTTTTTTTAAGGTATCTTCAAAAGTAGATTTGACAACTTCAATTGTGCTTTCAGTAGTTTCAAGTGTACCTTTAAAAGCTTTCCAAATTCCTTTTTTAAAAAAATCTTTTCTATCCATTAGTTTTTGAGACTGCGAATTCTTAATAGTGAATTTTTTACATCTTCATCATTAGGTTTTATTTGTAAAAGTTTTTCAAGATAGTTTTCTGCTTCAGTAAAATTTCCCATATCAAAATAAAGTTTTGCTAAAAGTTTTAAAACTTTTGTATGTTCTTTTAGTTTTTCATCAGCTTGATCAAATAATTTTAAAGCTTCATAATTTCTTTTTAATTTATTTAAACAATATGCTTTTCTATATAAATAAATGAGGTTTAATTCGTCTGGATTTTTTTCTAATTCTTCCAATGCATGAGAAAATTTTTTTTCTTTAATTAGCTCCATTACAATATCATAATTTGGCTTTTGTTTTTGGTTTAATTCTTCTATTGGTTCTCGGTTTGTTTCTTCCATAAATGAAATTCTGAGTAAAGACAAATCATCAGAAATTTCACCATTTAAAATAATATTATCATAAATTTTTTTGATACTTCCAGAGCCTTCTTCTACTAGCCTTAAAAACAAATTTTCGTCTTCGTTAATTACTCTTCCAAATTCTGCATTTTTTGTAAGCACCAAATCATCTTTTCCATCTGAACCACAAATTAAAATATCTCCAGGTTGAAGTTGGAATCTATATACATTTACATCTGTATTAAAAGGCATTCCCATTTTATGGGCAGAAATTTCTGTTTCTATAAAACTAGCTTTCCCATCACGATATAATACACTAAAAGGATGTTCTGCATTAAAAAATAATAATCTTCCTGTTGTATCTTCGATAATTCCTAAGATACAAGAAACTAACATCGCACCATCAAAACTTTCCATCACTCTTTGTATTTCTACAAAAGCTTCTTTGATCCAAGTTTCAGGGCTAATAGTTAAGATTTTTTTGTTTGAAGCTGAACGTGCCATAATCGAATTAAAAACAGATCCAATTACTAGAGCACCACCTGCACCTTGCATAGATTTACCCATTGCATCACCGTTAAAAAAAACAGTATGACGTAATCCATTAAAATTTAAATTTCCAGAAACATTAATGTCTCCACCTAGTGCATGAGTTTTACCTTTAAACTGAAATTTCTTTTTTTGTTCAAGAAAAAATTCTACTTTTACTGAAGCACTTTTATTTCGATTTTGCATCAAAGGATTTGTAATTAAAGTTGTTAAAAAATAATCTCCATCTTGTTGTGTTTTTAATTCTTGAACTTTTCCAAGAGTTTCTTGAAGTTCTTCAGTTCTTTTTGTAACTTTTTCCTCAAGCTGTTCATTGTATTCTTGAATTGTATTAAAACTTTCTTTTAAATTTTTTGCCATTAAATTAAAACTAGATGCAAGTTCACCAATTTCATCTTTTTGATGAATCTGAATCGAATATTCTAAATTCCCATTTGCAATTTGGCTAGAACCAACATTTAATTTTTGAATAGGAACAACTATGATTCTACGTATAATAGTTCCAGCAATTATAATTACAATTACTCCTATCATTAAAATAGTAAATAAAATTAATTTTGCTTTTTTTTGTAATTCTAAAATATCATTAATTTTATAATCTGAACCAATTACTCCGATTGTTTTATCTTTGTATTTAATCGGATAAAACGCTGATTTAAAAGTTCCCCATTTGTCTGTGTACTCTTTTGGAACAACAACTAATTTGCCAGTTTTTATCGATTCCATTGCTTCTTTTGGAGCATCTTTATAAATTGTGAATAAATTATCATCTTCATCAGAATCTGTTTTTTGATTTGGGTCAGGGTGTGTGCCTGTATCCATTAAAAAAATCAATTCTCCTTTTTCATTTAATCTCAAAACATAGATATATGCTAGGTTTAAATTCTTCTGAATACTTTTTACTTTTTTCCATGAAGTTATGTAACTGTCTTCATATCTAGTTTCAGGTGTATATTTTTGTAATTCTGAAACATCAATGATATTATAAATTGAAAATAATCCATTATATAATTTATCAACAACTGACTGCATCATATAATTGGAATATTGAATATAAAAACTAATTCCAATACTTAGTCCAACTGCAAACATACTTACAAACAAAATTACATTTATTTTTTTTCTAATTCCTATTTTCATTTATTTTACCTTTTTCCATAATATTTTATCTTCTCTAATTTTTTTTTCGTTTAATGTATCAAATAATCTCATATTCAAAATTTGACTAATTTGCATTTCAGTAATTTTTTCTAATCCGTTTGGATTTTTTTTTAGCTCAATTTCAATTTGTTTAAAAGTTTTTTCATTTAGAAAATCTCCAGTATTAGTTGTTGATGAAATTTTATTCCAAGTTTTAATTGCTTCATCCAAATTTTTGGGATCTGATTTTCTGATTCCTCTATCCCATAAAATTCTACCTTTTTCAAAATAAGCATCTGAGATTCTGTAATTTTCAGGAGTAGTTTTAATTAAATAATCTATAATTTCTTCTTTTTTCTTACTGTAAATTGTCCATACATCTTCATAAGTATTTAAATTTTTTTCTTTAAGAAGTGGTTTATATCTTTTTAAAACTTGTTTAATAGTTTCTTTTCTTAATTCTTTTTCTTTTGATTTATCTTCAAATAAATTTTGATTTGAAAAATATTGTTGAATAGCATTTGATTGAATTTCATAAATATTTTCTAATGAGAACAAAATTTCTGAAGCTGTTTTTGTGCCTTTTAAATCAGAAAGCATTTTCATAGAATTTTTTAAATAATCTTCTTTATTCAAATTTTCTTGAAAATAATCAATTGTGAAATAAGTAGAATCTGCACTAAAATTATAAGCTAGTCTTTGTAAATTTTTATAGTATAAATCTCTAAACATCATTGGAAGATCCCCTTTATCTGGATCAAACCCTAAAAACTTCTCAATAAAATCTGAAAGTTGTTCTTCTTTTTTAAAAGTTAAACTTTTATCAAAATATTTTTCTCTATCTTCTTTTTTTATATTTAAAATTTTTTTTGATTTTTTTTCATCTAAGTTTTTTACAATTTCAGTTTTTAAAGGTTCTTCTGCTTCAAATAAATTTTTTCTGTATTTTTGGATAATTTCATTTCTTTCTAAAAATTTTTCAAGTTCAGTAGGTGCTAGTTTTACTAATTCAGAAAATGGTTTATCAATTGTTTCTAAAGTTGGAAATACATCTTTAACCATGATGTCTTCGTAATTTCTTTCACGGTAAATATATTTATCTGCAGTGCTTCCATCTTTAATTATATTTTCAAATTTATTTGTTGCTTTTCCTTTTAGTTCTTCAACTTCTTTTAAACGTTCAACTAAATCACCCCATCCTTTTTCTTTTAGCTTTTTTAATTCAGCTTCGGAAATTTTTTCTTTATCAGATTCTTCTTCATTAACATCACTACCATTTTTATTTAAAGAGTTTGAAGTCTTCTCAGAATCCCCTGAATTCTCCATAGTTAATTCCATACTAAGTTCTTTTTCTTCAGGAACTTCAACAAATTCATGAAACCCACAAACTAGCATTAATGGTTTATACATAGGAGCAAGTGCTGAAATGATCAAAATAAAATGAATCATAAATGATAAGTAAAAAGAAAAATGAATTCTTGTTTGCACATATAGATTTTTTATTTTACTTTATAATTGGTCAAGTAAATTTGATAACTTGAATCCTTAAATGTTTGCTTTTAAAATTTTTATATATTTCGGTTTAATTACAATCTCTTTTAGAGCATTAGACTTTATGTTCCAGAGCTTAGATTGGTCTTTGGAATATTGTATTGATATGATTTTAATGAAATATTTTTCTTGGGAATTTGAAAAATCAAAACTTCCATTTATTGATTTTTATACTTATAATCTTCCTGTTACAATTTATTTAAATTGGTTTTGGGCAAAAATAATTGGAGCTACTGATTTTAGTTTTAGAATTTTAGATAATATTTGGTATATATTACTGAGTATTTCAAGCTTTTTTTATTTTAAAAGATATTCAATTTTTGCTTCAATATCTGCTTTTGTTTTTTGTTTGACTCTACCAATGAATGCAACTAATTTTGGTGCTTTTCAAAGGGAGACTATGTTTTTAGTATTTTGGGTTTTGGGAATATATTCATTCGAAAAAATTTTAAATGAGAACCATCTTAAGCTCCATTTTATATTACTAGGTATTTATTTTTCTTTAAGTTTTTTTATTAAACCAACTTCTATTTTTTTATTTGGATTTATCTTTTTATATTTAATTTATTTAGAGACAGCAAAAAAAAAATTTTTTGAATTTAAGAAAAATTTAATTTTAAGTGTTCTTAGTTTTTTAATTATTTCTATTTTTATTTTTTTACCATTCATTTTAAAAAAACAATTTAATCTTGCAGTTTCAAATTGGTATTTATATTTTTTAGATTTGAATTCTTCATTAGAAATAAAAAGTTTTAATGAGCTTACAAAAGGAATAATTAATTTTAGATTTAAAGATTGGTCTAGGCCATTAAATGGATTTTCTTCAGAACAGGAATACCAAATTAATCCTGGAAGATTTGGATTACTTTCTGTCTTTTCTTTTTTGATTTCTGTAATTTTATATTTTAGAAAAAAAGTCAATATCACAGTATTTATTTTATTTTTTTCTTCACTAGCAAATTATTACACTCAAATGAAAGGTTTTACATATCATCTTTTTCCTCTTTGGTTAAGTTTTATTTATTTTCAACTTTTATGTTTAAATTATTTTTATAATCAACTTAAAGAAGCCAATTTAATTAAAAAATCTATTTCAGTTTTTTTTATTTTATTTTTTCTGATTTCAATTCTAATCCAAGAAGATAGAAGTTTAAAACGATATTTGGGAACAGGACTTTATTCCAAAAAAACTTTTGAAAATCGAATTTTACCAAGTTCTTACACAAATAAATATCTAAATGAGCTAAATCAAAAGCTAAATAAAAAAGTTAAATTTCAAAATTTTGAAACTTATCATTCAATCTCACTTTATTCAAGCATGAAATTCGATTTTGAATTAGTTTCAAAGTTTCCAGAGGGTTATATTTTTTATGGAATTGATTCTCGATATGATAAATATAAAAAAGAAATGATAAATTCTTTAACAAAAAACCCTCCTGATATTGTACTTTTAAGTAGAGAAGGGGCATTCCAAGAAAAAAAAGATTTATTTAAAACATTTCCTGAACTTAAAAAATTCTTAAAAAATTACCAAATTTATAAGACTTACCATGAACTAAATCTAGTAAATTATTCAATTTATGTGAAGTATTAAGTCTCATTAGTCTTTTTTTTGTTTAAAAAAAAATTACTATTCTTTATCATTTTTCTTGACGTATTTAAGTGTAGGGAAAAATAATTTATAATGTTTACTTTTGATTCGTCTGGTGAATTAGATTTTACTAATAAAGAAATAGAAAAAGCTTTCTATAGGTTAGAATTTACAACTGACGAAGTAAAAATTTTATCTATTCAAGAATTAGCAAAAAAACTCCCATGGCAAATTCCAGTTTTTGAAATTATTGAAAAATTAGAAAACCCAAACCTAAGACTAAATTCACGTCGTTATATTCAAAGTATTCATATTGAAAAAGTTAATTTTTATTTAAGCCAAATTGCAGAAAAAAAACAAAATAAACATTATTATGATTTAGAACAAGCTGTTTTTTTACTCTCATCAATGGGAGACTTTTCAATTAGCTATATCGATTTTAAAAATAAATTGGATACTCTTGCATACAGATTAAATGAGCTATTTAGAATTAATGATGTCATTTTAACTGATCAAGTAAAAATTCATTTGCTTTCAAGAGTTCTTTTTGAAGAAGAGGGTTATGTTGGAAATAAACTTTTTTACCATGAACCTGACAATTCATTTTTATATAAACTTTTAGACTCTAAACTAGGAATTCCAATTTCTCTTTCAGTACTTTATATTTTAGTTGGTATGAGGCTTGGACTTCCTCTTTATGGAGTAAATCTTCCATTACATTTTATGCTTAGTTATGAGTCAGAAGATTTTCAAACTTTTATAGATCCCTTTAATGGTGGTGTTCAGATAGACAAAGAAACATGTTTACGATTTTTAGAGGCAAATGGATATAAAGAATCAAATGAATATTTTCAAAAAGCAAGCACACTAACAATTATCAAAAGAATGTACAATAACCTAATAAATATTTATAAAAAAAATGGTCCAGCTGAATTAGAAAATTTGTTCACTTATCAGCTTTATATTTTAGAAAATAAATCAAATAATTTTCATAAATAACTAAAATTTTAAAAATATTTTCATTTCTTCATAATCTATTTTTTCTAAAACTAAATCTAATTTATCTCCAAGAAAAAAACTTTTAGAATATTTTTTTGAATAAAAAGAAAAATCATCAATTTGTTTTAACTCATGTTCATTTGTAAAATGAGCATAACTAATTGCCGCTTCAGTTAAATAATCATCTAGTTCAACATATACCAAATGAGGTTTCATTCCAGTAATTGTAACTTTAAATTCTTTTACTCCAAGAGAATCAATTAAACGGCAGGCTTTTAATTTTAAAGTATCTCTTTCAGCTTCAGCAGCTTTACGTTCTTCTTTGGAACAATGTGAACCCATCATTGAGATCTCATCTTTGGAATAGGCTTCTTCATCCAATAAAATTTTTTCTAAAGCACGATGACAGACTAAGTCCGGATAACGCCTGATAGGAGAAGTAAAATGACAATAGTCTTTAAAACCAAGCCCCCAGTGACCAGTTGCTTCCCATCCATAATATGCCTGCATAAAACTTCTGAGTAAAAAATAATTAAATATTTTTTCTGATTTATGACCTGCAACTTCTTCTAAAGCTTTTTTGAGATCACTGTATTCAACAGTTTTAATTCTAGTTTTAAAACCATATAGTTTTAAAAGCTCATTTAGTTTTTCTAATTTTTCTTCGTCCATTGATTCATGAATACGATAAAGAGTATTAGCTTTTTTCTTTCGTAAAAATTCTGCGACTTTAATATTTGCTGATAACATCATCTCTTCAATTAAAATATGAGAGTTAAGTCTTTCTCTAATTTGGATAGAAATTTTTTTGGGATCGTTTGGATCTTCTTTAATATAGGTTTCTTTAAAGCTTAGCTCTACTCTTCCATTTAGTATTCTTTGCTTTTTTAAAGCATTAGCTAATTTCATAACTTTGTTTAGCCAATTTTTTTCATCAGAATTTTTGATCTCAGTTTCAGCTCTTTCATAAGTATATCTTTCATTAACTTTAATTATACTTTTATAAAATTTTGCTGAAAAAATTTTACCTTTATAATCAGCTTCCATTTCAACAGTAAATGCCAGGCGATTTTTATTCGCTACTAAACTACATAGATTTTCTGAAAGTTCTGGAGGAAGCATTGGCACAACTCTGTTTGCAAGATAAACTGAAGTAGCTCTATCAAAAGCTTCTTTGTCTAAGTCTGAATTTTTTTTCACATAATAAGAAACATCAGCAATATGGACATAAAATCGAATTCGTTTATCTTCTTCCTCAAAACTAATTGCATCATCAAAATCTTTTGCAGTTTCCCCATCAATTGTAATTGTATATAAATCTCTGAGATCAACTCTTTGGTTAAAATCAGAAATTTCAGATTCGATAACATCATCCGGAAGTTTTAAATCTTTATATTCTGGATGAGCTTGAATTAAGTTATATTTCATTAAAATTCTATCTAAATCAATATCTGTGTTTTTACCTTTTTCTATTTTTACAAAAACAACTTCTATTGAGTCATCAACTGGAGTATTGTCTTTTTGTTTTACTATCAATACATCTTCAACTGCAATAGAATTTAATATTTCTGAAAGAATTGATTTTTTTTGTAGTAGGGCGAATTTTTCTGAACCAACAAGATCCAAAACTTTACCTTCTATAAAATTTCCTTCTAACCTTGTTACTTTCATTCTAAAAAGGACTCTTCCTTTTTTAAGTATTTTAGTAACCCTACATTCAACTCTGTCTTTTTTTCCAACACCTATTGGTTCAATTTCAACAAGATCACCATTCATAGCTTGATCAATAAAAAAAACCGGAATAAAAGCTTCAAGGTCTTTGGCAATTTCAACAAAACCATCACCTCTTCTTGTAATAGAAATTGTTCCACTTAAAGTTAATTTTTCTCCAACAAAAATGAATTTTTTATCATTTTCAATCAAACCAACGCTTCCTAAAATCCATAAAAATTCTTCTATTAAATATTTTTTTTCATCTTTGATAGTTCTTAGTTTTTTATCAGGAATTTTTCCTTCAGGTAAGGTAATAAAAATTTTATAAATTTCAGTTTTTAAAATTTTAGTGTTTAGATTTTTTTTTAAAAAATCTATTAAATTTTTTTGCAAACTATTTTTTTGCATAAGTCTCTCTCATATAATTTGGGATTATTTTTTCATAATTTTCTTCTAATTTTAAATTATTTATATTTTTTTTAAAATAAGAAAGGGGATTTGGTATATCGGAATAAATATTTATAGTTTTAAAATCAAAATTCAAATTAGTAATTATTACTTTATCATCGGCAGAAAAAACTTCTTCACTAGATATTTCTACAGATGGATTTTTTTTTTCTTTAAAATAAACTTTATTTTGTTTACCATCTAAATATAATTTTACATCTTGGTTCAATTTTTCTTCATAATAATCTTGATAAAGTTCCAATGTATCAACAGCATGAATTGGAATTTTCCAAAGTTGGGATAATACTCTTACAGTATTAACTGAAATTCGAATTCCTGTAAAAGAACCAGGTCCAATAGAACAGGAAATTATATTTGGTTTAACTAAATTAGATTTTTCTAAAGCTTTTTTTATTTCAGGAACTAATCTAAAAGATGATTCTCTTGGGCAGTTTTCTTGGAATGAATAAATTTCGTTTAAAGAATTATTTTGAAGTTCAAAGATACTAATTAGAATAAAGTCAAAACTAGTATCAAAAAAAAGTAAAGTCATGAAGAGTTTTTTTGGAAAATTTTTTCTATATTGATAATGTTATAATCTCCTTCCCTTAAATATTCAACTTTATCCATTAGTTTTTCAACTAAATAAACTCCAAAACCACCTTTTCTTTCACCTTTCATATTTGCTTCAAGTGAAGGAGCTGGAACTTTTTTTCTATCAAAATCTTTCCCTTTATCAACTAATTGTATTATAACTCTATTTTCAATAAATTTGATATTTGTGTCAAAACTAGGATTTTTTAAATTCGTGTCTTTGTAAGAGTGCATTACAATATTTGTAGCAGCTTCATCACAACATAATAATATATCTTCTAAGACGAATTCATCTAATTTTCTCATGGAAATTGTGTTCTCAAGAAAATCTCTAAAAATTGGAATTGAATCATTTGTTGCTGGAAAAGTTTTTCTAAATTGAAAGTCTTCATTAAATTTTAAAATCAAAACAGTAAAATCATCAAATTGTTCTGTAGCTTGAGAAAACTCCATTATATCTTGATAAATTTCTTCAATGATTTGTTGAGATGGTTTATCTTTTCTTTTTTGAATTTCTTCAACAAAACGATCAAGTCCATACTCTTCATCAGCAGGATTTTTTTCTTCAACGGCTCCATCTGTATATAATACTATCATATCACCGATTTTGACATTTAACTTTCCACCTACATATTTTGTGTTTGGCATTACACCAAGTGGAGCTCCTTGACCTTTTAAAATTTCATAACTTCCATCTTCTTTAATCCAAATTTGATCGTTATGACCAGCAGAAGCATATTCAACTTCCATCAAACTTGGATTATAATGAATATAAAATAAAGTTACAAACATTCCTGATTGAGAATCTTCATAAACTAGAGCATTAGCTGATTTTAAAATATTTGCAGGAGTAGTTTCATGGTTTCTACTTAAAGTTCTCATTACAGAAGAAGACATAGCCATAAAAATTGCAGCTGGTAAACTTTTCCCACTTACATCAGCAATTAGAAAAGAAAATTGTCCATCATCATATTTAAAATAATCGTAAAAATCACCAGATACATCTTTTGCAGGTTCAGACTTTACACCTAAATCAAAATTGGAACCTTTTAATTTATGATTTGGTAAAATATTTTGCTGAATATTCCTAGTAATATCCAGTTCTTTTTGCATTGCTTGCCTTTGAATTCTTTCAGAATTTAAAGTAATATTTTCATAACCTTTTATAAATTGTGAAGAAATTGTTTGAAGAAGTTTTAAATCATTATTTAAATAATTAGAACGATCTTTTTTACCTGAAATGCTAATTCCACCAAAAGGTTTATTATTATTTCCAATTAATGGGATAATAATAAACGATCCTTTTAAAAATTTTAAATCAAAATCATCTTCAATAAAAAATGAATCAATTTCCATTTTGATTTTGCTTTCAATCATCGCATTTATAATTACTGAATCTTGAATATAAGAATCTTCTGATTTATTTTGAATTTTATCAAGTAAAGACCAATGGTATACTTTAGAAGTTTTAGGTTCTAAAATATATACAACAGTTTTAGAAACATCAAGTGCTTTTGATATTATTTCTAATGATTTAAAAATTAAATCATCTGAGCCTCCAGATTCTAAAACAGCTTTACCAAGATCAAAAAGTGATGCAAGTTCTGAAACTTTTTTTTCGAGTTCCAAATTTGTCTTTTCAAGATTATTTAATAGCCTAGTTTTTTGAATCGCAACAGCAGCTGCGTCAGAAAAACTTAAAAACAATTCAATATCTGAATCATCAAAATTATTTCTGTCAATTGTATTAATTCCTTCCATTACACCAATCACTTCGTTATCTGCAATTAATGGTGTAGCTAAAATATTTCTGGTGATAAAATCAGAAGCTTTATCTGCATCTTTGTAAACCCTATTGTCATTTTGAGCATCATTGATAATCATTGGAACACGAGTTATAGCAACAGTGCCAGCAATTCCTTTTCCAATTGGCACACGAATCTTGGAAAGCTCTTCAGCCTTTTCTCCAGCAACAATATGAAAATACAATTCTTGTTTTTCTTTATCTACTAAAAGAATAGAACAAGATTCAGTTCTAAAAACAGATTTTACTGATTCCATTACATCTTTTAATAAATTGTTTAGATCTAAGGATGAGTTTATTAAACCTGATACACGAATAACTTCTTTTAATAAAAATTCTAACCTAGTATTTTTTTGGTTATTATCAGACGATTCAATTAGTAACTGAATTGCTGACTTAAAATGTAAAAATACTTCACCTGTTTCTTGAATTACTTCTGAATTTTTAAAAAGTTTAGTTAATGATTTGGAAAATAGAGAAACTAATTCAAAATCTTTATATGAAAAACTTTCAAAATGTTTAATCCCCTCTAATAAAAAAACGCCAACTGCTGAATTTTCATCCCCAATAAAACAAGAAATATAAGTATCATTTGCTTTTTCTGCAATACTTTCGATTAAAGAATATTTTCTGATCAGATAATCTTTTTTTTTAAATACAGAAAGTTTAGCTATTTTTTGGGCTTGGGTTGAATAGGAAAAATTGGTGATTGGATTAAAGCCACCAAATTCATCAATTAAAAACAAAACAGCATTTTTAGCGGAGAAACTTCTTACAGCCTCATCAATAATTTCTAAAAAAACTTGATTTAATTGGTCATAATTTAAAAAATTATTAATTCTTTTTGTGTTGAGTAAATGAATTAAAGATTCTTTTGACACTTGATTAAAAGTTTAACTTAAGGGCTTCTTCCCTGAGTTTAATATTTGCATTCTCAAGTTCTTTGATTTTTCCAAGTGCTGTAATTAATTCATCTCTTGAAATATTTGAAACAATATCTGATGCTTGTAATGTTTCTTGAGCATTTTTCATTTCATGTGAAGAATAATCAATAATAGATTCATACATTTTAATAATTTCATCAGCATTGGCTAATTCTTTTTCGTTTAGCTTTAAAACTTTTTCGTAACCTTTAATAATATCAGATTGTGCTTGCACTTTTTTTTGTAAACTTTCAACTGTTTCCACAAAGACCTACCAAAACTTAAATTGACTAATTAGTAAAATAAAAAACTTATGTAAAAAATAAACCAAGATAGTTTTTAGAAATTGTGTAATTTACTAAGTTTTTCTTAAACATGTTAAATGAATTCTAAATGTCAATGTTTTTTTTATTGGAGATGTATTATGGCAGCAAGAAAAGTTTTAAGAATTGGAGACCCACTTCTCCGAAAAAAATCAGTTGAAATTGAAGAAGATGAAGTTCGAACAAAAGAATTCAAAAAACTAATTCGAGATATGTTTGATACGATGAAACATTTAAATGGAGTTGGACTAGCGGCACCTCAAATTGGAGTTTTAAAAAAATTAGTGGTTGTTGGTGTTGATGAAAATCCACGTTACCCAAATGAAGAACAAGTTAGAGAACATATTTTAATTAATCCTGTAATTACTCCATTAGAAAAACCAAAAGAGGGTTATTGGGAAGGTTGTCTTTCAGTTCCTGGAATGCGAGGTTTTGTAGAAAGACCTTCCAAAATCAAGCTAGAATGGTATGATGAAAAATGGACTTTCCATAGTGAAGTAATTGATGGTTTTAAAGCAATTGTATATCAACATGAATGTGACCATTTGGACGGTGTGCTTTATGTAGATAGATTAAAAGACATAAAAATGTTTGGGTATACTGAAGAAATCGACACTGAAGGAAAAGAATTGGATTAAATAATAGTTTTTAAAAAAAAGATTGATTTTTTTTGAAATAAGATTTAAGTTTAAGAATGAAAAAAATATTAGTTCTAATTTTGATTGTTGGATTTTTGTTTTGTAATTCAGCTACAGACAATAATTCTGCAAATAAAGGAAAATCAGGAGAGGATAATTTACAAAACTCATTTTTATTTTTTTTAAATACACGTTCAATTCCTATTTCTATAACGAATACAAATCTAAATATAAATACTTTCTCTCCAGCTTCTTCTGTTGTTGGTTTAAATGTTCAAATAAATGGTTCAAACTTTTCCAAAGTAGTTTCTTCCAATATTGTTAAATTTAATGGAACATTGGCAACAGTTACTCTAGCTTCTTCAGATTCTTTAACGGTTATAGTTCCTGAAGGTGCAACTTCAGGGCCAATCACAGTAACTGTAGATACAAAAACTTCTTCTAGTAAAACAGACTTTAAGGTTAGTAACTTAATTCCTTTAACAATGAATGCAAATTATATTTCTGGGACTACAATTAATAATTCTGAAGCAAATTACTATTCCGCTTCGCTCAAAAGTGGAAAAGTGTATTATCTATCCTGGGATGATTCATTTGGTGGTTCAGGTAATTATACTGCAGATGTTGCTGTTGTTGTAATTAATTCAAATAGAAATGTTCTTTTTTACGATATTGATTCTGGTTATCTGAATCATAAAAAAATCATTTCTACTGCAACAGAAAATATTTTTATTCAAGTTATTAATTATTCTGGATTTAATTCAGGAACATTTGGGATTAAGATATCTGAATCGTTAAGTTATAACTCGCTCAATTCAGGATCATTAAAAGATCTATTTGGTATTTCTTGTCCAGACCCAAATACTTGTTATGCAGTTGGAGATACAGGAACTGTTTTAAAAACTACAAATTCAGGAACGAATTGGTCTGCTCAAAGTTCTGGAGTTGTTTTAGATCTTAGAAGTATTTCTTGTGTGAATATAAATACTTGTTTATCTGTTGGTAAAAATGGAACTATACTTAAGACTTTTAATGGTTCTACATGGAACCCACAAACCTCAACAACAACAAATAATCTTTTGTCTATTGTTTGTTTAAATTTAAATACTTGTTATGTTTCTGGAACAAACGGTACAATTCTAAAAACAATTGATGGAGGTTTAAATTGGTTAGCACAAACTTCTAGTGCTGGGACAAATTCATTAAATCAAATCACTTGTATTGATTCGAATAATTGTTTTGTTGGTGGTACCAATGGAATGATTCTTAAAACTTTAGATGGCTCAAATTGGTTTGTAGTCAATTCAGGTACAAAAGATTCAATTTCTGGTATTGCTTGTTCTAATACAAATAATTGTTATTATACTAAACTTACTTTATATGATTATGGTAGGATTACTTCAAACGGTGGAGTTAGCTTTAGCGAACTTCAATTTGGAGAATATTTATCAATCAAACGAAATGGAAATTGTATTAGTGGAACTTCAACTTGTGTTTTTGCAGGATCTAATGGAACCATAGTTTTTACTTCTAATGGATCTTCATGGGCACCTCATTCAACTTCAATTACTGGAACATTAAATAATGCTGTTTGTACATCTGATACCCAATGTTTTGGTATTGGAAATAATGGAATCGTAATCAGAGGTAATTGAAGTTATCTATATTAGTTTTTTTTTACTAAGCAAAAGTGATTGACTCAGTGTCAAAATTTTTTGTATAAAAAATTTTGACAAGAGAGGAAAGCACGGTTTTTCCCAATTTTATAAAAAATTTAGAATTAAGAATTAAAAATTCATTTTTCGTAATTTTTTTTATTTAACATTTTTCATTTTTAATTCTCCACAATAAAGCCATTCATCGCTTTCGCTTGAATATCTAAAGCTTTGGTTGGGGAAAAATTTGCCCATAAAAATTAACTAGAATCATTTCCTCAAGAATACTTATTAAATCTTAGCTTAATAAAACTGTTTGCATTATTTTTTATAATTTTAAATTGACATCGATCATGCAAAATCTCTCAGATTTACTTCCTGTTGGCCTAAAATTATCCAATAAAGATCCATACAATGTTTTTGTTGTTGAAGATAGTTTAACTTTTCGAAATGCAATTAAAAGAACTTTTGGAAGACTTAGTTTTAATGTTATCGGGGATGCCAGTGATGGTATAGAAGCTTTAGAAAAATTACAACAAATGCACAATCTCCCAGATTTAATTTCAATTGACCATGAGATGCCAAAAATGAATGGTCTTCAAACAATTAAAGAAATTAAAAAAATTTATCCAAATTTAAAAATTATTTTTATTACTGGTCATGCTGAAGGACATTTAGTAAAAGAAGTAATTTTACTTGGAGTAAATTCATATGTTGTTAAACCATTTGATGATGAAAATTTAATCAGAAAACTTGCAGTTCTATTTAATCGAAAAGATATCCTTACACATCTTGATAAAGAAGTTGATAAAATTGATTTGAATCAAATCAGACTTCCAAATTTACCATCAGTGTTTACACATGTGATTAGTTTTGATGTGGAAGATCCAAAAAATGGAATTGCAGAACTAGAAAAAATTATTAGTCCAGATATTTCTTTTTCTAGTTCAATTATTAGATCTGCAAATTCTGCATTTTACGGTAGGTCTGGAACGATTCGTAATTTAAAAGATGCAATTTCTGTAATGGGTATTAAGGAAGCTAAACGATTAGTTATCGATCAGTACAACAAAACTTTAACAAATCCTTTAAAAGCTGAAATTTTTGTAAAACATTTAAGAGAAATTCCTGTTTTATCTTCTTTAATTGCTCATGATATTTTAGGACCATTAAATTTAAAAAAATTAGAGCCAGATATTTTTATTATATCATTGATGAAAAAAATCGGAATGAATATTCTTGCTTTAAATTTTGTAGACAAATATCAAAAAATTTTAAAACTTTATGAATATGGTGTAAAATCTTTATACGATTTGGAACGTGATGAAATTGGTTATGACTCTATTGAAATAGGAAAAAAAGCATTTGAAATTTGGAAAATGCCTAAACAATTTATTGAAGTAGTTTTATTTCAAAATTTTAATAAAGATGAAGTTGCAATAACTACAGATATGGATAGAGTAACACGAATTTCTGAATTATTAGCAAAACGTCTAACTAAAATTTCCTTAATTCAAAAAGAAATAGATGTTATGGAAGCAATTTTAAATTATTATAATATAACTCAAAATACAATTGAAATTTTTAATGATGAATATTTTGAAATGATTAATGATCATCCATATATGAAGGATACTAAAGGATAAAATCTGTATTTTATTTAAGAATCATTTTTTTAATTTCTGAAATTCCTTCTTTGGTTTTGGTAGATGCAAGAATTATATTTATATTTCTAAATTCTAACTCTAACCTTTTTTTTTCATCATTCAAAATAAATTTTTCTTTTTGGTTTAGTTTATCAACTTTGGTTCTGATTAAAACTGGTTTGATTTTTTTGTCATAACAGGTTTCAATCATATTTAATTCATCTTCAGGAACAGATCTTTTTGAATCACAGAGTAAAAATAAAATTTTAAGTTCTCTAGCATCATTCAAATAATCATTCACTAAAAGTATTATTTCATCTCGAACTTGGTTAGATGCTTTTGCATAACCAAAACCCGGTAAATCTACCAAAAAAGAGTTTTTGTTCAACAAAAATAAATTTACAAGTCTTGTTTTTCCGGGAGTTGCTGATACAAATGCTAACTTGGAATGGTTTGTCACTGCGTTGATTAAACTAGATTTTCCTGCATTGGATCTGCCTGCAAAAGCAAACTGAGGCATTTTGTTTCTTGGAAATTTTGAAATATCTGCAACAGAAGAATGAAACTCAACTGTTAAATTGTCTTTACTCATAAATCTCCATTTACACGTTTTAATTTTTTATCAAAAAGATCAACTAAGATAGAAATCACTTTTCCATCTTTTTTAATTATCGGAATTTTTTCTCTTAATATTCTTGGGATTTGGTTTTCTCTAAGAATTTCAGAAATTTCTTTGGTCTGGTTTCTAATTTTTATTTTTAAACCTTTTTCATAAAAACCAAGAATTTCATTTTCAGCAAGTGGAATAGGGTTTTTATTCCAGATAAAATTTTCTCCATCATGTTCTACTTCTTTCAAAAGTGGAGAATTTTTGGGAATTAGAAATAATTCTGAAGTTTTTGATTTCCAAAAAAACACTTCGGAGTTTTCCAAATGGATTGCTTCTTCTTTTTCTAAGAGATTTTTTATTTTTAAAAATAAATTTTTTTTAATGGGATGAAGTCCCAAATTTTTTAGATAAATATCTAGAACAGTTTTTAAATCTTTAAAATCAAAATTATCTAAATTCAGTTTTAAAAAACTTGGCACCGATTTCTCAAAACTTTCAAAAATTGGTTTTTCGTGAAAATTTTCATAAAGCTTTTTTATGTTTAATTTTTCTTCTTTTAAAATTGGAATGATTTTTTTTCGGATTCGATTTCTTAAATATTCTTCTGAAGTATTGGACTCGTCTTCAAAATAAGGAATTTGATTTTCATTAAGTAATTCTAAAATTTTATCTTTGGGAATTTTTACAAATGGTCTTAAAATTCCATTTTCATAAATTGGTAAATTTTTAAATGCTGACTCTCCAGCACCACGAATTAAATGAATCAAAGATGTTTCTAAATAATCATCTAGTTGGTGAGCTGTTAAAATAATCCCATTCGATTTTTTTTGGATTTTTTTTAGTTCATGGTATCTAAAAATTCTTCCTGTTTCTTCTAGGGATTTTTTTATTTTTTTGGAAAGTTTAAATATATTTTTTTCTTTGTAAATAAAATGAAATCCTGAATCTTCTAAAATTTTTTTGATTCCTAAAATTTCAGTTTGGTTATTTCTAAGTTTATGATTTAGATGAAATAAAATGGGTTTTAAAATTTTTTTTTCTTGGTACAAATATTTTAAAAATTCCAAAAGTAAACTAGAATCAGCTCCGCCAGAATAAGAAAGAATCAATTGGTTTTTTTTTAAAAATTCAGAATCTAGTTCTAAAAGTATTTTTTCAAAAAATTGTTTCACCTCTTACCTCATCCCAACTTAATTAATATTGATAAATTTTACAGAGTAGCCTTCTCCATTGCTGAGCAACAGAGAGGGGGAAGTTTGTAGAGAAAAATTTTTCAATTTTAGCAGCCAAGCGAAAGTGATTGACTAGGTGTCAAAATTTTTTGAATAAAAAATTTTGACAAGAGAGGAAAGCACGGTTTTTTTTGTAGTGAATGGTCGCGACCATTCACTACAAAAAAAATTCGCCCGATATTTGTGCTAAAAATCATTTCTCTTCATCAGACCAACCAATATCTTGGAGGAACTCGTCATATGTTCCTTCATAAATTTTGATTTCGTCATAATCAAATACAACTAGTTTTGTGGCAACTGCACGAATATGCATTTCATTATGTGTAACCATCACAACTGAGCCTTCAAAATTATCAATTGCTTCAATTAGCGAGTCACAAGATTGCATGTCCAAATGATTTGTTGGCTCATCTAAAAATAATAAATTACATGGAGTGACTAAAATTTTTCCAAGTAGCACACGGCTTTTTTCACCACCTGAAAGCACTTTGATTTTTTTTAGAGCTGAATCTCCACTAAACATCAAACCACCTGCAATGTTTCGTGCAATTCCATCATTACAAGATTCATCAGCAGAACGAATTTCTTCTACAATTGTATTGTTTTCGTTGAGCTGAATTTTATTTGTCTGACCAAAATATCCTTCTTTTAAACTTGGATGTTTTGTGATGCGACCTTCTGTTGCTTGTAATTCTCCGGCCATTAATTTTAAAAGTGTGGATTTACCTTTTCCATTTTTTCCGATGATACAAATTCTATCACGCTTTCCAACAACAATCGAAAACTTATCAATTAACTTTGGAGAATTTTCTGAATATGAAAAACTGATTTCTTCAGTTGACATCATCACAGATGCAGAAAAATCAGCTGAGTTAAAATAAAGTTCCAAGTCATCAATTTTTTCAAGTGCTTTCATCTCACCTTGTTTTTCTAATTTTTTGACCCTAGACTGTGCACGGCTTGCAAAACTTGCTTTGGCTTTAAAACGTTCAATAAACACTTCTTCTTGTTTTCTTTTTTTTGCTTCGTTCTGTCTTGTCTTTTCGTAAATCTCTTCAGTTTGGTTGATATAATTATAAAGTTTTTCTGTGTCACCTTCTGTCTTAATTGCTTTTTGACGATGAATTGCAATTGTATGCGATACAACAGCATCCATAAAACTTCTATCATGTGTGATTAAAATAATTTCACCCTCCCATTCACGTAAAAATTCTTCTAGCCAACGAATGGTAACAATATCCAAATAATTATTTGGCTCATCTAACATCAAAAGGTCTGGAGCGGATACTAGTAGTTTTGCGAGATTCATTCTGATTTGGTATCCACCAGAAAATTCATTTGGATTTCGATCCATATCTTTTTCTTTAAAACCAAGTCCAAATAAAATTTGTTCTACTTTCCAAGTTTCATATTCTTCGCCATCAGGGAGCCCAAGTGCACATTCTTCTAAAACAGTTGGCTTAGTGAATTTTAAATGTTGTTCCAAATGTCCAATTTTATAATTTTTGGGAATGATAATTGTGCCAGAATCTGTTTCTTGTTTTCCAAGAATCATTTGAATTAGTGTGGACTTTCCATGTCCGTTTCTTCCAACCAATCCAATTTTTTCGCCTTTATTCATAGCGAAATGTAAATCATCAAATAGAACTTGTTGTCCATGTGATTTATTTATGCTTGATAATTTAATCATAATTCCAAATTTTTGGAAAGCCTTGTTTTTGAAATTGATAATTATGGAATTTTGAATTGTGATTTGTGATGAAGAATTTTTATTTTAAGGGAAAATTAAACTGTTATGAATTTTAAAATTATATAAGGAAATCTTTTAGATCAAGATGTGGAAATAATTTTAAATCCTTGGAATCGAAATTTTATTCCTTGTGGTAGCTTTTATTACCTCAAGGAGTTTCAGGTGCTATTTAAAAAAGAGCTGGGTTTAAACCATTTATTGAGCTTTCAAAAAAAGGAATTTAATCAAAAAGTGAAGTGGTTCTAACAAATGTTGGAAATTTAAATTTTAAAAGCATAATTCATGTTGCAGGAATAAATTTTTTTTGGACTGCTACTAAAAAGTCAATTCAACATTCAACTTTTAATGAAATTGAATTAGCTTCAAAAAATAATTTTTTAAGAATCGCTCTTCCGCTAATTGGAGCAGGAACTGGTGGATTTAAAAAAGAAAAAGTTTTGGAAATCATGAAAAATGAAATTGGAAAATTAGATTTTCAAATGGAAGTGCGAATTATCCAGTTTAAGTAAATTAGCAATTCCTAATCGACTTTTTTTTCTAAGCTGTAATTTTCTTTAACAACTGACATCAGAAAAAAACTATCTCATTAAATGGAAGATTAGATAGATTTAAAATAAAAATTTATTTCTAAGTTTCATCATAAAAAAGATAGAATTTAAAAGAAGTAATTTCAAATCTTATTTTGCATAAGAAAGGAGAATATAAAATTAAAGACGACACTTTTTGTATTTTCAAATATTATATTGAATATAAGGGTGGAAGAGAAACATTAGTTCAAGATTTGAAATAAAGTTTTTCAATTCAGCGAAGCGTGCGATAGAGATTGAAGCGTTTCTGAATAGCCTCGGGTTTTAAGCCGAGGATTCAGAAGTAGCGAAAAGCTCGGTCGTTGCTTACAACGAATCGCCCAAACTTTTAATATAAGATTTTCTAATCTGAGCCACTAAAAACGAATCACTAAATCCTTGACTACACGCTTTTCTATAAAAACTTAGAGTTATGACAGAAGAAGAATTAGAACAATCAGAATTAATTAAACAAAGAATCGAGAAAATTGAAGAGATAAAAAAACAAGGTTTAAATCCTTATCCTGTTCGATTTTTTCCAGATTCATTTTCTAAAAATTTAATTGATAGTTTTGATTCTATCTTGCTTGAACAAGCAAGTCTAGCTGAAAAAGATCCTGAAGCAAAATTACTTCATAAACTTGCAGGAAGAGTAAATTCTAAACGTGTAATGGGCAAAGCTAGTTTTGCAAACATAAAAGACAAACAAGGAAATATCCAACTATACGGATCAGAAAAAGAACTAGGTGAGACTTATTCTTTGTTTAAAACAATGGACATCGGTGATATAATTGGAATCGAAGGATTTTTATTTAAAACTAAAACCGGTGAAATTTCTATTCATGTATTGAAGTTCACTCCACTTGCAAAATGTATTCGCCCACTTCCTGTTGCAAAAGAAAAAGATGGAGTTGTATATGACGCATTTTCTGATAAAGAACAAAGGTATAGAATGCGTTATGTAGATTTAGTTGTAAATGATTCTGTTCGTGAAACATTTATTACCCGCAGTAAAATCATTCAAGAAGTTAGAAATTTTTTAGTTAAAGAAAATTTTTTAGAAGTAGAAACTCCAATGCTTCATCCAATTGCTGGTGGTGCTGCTGCAAAACCATTTATCACACATCATAATACTCTCGACATGCAGTTGTATTTAAGAATTGCACCTGAATTGTACTTAAAGCGTTTAATTGTTGGTGGACTAGATCGTGTATTTGAAGTGAATCGAAATTTTAGAAATGAAGGAATTTCAATTAAGCACAATCCTGAGTTTACGATGCTCGAACTGTACATGGCTTATGGCGATATGGAAACAATGCTCAAGCTCACAGAAAATTTAATTACTCATGTTGCAATTTCTATTGGTAAAGGTTTAAAATTTTTATACGGCGAAAATCAAATTGATTTAACTCCTCCTTGGAATAGAAAAACTTATGTAGAGATCATCAAAGAATATTCGGGAATTGATTTTTCAAAAATTAAAACTTTGGATGAAGCAAAATCAGAAGCAAAAAAAATCCATGTAAAAGCAGATGATAAAGTGAGTATCTGGAAAGTAGCTGATGAAGTTTTTTCTGAAAAAGTTGAACCAAATTTAATCCAACCAATTTTTATCACAGATTTTCCAAAAGAACTTTCTCCTCTTGCAAAGTCTCGTGAGGATAATCCAAGTTACGTGGAAAGATTTGAACCGTACATTGTTGGGCGTGAAATTGGAAACGCATTTAGCGAATTAAACGATCCATTTGACCAAAAAGAAAGATTTGAAGAGCAAGTAAAAAGTAGAGAAGCTGGAGATGATGAAGCATTTATGATGGATCATGATTATATTCGTGCATTAGAATATGGAATGCCTCCAACTGGTGGACTTGGAATTGGAATTGATCGACTTGTTATGCTTCTCACAAATTCTCCTTCCATACGTGACACAATTTTATTTCCACAACTGAGGAATGAATCATGAACGAAACTCTTGAAGTAAAATCTATTTTAGAATCAAAGCCAGAACTTGGCAAAGTGTATGTTGAAACTTATGGTTGTCAAATGAACGAATATGATTCTGGAATAATTAAGTCACTCATGCAAAAAGCAGATTATTCCAATTCAGAAGATGTAGAAAATTCAGATATAATTTTTTTAAATACTTGTGCAGTTCGTGAAAACGCTCATGCAAAAATTTATTCTAGACTCCAAAGTCTTGGGTATTTAAAAAAGAAAAATCCAAATTTAGTAATTGGTGTGCTTGGTTGTATGGCTCAAAATCTAGGTGAAGATTTATTTCATGAAGAGCTTCCACTTGATTTGGTTGTGGGTCCAGATAATTACCGAGACCTTCCTAGTTTAATTACAAAAATTAGAAACGGAGAAAAAAAAACAAATCTCACTAGACTTTCTAAAATTGAAACTTATGATGAAATTGAACCTGAAGTGATTAATGGAATCCAAGCATTTGTTACAATTATGAGAGGTTGTAATAATTTTTGTACTTTTTGTGTAGTTCCTTACACAAGAGGAAGAGAGCGAAGTCGAGAAATTCATTCTATTGTGGAAGAAATTAAAAAGCTACAAGACAAAGGAATTAAACAAATTACTTTACTTGGACAAAATGTAAATTCATACAAAACTGGAACTCATGATTTTGCGAGGTTAATTGAATCTATATTAGAAAAAACTAATATTGAGCGAATCCGTTTTACTTCACCACATCCAAAAGATTTTCCAAAACATCTACTTCATTTGATGGCTAAAGAAAAAAGATTTTCACCTAACATCCATTTGCCTCTTCAAGCAGGTAACACAAGAGTGCTTGATAAAATGAATAGAACATACACAAAAGAAGAATATTTGGATTTGGTTAATGAAATTCGTTCTATTGTTCCAGATGTTGGGCTCACCACTGATATTATTGTTGGATTTCCAACTGAAACAAATGATGAATTTTTGGATACTTTGGATGTGGTAAAAAAAGTAGAATTTGATATGGCGTTTATGTTCAAATATTCAGAACGTGAAGGAACTGTTGCAAAAAGAAATTATTCTGATGATGTAACTGAAGAAGACAAATCCAAGAGACTCACTGAACTTGTGGAGCTTCAAACTTCTATTTCGCATAAACTAAATAAAGAAAAAATTGGACAAATTTTTGAAGTGCTGATTGAAGACAGATCAAAAAAATCAGAAAAAGATTTATCAGGTAGAACTAACTCTGGTAGAATGTGTGTGTTTCCAAAACCAGAAAATTCTAGTTTAGAAGAAATGATCGGCAAAACTGTGAATGTAAAAATTGAACAAGCAACCTCAGCTACTCTCAAAGGACAAATTCAATGAAAGCCGAAATCATTTTGGCTTATGGAAAAGTCGAAGTGATTGATTTTGGAAAACCAGTTCCGCTCACAAAAGGAACTTTAATTTCTGAAGATGCAAATATCATCACAGGTGAGAACGGAAAAATCCATTTAAAAATTGAATCCAAGTTTTATCTAATTCCACCAAATAAAAATTTATTTGTAAAAGATTTATTAAAACTCGCAGAACTCGAAACTCCTACTGAGTTAACCAAGCTCGCATAATTTTATTTATGCAAAAATATTTTTTTTTTGGGCGAATTTTTCTATTAACGAGTGGTTTAAACCACTCGTTGCTAGAAAAACCGTGCTTTCCTCTCTTGTCAAAAAATTGCACACTTCGACTCTGCTCAATGTTCTGCAATTTTTTGACACCGAGTCAATCACTTTCGCTCGTGTATCTAGAAACCAATTTAATGGAGTATGAATCTTGAGTTATAAAATTGGAATGGATGCAAGACCTCTTTCAACAAGAGTTTCTGGTGTGGGAAGATTAATTTCTGAAACGCTAAAATTTTTCCCTGATAAAAAAAATTACGAGTTCTTTTTATTTTCTCATTTACCCATTCATGAAACACATCAAAGTATATTAGAACTTCCTAATGTTACTTTTATCCAAGGAAAAGGAATACTAGCTAAAAAAGGTGCAACTTATTTTAATATTCTTTTACCATTTGAAATTAAAAAGTATAAATTGGATTTGTTTTGGGGATCTCAACAAGTGATTCCACCTTATTTTTTTAATTTACCTGTTGTATTAACTTATTGTGATTTAGTTTTGTACAAATATCCTGAAGCAATGAGATTTTTGGCTCGCCTTCAACAAAGACTTGTGCAAAAAAAATCAGTAGATAAGTCAAAATTTATTTTAAATATTTCAGAACAAACTAGAGATGATTTAGTAAAAAAGTTTTCTTACCCAATAGAAAATACTGGAATTGCTTATCCAGGGGTGAGTTTAGATGAAATCAAAAAAATTTTAAATTCAGAAAAACCAAGTAGCTTGCCTGAAAAATATGTTTTATCTGTTTCAACTCTTGAGCCTAGAAAAAATTATTCGTTTTTGTTAAAAGTTTGGAAAGAATTTAGAAAAATCAATTCTGAAAAATTAGTCTGGGTGATAATTGGAAAACGTGGTTGGGAAAAAGAAGATTTTTTTAATGAACTAGAAGAAGAAATGAAAAAAGGTGATGTAATTTTATTTGAAAAAATTTCTGATTCAGAGCTTCACCATTATTACAAAAACGCTAAAGCATTTTTATTTGCTTCTCTTTATGAAGGATTTGGAATTCCACTTTTAGAAGCTCTGGCACATAAAGTAAAATCAATTGTTTCAGATATACCCACATTTCATGAAATTGGATCTGACCAAATTACTTATCTTGGAACAGAAGATGAAAAAATTTGGGCAGAGGAATTAAAAAAAATTTTGGATTCAGAAAAATTACCTGAAATTGATTTAGATTTTTTTTCTTGGGAAAATTCTAGTAAAATTACAAAAGAATATTTTGATAAGGTTTTAAAACTTGGAAGAAATTTATAAAGAAAGACTTTGGACTATTGTCGAAAAAATTCCTTTTGAGTCTAAACATTTAGTTCAGTTAAAAAAAAATACAATCTTAGATTTAAAAACAATTTTTGAAAATAAATTTGATAAATATTTTTTGGAGCTTGGTTCTGGTTGGGGTGAGGTCGCAATTGATTTAGCAGGGAAAAATCCTGAGACTGCTTTTTTATTATTTGAAAAAAATAACGGGAGATTAGAATATACAGCTAAACAAATTACAAAACTTGGTCTTGAAAATATCAAACTAGCTTGTTGTAATTTTAATTGGTTTTTAAAAGAGTTTTTTGAATCAAATTCTTTTGATGAAATTCTACTTAATTTCCCTGATCCTTGGCCCAAAAAAAAACATTGGCAAAATAGAACTATTAATCCAAAATTTTTATCTGAGCTAGAATATTTACTTAAAGAAAATGGTAGATTTCGATTTGCTACAGATCATGGGGCTTACGGGAGAAAAGCAATTTTAAATTTTAGAAAAAATTCTGCTCTCAAATTTACTGAAGAATATTCATTTAAAAGAGAAAATTTTCCTATCTCAGTTTTTGAAAAAGAAAAGCTTGAAGAAAATAAAAAAATTTATTATCTTGAAAGAACCAAATGATTAACACAATTTTAATTGGACTCGGAAGAATTGGATCTACTCTTGAAGAAGACGAATTTAGAAATCATCCTTGTACTCACGCTGGAGTTTTATTTTCAAAATTTGGCAAAAAAAATTTTAAATTAAAAGCAATTTATGATATTGACCAAGAAAAAATTGAAAAATTTAAAAACCAGTGGAAATTAAAAAATATTCTAAGTGATTTAGAACAAATCAAAAATGAAAAATTTGATTTTGGAATTATTGCCACCAATTCTGAATCTCATTTTGAAAATTTAGAATTTTTAGCTAAATTTGGTATAAAAAATATTTTAGTAGAAAAACCAATTTGTTTAAATTTTTCAGAATTAAAAAAAATTGAAAAACTAAAAAATAAATTTGGTCTGAAGCTTTGGGTAAATCACGAAAGAAGATACCATTCTGTTTATAATTATGTTAAAGAAATCATTCAGGAAAAAAAATATGGTGAACTTAGGGTAATCAAAGCTTCAGTTCTCACAAATTTTAGGGACCCAGGGGCAGCTTTTAAAAATTCTCGTGGTCCACTTTTTCATGATGGAACTCATGCAATTGATTTTATTGATTTTTTACTAGAATCAATTCCCAAAAAAATTTATTCCATTCATAAAAAGAAAACTAAAAATTCCAAAATTTCAGAACAAGTTTTGGCATTACTTTCTTATCCAAACAATGTAGAAGTTTTTTTTGAAGTTGGAGGCAAACGAAATTATTTTCAATTTGAAATAGATGTACAAACTGAACATGGAAGATTTATTTTAAGTAACGATGGTCATCATTTTTTTGAAACCAAAACTTCCACTCTTTACAAAGGTTTTAAAAGTCTCACAGAAATTCCAATTCCCAAATTTAATTCCAGTGCATGGATCAATCTATACAAAGAAATTGAATCTGTCATAAATAATCGTTCAAACCAAATTCTTGGCTCGTTTGAAGCAAACAAAAGGATTTTTAAAATCTTAGATAAAATTTCTGAATTGTAGTGCGAAAAGGATCGAAACGATTCTGAATAGCCTCAGAAGTTAGTCTGAGGCTTCAGAAGTAGTTGAGAGCCTGTTTTTTTGTCGGTTACTCTTAAGAACTTAGCATTCTTAAATGACTAATTTGTGCCGAAAAAAAATTCGCAAAAAAAAAACTTTACTTAGATTTATAAATTTTATAAAATAAATTCCCCCATGAAAAAAGTAAAATCAAACCACCCATTGGTGTGATGTATGCAAAAAATTTTATATTAGTAATTGCTAATATATACAAACTCCCAGAAAATAATAGAATTCCAAAAGTAAAATAATATCCAATTTTAGAAAAACTTTCTTCTTTAAATTGTTTTGATAAAATTCCTACTAAGTAAATTGCGAATAAATGATAAAAATGGTATCTATTTGCTGTCTCAAAAACTATCATATTTTCCGAAGAAATGATTTTTTTTAAGCCATGGGCTCCAAATGCACCAAATAAAACTGCAAGAAATCCTAGAATACTTGCAATTAAGAATAGCTTTTTCATGTTTGCCTCATAAATTTTATTGCTAAAATAAAACCTTAATTTATTTATTTACTTGTGAACAAATTATTATTTTTATTTTTACTTTTTTTTCAAATTTCGATTTTCTCCGAATCATTCCCAATTCTTTTAAAAAACGAATGGAAAGGAAAAATAGGAAAACATTTAGAATTTAAAGAAGATGCATCTTGGGAAAATTTTAAAGAATTAACAATACGCTTTACAGATTTTAAAAATAAATTTGAAACGGGCATTGTCCAATTTACTCTTTATAAAAAAGTAATTTTAAAAAAAGAAGAAATTAATTCTTTAGATGAAAGTTTATCTCTTTTAATTCCATTTTTATCGAATGTATATGAAATTTATTTTAATGGAGAAAAAATTGCATCAAGTGGAAAAATTGAAAATGGTAAATTTTTAGAACATGGATTTACTAGAAACGTAATCACCAAATTAAAAACATCTGCATTAAAAGAAGAAAATGAAATTTTTATTTTTGTAGCAGGTCTTCCAGGTGAAGAAGTTGCAGTGTATGGAGATAATGATACTGTAATTGATTATCATGAAAACAATTTGCATATTGTAACTGAAAGAGTAAGTTTGATGCTATTATTTTTATATGCGTTTGTTGGTTTTTATCATTTGTTATTATTTGTAAAACGAAAATCAGAAAAGTACAATTTCTTTTTTGCTATGTTTTGTATTACTCTTGCAGTTTATATTTACACAAGAAGTACAACAATTTATGAATTAAACATATCTCCAATGTTAATCACAAGAATTGAATACATAGTTTTATTTCATGTTTCAGCATCTGCTATTGGATTTTTTGAAATATTTTTAAAAGATAGACTCAGTTTAATTGGAAAAATTATTTTTGTATTTAGTGAAATTTTATCTATTTTAATGATTTTTGTTTCTAGACCAATTGCAGCATTTGTTTTACAAGCTTGGCAAATTTCAGCATTACTTGTTCTAATTTATTTGTCTTATTTGATGATTTCTTCTATTGTAAAAAAACACCAAGATTCCAAAAGACTTTCATTTGGTTTTTTGCTTTTGGTAGTATTTGCACTTTGGGATTTAATTGGTGCAACAGCACTTTTTTCCAATATAAAAAATTTTGGTCTAGTTCGTTATGGTTTTTTTACATTTGTAATTGGAATTGCTTTTGTATTAGCAAATCGTTTTTTAAGAGTTCATAATGAAGTAGAAGAATTAAATGAAAACTTAGAAAAAAAAGTGGAAGATAGAACAAGAGAGCTTCAAAAATCTTTAACTGAAGTTCGTGAATTAAAACTTCAACAAGATGGAGATTATTTTTTAACCTCACTTTTGATTAAACCGTTAATGATTAACCAAGCCCAAAGTAATAAAGTCAAAATTGATTTTTATATCAAACAGAAAAAAACTTTTGAGTTTAAAAATAAAACTTACCAAATTGGTGGAGATATGTGTATTGCAAATAATATCAAACTCCGCGGAAAAAATTATTGTGTATTTATAAATGGAGACGCAATGGGAAAATCCATCCAAGGTGCTGGTGGAGCTTTAGTTCTTGGAGTTGTGTTTCGTTCGATTATAGAAAGAACTAAAATTTTTAAACCCAATATGGAATTATTCCCAGAGCAATGGATTAAAATTTGTTTTATTGAACTTCAAAATGTATTTGTTTCATTTGATGGAAGTATGTTAGTTTCTATTGTGATGGGATTAATTGAAGAAGAAAACGGTGCAATGTATTTTCTTAACGCTGAACATCCTTGGACAGTTTTATATCGTGATAAAAAAGCATCATTTTTGGAAAACCAATTGTACTTACATAAAGTGGGAATGCTTGGACTTGATGGAAATTTAAAAGTTAATGTTTTTCAAATGCTCAATGAAGATTCCATTATTATTGGATCAGATGGAAGAGATGATATTATGCTTGGAATGGATACAGATGGGCAAAGAAATATAAACGAAGATGGAGAAAATTTTCTAAAACATGTGGAAGATGGCTCTGGGGAATTAGAAGGAATCACAAAGTCTATTTTAAAAATGGGAGAGTTCACAGATGATTATACTTTAATCAAAGTCCAATTTAATGACTCTTTTGAAGCCCCAATTTTACCAACTGAATATTTTGATTCTATTTCAAATGGAGATTCTTATTTATCAAAAAATGAATTTGAAAAATCATTTGAAGAATACAATAAAGCATTTCAAATTTCAAAAAATCAAACAACTTACCAAAAACTGACAAATTTATTTTATCATGAAAAAAAATATTCTGAGTTTGTAAAACTAAGTACAGAATATTTAGAAAAATATCCAATGGACAATGAAGAATATTTTCGAATTTCTTATGCTTATAAATTTTTAAATCAATATTCAATAGCATCAGATTATGGTGAATCTTTGAGACTTAGAGATGCATTTCACTTAAACAATCTTTTAAACTTGGCTGATATTTATAGAAAACAAAAAAATTATTCTAGATCAGCAAAATTATTAAATGAATCTTTACTAATTAATCCAGAAAATCCAAAAGCAATTGAACTTCAAAATAAATTAATTGAAGAGAATGTACTAAATGCTGGATAAAATTTTTGGTGAATACAAAATTCAATTATCAGAAAAAAAAATTCCATTTAGAGAAAATTTACTTTTGGCTCCATTATCCTCATTTAAAATTGGTGGTGTCTCACCATTAGTTGTAGAGCCAGAATCAAACGAACAAATTTTTGAATTTTTAGAAATTCAAAAAAAATTTTCTATTCCATACAAAATTTTAGGTGGTGGTTCAAATCTTTTAATTTCTGATGAACCAAATGATTTTGTTGTTCTAAGACTTTCAGGAATGTTTAAAGAATTTTCTGAAAACAGCGAAGGAATTTTTTATGTGGGAGCTGCAACAAACACAACTCCCACTTTTAAAAAAATTTCTCTACTTGGTTATACTGGTTTAGAATTTTTAAGTACAATTCCTGGATGGGTTGGTGGAGCTGTAATTCAAAATGCAGGTTGTTATGGGGGAGAAATTTTTAACCAAATTTTAGAAGTGGATTTTATTAGGGATGGAAAATTTTATTCAAAAAAAAAAGAAGAAATCGAATTTGGTTATCGTTTTACAGAATTTTTAAGAGATAAAAATTCAATTATAACAGGAATCAAAATTTTTGCAAAAAAAGGTAACTTAGAAGAAATTGAAAATTCATTAAATGATAAAAGGGAAAAAAGAAATTCTTCTCAACCTGAAAATAAAAAAAGTGCAGGATCAGTTTTTAAAAATCCAAAAGGGTTAGATGATAATGGATTACCTATGAAAAGCTGGAAATTGATTGACAAATCTGGTCTAAGAGGTTTAATGAAAAATAAAGCTCAAATATCCCCAGCACATTGTAATTTTATAGTAAATCTAGGGGGAGCAAAAGCTAGTGATGTAAATTACCTAGTATCCACAATTCAAGATAAAGTGTTTCAAAAATCTAAAATTATATTAGAAAAAGAAATTGAATACTTTGGACAAATCTAGTGAAAGCAAACTTTTTTGAGATAGCAAGAATATTAGGTCATAGAGAATCATTAATAGATATTATTTATGATAAGATTTTTTTAAAATATTCAGAACCACACCGTTTTTATCATACATTAAAACATATTGAAAAAATGTGGAAAAATATTTCTGATATGGTGGGCAATAGCAATAAATTTTCCTTATTGCTTTTAGCTACTGTTTATCATGACATTATTTATGACACAACTAGTTCCACTAATGAAGAAGATTCATTTATCGAATTAGAAAATGATTTTGGAAAATTACTACTTGGTCACGAACTAGATGAATTAAAAAATTTAATAATTGGAACTAAAAACCATCAGCTTTATGAACCTTGTTTTGAACATGAATTGTTTTTAGATTCTGATTTACTTATTTTGGGGAGTGAAAAAAAAGAATATATTGAGTATGCTGATTCAATTCGTAAGGAATATTCTTGGGTTGAAGAAACTACTTTTCAAAAAGAAAGAATTAAAGTATTAGAAAGTTTTTTAAATAGAAAAAATATTTATTATACATTTCAAATGCAAAGACTTCATGAAGAAAATGCTCGAAAAAATTTATTAGAAGAAATAAAATCTCTGAAAGGATAAAAATGAGAAGTTTAAAAAATCTTTTAGTCACTGGTGGTGCTGGATTTATTGGAGCCAACTTTATTCATTATTTAAAAAAAAATAATTTTAATGGAAAAGTTTTTAATTTAGATTCAATTACCTATGCAGGTAATTTAGAAAACCTAAAAGGAATAGAAAAAAATTTTAATTATGAATTTGTTAAAGGTGATATCAGAGATAAAGATTTATTAAAATTTTTATTTGGTAAAAATGAAATTGATACTGTTATTCATTTTGCAGCAGAAAGTCATGTTGACAATTCCATTTCTGGTCCAAAAGTTTTTTTAGAAACAAATGTTATTGGAACATTTGAATTATTATTTACAGCTCGTGAAGCTTGGACAGAAAATTCTGGATTTAAAAAAGGTGTACACTTTCATCATATTTCAACTGACGAAGTTTATGGCTCACTTGGTGAAACAGGACTTTTTTCTGAAACAACAGCTTATGATCCCTCATCACCTTACTCAGCTTCAAAAGCAGCTTCAGATCATTTTGTAAATGCATTTCATCACACTTACAAATTGCCAATTACCATTTCTAATTGTTCCAATAATTATGGTCCATACCAAAATAAAGAAAAACTAATTCCACTTATGATTTCAAATGCAATTGAAGGAAAAAATCTTCCCATTTATGGAAAAGGAATCAATGTTAGAGATTGGCTTTACGTGGAAGATCATTGTGACGCAATTTGGACAATTTTGCTTAAAGGTGAAAATGGTCGTTCTTATAATATAGGTGGAAATAACGAGTGGAAAAATATTGACATAGTTTACAAAATTTGTGAAGTTCTTGGCTCAGAAACTTCTAAATCAAAATCAGAATATGAAAAATTAATTAATTTTGTAACTGATAGAGCAGGACACGATTTGAGATATGCAATTGATGCAACAAGAATTCAAAAAGAATTAAACTGGTTTCCGAAAGAATCATTTGAAACTGGAATAATAAAAACTGTTAAACACTATCTTGGAAAATAGTTTTCTAATAGAATATAAAACTGAACAACAAAACTACAAAAAGTATTCTTCTAGGTTAAGAATATGGGCATATATAAATTTGTTTTTGTTTTTATTCTTTTTATTTGTAACAAAAAATTTAGATCCAAAATTTTATTTTTTGTGGATATATTCTGTTTATTCTAGTCTTTCACAATTTATACTAATTTATACTTATAGAATACCAAAACTATTTTTAGAATTTTTAAAAACAGAATCAGATGAAATATATTTCTTAGTAGATACAAATCGAGAATTGATTTATAAAAAATTTTTAAAAGAAATTTATGGAGTAAATTTTACAGAAATCGATTTGAATGATAATAAAACCAAAATGTTAAATCGAATCAAAGAATTTACAAAATTTGATTGGAGAAAATTATCTTATTACTATTTTATCATTTATTTTATAAATTCAATTTTGATTTATTTGTACATATTTTATGATTTTAACCAAATTGAATTCAAATGATTCCCATTGAAAAACTATATAAAATTCTAGCAAAACTTTCTGAAGAGTCATTCCAAGCACAAGGGTATTCTTCACCAAATCCTCCTGTTGCTGCTCTCATCACTGATACCGAATTTAATATTATAAAATCTGCTCACACGGATATTTATGGAAAAAATCACGCAGAACGGGAACTGTATTTCAACTTCAAAGAAAATATAAAACATTATTTATTTGTTACTTTAGAGCCTTGTACTCATTTTGGAAAAACTCCACCTTGTTTTGAATTGATTGAACAATACAGACCAATAAAAGTTTTTCTTGGTGAATCAGACCCAAATCCATTGGTAAGAGAAAAAAATATACAATCTAAGTTAAAAGAACTAAATATAGAATATATATATTTAAACCAAATCAAAGAAATTTCTGAAATTTACCTAAAAGGTTTTTTTTCTAGAATGAAAAAGAATCGTCCTAAATTAATTTATAAAATGGCATTATCTAAAGAAGGAAATTATTGTTATGAAAATAAAAATCCTGTTCCCATTTCTAATTCATTTTCAAATGAATACACTAATCTTTTAAGAGCAAAAGTAGATGCAATTATAGTTGGACCAAAAACTATTTTTTTTGATTCACCAAAACTAAATTTAAAAAACATTTCAATTTCTAAAAGTTTTAAAGCTAATTCAATTTATTACAACAAATTTTTCAAAAAAGAAAATTTTGAATTTATAAAAAATAATTTTTTAGATTTTTCACCTTTACGAATTTTTTTGATTTCAACTAAGCTTGGATTTAAAGAAAATTTTTTAGAAACTCAAAATCAAATTAATCAATCTGAAAATAGAAAAAAAACAATTTTTATTTTAGTTGGTGATAAAATAGAAAGAGAAAAATTAATTCCAAAATTAAAATCAATTACAGATAATAAAATTTATGAACTAGATAAAATTACAAAAACTGAATTTTATTTTATTTTTCAAGAATATAATTTGAACCAAGTTTTAATAGAAGGTGGAAATTTTTTATATAAAATATTTGAAGATGATTTAGATGAATTAATAGAAATTCATTCTGAAACTTCCATTGAAGAAGGATTTAAACCAGATTTTAAAAAAGAGAATTTAAAATTAATTGATGAAGTTCAAGTAAGTTCAGATAAATGGAAAATTTATAAATCTAAATTATAAATACTATTAACTTCTCAAAAGTAGTTTTACCAATCTGCTACATGTTACTTTTTTTTGTGTTATCAAGAAAGTTTCAAAAGAAATTCAAGAAAGATAGGAATAAAAATTTCTAAGCTCTATCTTTAAATACCTAAACAGTAGCAACTTCAATTGCTTGTAATTTTCCTGAAACCATTTTATTTCTTTTTTTTGCTAGTGAAGCAAGTTCCATATCATGTGTTACTAAAATAATTGAAAACTGAAATTCTTTTTGAAGTTCCACAATGAGACTCATTAAATTTTTTGAATTCTCTCTGTCTAAATTTCCAGTTGGTTCATCTGCTAAAATTAATTTTTTTCTTGCGACCAAAGCACGAGCTACACCAACTCTTGCACTTTCACCACCAGAAAGCTGAGATGGAAAAGAAGAAATTCTATCTTTTAAACCAACACGAGCGAGCATTTCTTTTGCTTCATCTTTTGCTTTATTTGGATTCATTTTATTTATTAGAAGAGGAATCATCACATTTTCTAATGCAGAAAAATCAGGAAGTAACAAATGGTGTTGAAATATAAATGAAATTTTTTCAGCTCTAAATTTTTCTTTTTCGTTGTTTGAAATTTTTGCTAAATCTACACCACATACTTCTACTAGCCCAGAATCATAATCGTCCATTGAACCAATAATATTTAGTAGTGTTGACTTGCCAACACCAGAAGAACCTTCCACGGAAACAATTTCATTTTCATCAACTTCCAAATTTAAGTCATTCAAAATTTTTACACCTTTATCTGAAATAAAATATGATTTATTCAAATTTTGAATTTTAATAATAGCCATTTTGCCTCTTTTTGCTTGTTCCATTTCAAATTTTCAATCCTAAAAATTTTGTCATTCAGTTGTTTTTTATCAAAGCTCACTTCTTTCAAATTAGTAATTTGATTTTTGGAAAAAAGAATTTTATTTTTTTTTATTTCTAATTTTGCAATACTAGCGAACTCTATGGTTCAAAAAGTCAAATCATTTTTTAAAAATTGGGTTAATAGAAACAAAATTAGGTAGATAAGGTTTGTTGCTTTTAATAATCGCGATGATGATTTTAATGATCTTGTTAGCGATATTATTCAGAACTAATTTTTTGTTTTTACCTTCAGCGACTTTTCTTTGAAAATATTTTTTTATTTCTTTGTTACTTTGTGTTGAACTCATAGATGCCATGTAAATTACTTTCCTAATTTTAGAAGGACCAATTCCACTTGAGGAATTTTTTTTC